>CAJTQU010000018.1 GCA_910578665.1 uncultured Muribaculaceae bacterium
AGCCTATTTATATTGGTCAACAGCCGTTAAGTTTATTTAAGATGCGTCTGCCGTGCCTATCCACACGTCATTGCCTATGGTGACAGGTTCGGCCCACTGGCGCCCGTCCCGTCGTTCGTCGGGATCTGTCGGGTGGCAGGCTGTCAGGATGCTTACATTCGGGCCGATGAACACATTGCTGCCTATGCGCACCTCTGCCTCGTCTAAAACCGTGAGGTTGAAATTGGCGAAAAAATTCTCACCAATATATATGTTGCACCCGTAATCGCAGCGAAAGGGCTGGTTTATAAGCATGTGTTCCCCGTGGCTTCCCAGAATCATGTGCAGAATATGCCGCATGCGTTTTTCTTGGTCGGGAGGGAGACTGTTATATTCATGAAGTGCCATGCGCGTATCCATCAATTTCTTGTGAAAGCCAGGATTTTGAGCGTCATAGATTTCGCCACACAGCATTTTCTCCCATTCCTGTCTGAAAATAGTATTGTCTTCCATGCTGGTCTGCCGGATGTGTATTTAAATTTGATTCAGAAAAAACTAAATTAGGTTCGCAAAATTAATGAAAATGCGGCGCATGGCAAAACCGGCACTGACAGTGTTTATACGACAAGGCCAGTACCGGTTTAGTCCATTATTCTAGTATGTGCGCCTTAGTTTTCCGGCCATTTGCTATACTGTGAGAGCCATTTGTCCGCTTCAGCTTCGGGCAATGCCCTATAATACGCCCTGTAATAAGACTGTTCCGGTCGTAATGACCTGTTTTCGTAATATTCGTCTGTCTCCCAGGCATATATATTGTGTAATACTAATATGTCGTCTGAGACAGACTCAATATAGAAAATGCTGTTTCCCGGTTTCGTATAGAAACTCCAGGGAGAAAGCTTGTTAGGATCGGTGTAATTTGCTCTTCCTGTGGCCTCGTCAAAGAAATAACGTTCTTCGTTATAAAAATAGCAATTTCCTGCGGATGGCGATGATGACCAAAAATACAAATAGAAGTTGTCTTCGTCAAAAGAAAACCCATCTTCATTTACTCCTCCGGAAATCTGCCATACAAAATCTTTAGCGATAGTTCCGTCGCCTTTTACCCAGCCACTGTTGTCAAATAGGCCTGATTTATTTACCCATACCTTGCCCATAACTTTTTCCTTAAATTCTTCTTTGGTTATGGAGCGAGGCTCGCCCTGAATCGAAGTATCAGGAACATCCGGTTTGTCCGGCTCGTCATTGTCACTACATGAAACTACGGCCGGCATCATAAATAGCAATATCGCTGCTGTTGTGATAAATCGATTTTTCATAAGGTTTGCTTTAACGGGTTTAACTTGCACCAAAGTTAATTTAATTATTTTAATTAAACAAATTTGTGTAAGTTAAATTGTGTTAACTTAGGGTGTTCGCCTTTTTCGGATTGTTTTGCCTTGATACCAGGTGTATTTGCCTGGGTGAAAAAGATTTGTTAAATTCGCAGTCAGAATAGCAATTCCCAAGGACAAGAATATGTCGGCAGATCGTCTTACAAAATATATATGGGTGATAGACACTATCACTACCCACGGGCATATAACACGCCAGCGTCTGTCGGAATTGTGGGAAATGTCGCATCTGGGTGACGGCCGCGGGCTGCCACACCGCACGTTTTTCACGATGCGCAGGGAGATCGAGCAGGTGTTCGGTATCGATATAAAGGTAAATAGCGCTTATGAGTATTACATAGAGACGCCTGTGGACAGCAATGCCCGTGCTTTCCGCTCGTGGATGCTTGACTCTTATGCGGTGCGTAATGCTATGTCGGATACGCGCGATATAGCCGGGCAGATAATTGTGGACGAGGTGCCCTCGGCGCGGGAGTTTCTCGCGCCGGTCACACAGGCTGTGCGCCATCGCCGCATGGTGCGCTTTACTTATGGCAGTTACAGTCGTTCGGTTCCTGACCGCGACATAGTGTTTGCGCCTTATTTTTTACGGCTGTACCGCCAGCGGTGGTATATGGTGGGGCGCAGGGAGAAAGACGGGCAGATACGCACCTATGCATTAGACCGTGTGAGAGAGCTGGTGCATACCCAGCGTGAATATGAGCTGCCTGCCGACATAAGTCCGGCGCGGTATTTCGAGGATATAGTGGGTATCACTACCTCGCAGTCGCCGGTGCATACGGTTAAATTGAAAGTGACTCATCGCCAGGCCAAGTATTTGCGCGATTTGCCGCTGCATCCGTCGCAACGCGAGGAAATGTTTTCCAGCCATTCCGTTGTGTCGCTGCGGCTGCGTATCACACCCGACCTGGTGCGCGAGATACTGACCATGGGTGCGGAGGCCGAGGTGCTCGAGCCCCACGCGCTGCGTCTGATGGTGGTGCAGTCGCTGACCGATACGCTTAGAAATTATGAAGGAAACTGAAACAATACAGACACATTCTGCCGACCAGGAGGCCATGGAGCGCCTGCGACAGCTGGCAACGGCCAAGATAGGGCCTTTGCTGTGGAGATATAGTCTGCCTGCTGTGATAGGCATAGTCGTGACGGCTCTCTATAACCTCATCGACTCGATTGTGATAGGGCATGCCATAGATGACCCAAATGTCATTGCCGGTATCGCTGTGACTTTCCCTGTCATGACTTTGTCGGGCGCGCTCGGCATGCTCATCGGCGCGGGGGCTGCCACGCGTATCTCTATAGTCCTGGGGCAGAAAGACAAGCCTCGTGCTGAGATGGTGCTGGGAAATGCCTTGATGCTCACTCTGATAATAGGAGTGGTTTATATGACGTGCTTTCTGGTGTTCCTTGATCCGATACTGAGGATGTTCGGAGCTTCAGACGCCTCGCTGCCCTACGCGCGCGAGTTCATGCAGTGGATTATACCGGGCATGGTGCTCATAAATCTCACATTTTCTTATAATAATGTGATGAGGGCCACGGGGTATCCCCGTAAGGCAATGCTTACCAACATACTCGGCGCTGTTCTCAATGCCATACTAGCGCCTTTGTTCCTGTTCGGTTTCGGCTGGGGCATTTGGGGGGCGGCTCTTGCCACGGACATTGCCATGGCTATCACGGCTGTATATGTCTTGTCGCATTTTTTCAATCCGGCGAGTGCCCTGGTCTTCCGTCGCGGCGCGTGCCGGTTGCGGTGGCCTGTGGTCAAATCTATTCTGATGATAGGCATGGCGCCGTTTCTGATAAATCTGGCTGCAGCGGCTATAAATGCCGTCATGAATAATTCGTTGTTGAAATATGGCGGGGATAACGCCATAGCCGCGATAGTGGCTTTCAACCGTTATGTCACTATATTCGTATTCATAGTGATAGGTATATGCCAGGGCATGCAGCCTATATTGGGCTACAATTACGGAGCCGGCCAGTACGGCCGGCTAAGGCGCACGCTGTTTCAGGCCATAGGGGTGGGTTTGCTGGTGACTACCGCGGGATGCGTGCTGGCGCAGCTGGCGCCGCGCGGCATAGCGTCTATGTTCATGCAGGATGAGACCCAGATACAGGCGGCGGTGATATGCCTGCGTTATTCCACCCTGTGCTTTTGGATGGTGGGCGTTCAGATAGTTAGCACTAACTTCTTCCAAAGTCTCGGTATGGCCGGCAAGGCTATATTTCTGTCCCTCACGCGCCAGATTATATTCATGATACCGTTCCTGTTCATTCTTCCGGGATTCTGGGGGTTGGAGGGTATATGGTGTGCCTTTCCCCTGTCAGACGCGCTGGCTACTATA
The DNA here is from genome assembly GCA_910578665.1 of uncultured Muribaculaceae bacterium. Taxonomy (GTDB): domain Bacteria; phylum Bacteroidota; class Bacteroidia; order Bacteroidales; family Muribaculaceae; genus Lepagella. The sequence continues at coordinate 3,722 of CAJTQU010000018.1, forward strand.
GTGACCGTGTGTATGCTCTTGTACCAGCTGCGGCATCTGGAACCTGTGCCAGGGAGCAAATAACGCTCCCGTGGTTTTGCCGGGTGGATTAGTTTTTATATTTTTGTAGCTCTAAAATAGGAAATATACATGGGAAAATTTCAGACAGTTCTTTTCCACGAGACAATATTCGGCCCTATACACAGCCGCCGGCTGGGCACGTCGCTGGGCGTCAACCTTTCTCCTGTCGATGGCAAGGTGTGCAGTTTCGACTGCCTGTACTGCGAAGCAGGCTTTAATGCGCAGGGACCGGGCAGGGCAGGGCTTCCATCGCGCGAAGATGTGGCTGCGCTTCTCGAAAAGAAGCTGCAAGGCATGCTCGAAGAGGGAGCCGCGCTTGATGTTATTACTTTCAGCGGCAACGGTGAGCCCACTATGCATCCTGAGTTTGCAGGCATTGTGGATGACACGCTGGCATTGCGTGACAGATATTTTCCAGAGGCGAGGGTTAGCGTGCTCACTAATAGTACCCGGCTGGACAATCCCGGTGTGGCCGATGCTTTGCGCAAGGTGGACAATAACATACTCAAGCTGGATTCTGCTATCGAAGAGACTGTCGCGCTGCTTGACCGCCCTGTGCAGAGTTCGTTCGGCGTGGGCAAAGTGACTGACGAGCTGTGCATGTTTGCCGGTACAGGCATAATCCAGACAATGATGCTTCGCGGCGAGTATGAGGGCCGTGTCGTGGACAATACCACCGATGCCGAAGTGTCGGCACTGATAGAGGCCTACAAGCGTATCAGGCCGCGCGAGATCATGTTGTACAGCATAGACCGTGCTACTCCGGCCGAGCAGCTGGTGAAAGTGCCTGCCGAAGAATTGCGCGCGATAGGGGCCCGTATAGAGGCTGAAACAGGCATACACGTGCAAGTAAACTAACTTATGATTTATCCGAAACCGATTAAGAAAGGCGACACGATAGCCGTCATCTCTCCCTCGTCGGAGGTGAAACCGGAGTATGTAGGCGGTGCTTCGGCGGTGCTGGAAGAACTCGGCTATGTGGTGCGTGTCATGCCGTCGGCGCTCGGACCGGCCGACGGTTCTTATGCGTCATCGCAGGAGAGGCGTCTGGCAGATTTCCGCGAAGCGTGGCATGATCCGCGTGTCAGGGTCGTGTTATGCGCGCGCGGCGGTTACGGTGCCGTGCATCTGCTGCAGCATATCACTTATGGCGAATTGCTGGCCGATCCTAAATGGCTGGTTGGATTTTCCGATATATCGGCGCTGCATGCCCGTATTAATGCCGCCGGCATAGTGTCGCTACATGCGCCTATGGCTAAACATCTGGCTCGGCTCGGCGCGCATGATCCATGCACTTATTCGATGTTTAAGATTCTCTCTGACGAGAAGCCTTGTATGGATTACACGCTTATGCCGCATCCTTATAATATTCCGGGATGCGGCGAGGGGGCGCTGCGCGGCGGCAATCTGGCAGTGCTTTCGCATCTGTTATCCACCCCTTATGATCTTCTCACTCCTGATCCCGGCGAAAATGTCATATTATTTATCGAGGATGTCTCAGAGGCTATATATGCTACCGAGAGAATGTTGTGGCAGCTGTCGTTGTCGGGTGCGCTGAGGCGTTACAAGGGGATATTGGTAGGCTCGTTTACCGAGACGCGTGCCGATAAGAACTTTCCCGACACCGCCGCCATGATACGTGCGAGGCTGTCAGACTGGGGCGTTGACGGGGTACCGGTGGCGTTTGGGGTGCCGGTGGGCCATACAGACCATAACATACCGCTCATCGAGGGAGCCTCGGTACGTCTCGAAGTCAGCACGGATTCAGTACATATTTATTCAATTTAAAAAACTTATTATACCCGATATGGATTTTGCAAGTAACGCTAACAAGATATTTGACCAGGCTGTAGCCGACTATCACAAGACTGATTCTATAGATGCTCCGGCATTGCGCCCTTATTGCGGGGGTGTAGATGCTATCCTATATGCCAAATGCTGGATAGATGCGGCACAGTGGCATATGGAGGATATAATCCGTGTGCCTGATCTGGATCCGGCCGAAGCTATCAAGTTGAAAAGACGCATAGACCGTTCGAACCAGGACCGCACGGATATGGTGGAGGATATAGACACTTATTTTCGTGACCTGTACAGGGACGTGGAGCCGTTGCCGGATGCTGGTATAAACACCGAAAGTCCTGCGTGGGCCATCGACAGGCTGTCGATTCTCTCCCTGAAGATATGGCATATGCGCGAACAGGCGGACCGGACTGATGCCGGCGAGGAACATCGCGCCACGGCACGCGGCAAGCTGGCCGTATTGCTGGAGCAGCGCCAGGATCTGTCTGAGGCCATCGACAGGTTGTTGGACGATATAGCGGCCGGACGGAAATATATGAAAGTGTACAGGCAGATGAAGCTTTACAATGATCCTGCCACTAATCCGGAACTGTATAAGCGCAGGTAAGTATGTCACGTACCATGCGCAATGTGTTGATTACCAGGTTTTCCGCTCTGGGAGATGTGGCTATGTGCGTGCCGGTGGTTTACTCGGTGTGCCGTTCCAATCCCGGTATAAGTTTTTTTATGGTCACACGCAAAGTGCCTGCACAGGTCTTTGTAAACGCTCCTGACAATCTTTCTGTGATTCCGGTGGACCTGGGCGATTACAAAGGTGTGGGCGGCCTGTGGCGCCTGCATAACGAATTGCGCCGGAAATATGCCATAGACGCGTTTGCCGATCTGCACGATGTGTTGAGAAGCAAGATACTGAGGGTATTTATGAGGTTGCGCGGGGTGAAAGTGGCACGTATACACAAGGGGCGCAGCGGAAAACGCGCCCTGACTCGCAGCAGCCGGAAGGTTATGCTGCCTCTTACATCGTCACGCGCACGTTATCGCGAAGTGTTCTGGCGTCTCGGCTTGTCACGTGATGACGTGTTCCGTCATCTTTTTGAAAGCGCGGAGCCATCTCCGGAAGTCTATGCCGCCGCCACACCTCCGAAAAAAAACGGTGAGACGTGGATAGCTATAGCGCCTTTTGCCATGCATCCCGGCAAGATATATCCGTTGCGCCTCATGGAACAGATAGTTGCCGCGCTGGCATCCAGGGACGGATACAGATTGTTCCTGTTCGGTGCCGGGGACAGCGAGTGTGCGACCATAGCGCGATGGTGCGACAGTTACGGAGAGAACCTGGTCAATATGGCGGAACTGCGTCTCGGCATACCTGTGGAGCTGGCATTGCTGAGGCATTGCGACCTTATGTTGTCCATGGACTCGGCCAATATGCATCTTGCTTCGCTTGTCAGTCTGCGCGTGGTAAGCATCTGGGGTGCCACGCATCCGTATTGCGGATTTATGGGATGGAACCAGCGCCGTGAAGACACAGTGCAGCTTGACATGGTGTGCCGTCCTTGTTCTGTTTACGGCAACAAGCCGTGTATGCGCGGAGATTTGCACTGCCTTAACGGAATTCCACCCACACTGGTGCTTGGCCGCATAGACAGCGTGCTGTCGGAACGAGGCCGCTAGCCGCGCCATGTCTCAGCGAAACTGGTTGATACCCGGCATGTATTCAAATCCGGCCGATGCCAGTCTCTCTTTCAGTTCGCAGGCATTGATACCCATATCCTCGCATAGTGCGTTTAGCGAAGGATAACGGTCGCGCAGGCGCGTGTTTATAAAACTCATGAGCATCACAGGGTCTTTAGGTAGGTTTTCCATAATCATTATATTTTTACCGTTGCAAAATTAATAAAATCATATCTTACGCGGAAACATACGTGGTAAACCTTTTGGACATTAACTGTATTATAAAGGATATAACCTCTATAATTAAGACTATGTCGAACACAAAACCGATAACCTTTGACCGCGTAATACGCATCTTGGCAATAGTGGCGGTAGCCGTAATACTCATATGGCTTGTCAATCTGTTGAAGAATGTGCTGTTGCCATTCTGCGTGGCGTGTCTGGTTGCGTATATGCTTGAGCCTGTCGTGGCCTTCAACCAGCAGTGGACGCATACCCGTGGCAGGGGGCTGGCCGTATTTCTGACCTTATTGCAGGTTTCTTTCGTGGTCGGTATATTATGCTATTTCTGTGTGCCGTCGGTAATAGAAGAGATACATCAGATTGAGATAATGCTTAAGAACACAGCCGGTCGCACAGTTGATATGCCGTTTATCCCGGCGGAAATCCATAAATACGTCGACCGCTATCTGAATCCCGAAGTCATAGGCCAATTATTGCAGGACGGCCGTCTGACTTCGCTTCTGGACAAAGGCTCGTCGCTGGTGGGGGCAACTATAGACTTTCTCATGCACACTCTGGAATGGCTGCTGACATTCATTTATATAATATTCATCATGCTGGATTATAAGCGCTTGATGCACGGCTTCAGGCGGCTTGTGCCGCCGCGCATGCGCAAGGTGGCCTACCGCGTAGGAGACGACATAAAGCATAACATGAACCGCTATTTCCGTTCGCAGGCTTTGATTGCTGCGTGTGCCGCGGTGTTTTACTGTGTGGGTTTCTCAATAGTGGGCATACCGCTGGCCATAGTCCTTGGCATAGTTGTAGGCATACTCTACATGATACCCTATTTCCAGTATGTCACCCTGATACCTGTGGCCGCGGTCTGTTTCATAAGTTCGATGAACGGCGATGCGCGCTTCTGGATCCTTTTCGGCCAGTGCGGCCTGGTCTATCTGGTCAGCCAGTGTATATGCGACTATGTGCTCACACCGAAAATCATGGGTAAAAGCATGGGCCTTAATCCTGCCGTCATCTTATTGTCGCTGTCTGTGTGGGGCGCGTTGCTGGGGCTTATAGGCATGATCATAGCACTGCCGCTTACCACATTATTGCTGGCTTATTATCAGGAATTTGTCATTGCTAGAGGACCGGCTGTATCCGGTAGCCGCACTGTACTCCGGCAGTGATTCGGCATAGTGTGGGATATGTGGGAAAGATATATGGAAAAATATTGAAAAATTTCTATAATTAATTTTGCCATATCCAAAAGACTGATTAACTTTGCGGCGTGCGATTGATTAGAACGCATAGTTATTAATACCTGATATTCACGAAATCATGCGGCACGTAATTTTTACTGGTGCCGGGTGGTTTATCATCTTAAAATACGAACCATGAATCTTAAAACAGCCCATGCAGGCACGCTCGAATCGGGCGATATCCTGGTGGAAATCACACCCGGCACAGCCGGCAGCGGTCTGTCTATTAATCTGGACAGCACCGTGGCAAGCCGTTTTGGCAAGCAAATCAAGCAAGTGATAGACGAGACACTCACTGGTCTCGGTGTGACAGATGCCGTAGTCGACGCTACCGACAAAGGTGCGCTGGACTGCACTATTCGTGCCCGTGTCACAGCCGCCGCAGTGCGTGCCACAGGTAAAGACGTCTGGAAAGACTAACTGCTATAACCCATGGAAAGACTCAGAAGAACTATGATGTTCGTGCCGGGCAACAATCCCGGCATGATGGCCGACGCACATATTTACGGCCCCGATTCGATAATGCTTGACCTGGAGGACTCGGTGACTATGGCCGAGAAAGATACCGCCCGTCTGCTTGTGTACAACGCTCTTAAGAGTGTGAATTACGGCGACACCGAGATGGTGGTGCGTATCAACCCCCTCAATACTCCTTATGGAAAAAAAGATATAGAGGCTGTTGTAAAAGCAGGTGTGCATGTGATACGTATGCCGAAGACCGAGACTGCCGAAGAAGTGGTAGAGGTAGAACGCGAGATAGAGCGTGTGGAAAAAGAGATAGGCTGTCTGGGACGCACTAAGATCATGGCCGCCATAGAGAGCACTCTCGGCGTGGTAAACGCTTATGCCATAGCTACTGCTTCGTCACGCATGATGGGTATAGCTCTCGGCGCAGAAGACTATTGCGCGAATCTTAAGGCACAGCGCACGCCCGGAGGAGACGAGCTGCGCCTGGCCCGCGAGACTATCGTGGTGGCCGCGCGTGCTGCCGGTATCGACGCACTCGACACCGTATATTCCAATCTGAATGACATGGAGACATTCCGCCAGGAGGTGGAATACATACACCGTCTCGGATTCGACGGTAAGTCTATAATTAATCCGCGCCAGATCGAAGTGGTCAACGAGGTGTTTGCTCCCACAGAGAAAGCCATTGAGAAAGCACGTACTATAATAGCCGCTATTAAAGAGGCCGAAAAGAAAGGCTCTGGCGTAATAGCCGTCAACGGCAAGATGGTTGACCGTCCGGTCGTGATACGCGCACAGCGCACCATAGACCTGGCTATAGCATCCGGAATACTCACCCCTGAAGAGCTCGCTTGATATCATGAATACACTCAAAGAACGCGCCGACCTCGTGGCAGAGGAGGCAAAGAAACTTAACAAAGGGGTCTATAACGATGCTGACTCCTCAAAGATAATTACTGCCCGACGCGAACTGCAGGCCGAAAGCTGCAAGCTCGCCACTCTGGAGGACGCTATAAAGAAGTCCGGCCTTAAAGACGGTATGACCATATCTTTCCACCATCATTTCAGAGGTGGAGACAAAGTTGTCAATCTGGTAGTCGACAAACTGGCGGAGATGGGTTATAAAGACCTGCATCTGGCTGCCTCGTCGCTCTCTGACGTGCATAAACCGCTTATCGAACATATACGCAACGGTGTGATCACCCGTATTTCGACTTCGGGTCTCCGTGGCGAGCTGGCTAACGAGATTTCACACGGCCTTATGGCCGAGCCTGTCATTTTCCGCAGCCACGGAGGTCGCGGCAGTGCCATAGCTTCTGGCGATCTGCATATAGATGTGGCATTCCTCGGAGCCTCTTCATGCGACCCTCTGGGTAACGCCTGCGGCTATTCGCGTTCGGAAAATGCCAAATCAATCTGCGGATCTCTCGGTTATGCTCTTCCCGATGCCCGTTACGCGGACAAGGTGGTGATTGTGACCGACGACCTGGTGCCTTATCCCAATACTCCCAACAGCATATCGGAGCATGATGTGGACTATGTGGTAGAGGTAGAATCAGTGGGCGACAGCTCCAAGATTTCTTCGGGCGCAATACGCGATTCAAAGAATCCCCGAGACATATTGCTCGCCCAGCAGGCAGCCAAGGTTATCATTAACAGTGGCTATTTTAAAGACGGGTTCTCTATCCAGACAGGAACTGGAGGCGCATCTCTGGCTGCGGTCAAATATATACGCAACAGCATGATAGAGCAGGGCATAAAGGCTTCTTTCGCTCTGGGCGGCATCACTGCCCACATGGTCAAGCTTCATGAAGAGGGACTTATAGAGCGTCTGATCGACGTACAATCGTTTGACAAAGTCGCTGCCATGTCTCTGCGTGATGACATGATGCATAAAGAGGTTGCGGCATACGAATATGCTGCTGCCGACGAGCCCGGTTCTGCCGTGCATTATCTGGACATAGTAATCCTGTCAGCCCTTGAGGCCGATGTTAACTTTAATGTCAATGTCTTGGTGGGAAGCGACGGTATTATCCGCGGCGCTATAGGCGGACATCCCGATACGGCGGCCGATTCCGCTCTCTCGATCATAGTGTGCCCATTGCTGCGCGGGCGCATTCCCTGTGTCGTTGATGAGGTAACTACCCATATTACCCCTGGCAGCACCGTAGACGTTATTGTGACAGAATACGGTATCGCGGTCAATCCGCGTCGTCCCGAGCTGGTCGAACGCCTCAGGAATGCGGGCCTCGAAGTGGTCGACATACATTCACTGAAAGACAAGGCCCTGTCTATAATCGGCGAGCCTGAACCGATACCTTTCGGTGACAAGGTTGTCGGTGTGGTGATGAACCGCGACGGCAGCGTAATGGATGTTATCCGCAACGTTAACGATTGATATATCCGGTGAAAGCGCCTGTAAGGCGTAGAACCGAAGTGAGACAGATTTTTTAGTTACGGCTAATTTCGTTAGTAAATCTAACCCTTAAATATGGCTATAACACTGACACAGCTGCTGGAAGCGCGCGATAACCGTCGCGCCCGGCAGCTGTGCCTGTTATCCGGATATCCGGGCAATGCCCCTGTGGTGCTTACAGTCAACATACCCGGGTCGGAAAAACGAACACCGGACTCCCTAGTGATAGCGCGTGCCGCGCTGGACGCGTTGCGGCTTGCCTTTGAGGGCCGGATTCTGTATGAAGATTCCGCAGACCTCCAGACGGGGTGGGAGTCATATATTGTTGTCTCTATGTCTGCGGCACAAGCCAAAGAGGTAACGGTTGAGATAGAGGAAAAACATCCTTTGGGGCGTCTCATGGATATAGACGTTATAGGTCCGGACGGTGTGCCGGTGTCCCGTACTGGTGACGGGCATCCGCAGCGTCGCTGTCTGATCTGTAATGATGACGCGCGGGCATGTATGAGGGCCGCTACCCATTCCGTAACAGAATTATTAGCCAAAATCCACTCCATGACAGAGGCTTATGTTCAGCGATACTGAAATACGTCAGCTTCATTTGGGCATTCCGTCAGTTCGTCGCAACTGGCTAGGCCTGCTGGACTCAGCAGGGCTGACCTGCGACCAGGAGCCAGATTATGCTCTCGGTCTGTATGATGCCTGTGACCGACTTGTGGGCTGCGCGGCATTGTGCGGTAACATAATCAAAGGGGTGGCTATAGACGAACAGGCTCGCGGCACTGCCGCCGCCAACAAGCTGATAACCGGAGTGCGTGACGAGGGTATAAGGCGTGGTCATGATAATCTGTTTATCTTTACAAAGCCAGAATATGCAGCCACGTTCGGTTCACTGGCTTTTCACCAAATAGCCAGCGGTCCCGGTGTCGTGCTCCTGGAGAGCGGCCGGCGCGCCTTATCGTCCTATTGCGCCTATCTTTCCTCACTGCCTAGGGGAAAGCGTAACGGTGTTATTGTGATGAATGCCAATCCTCTGACCCGCGGCCACCTCTATTTGATAGAACATGCGGCTGCGATGGTTGATGCCCTTACCATAATACCGTTGGCCGAAAACGAACATAACAGCTTCAGCTATGCCGAAAGACGCGGCGCTCTTTTAGAGGCTACTGCCTGTATGCCGAATGTCACAGTGGCCGAGGGCAGTCCGTATTGTATAAGTGCCTCTACGTTCCCCAGTTATTTTATTAAATCGGTAGACGAGCGCACTGATGCCCATATAGGGCTTGATCTAAATCTGTTTGTAAACCATATAGCGCCTGCTTTGGGAGCTACTGTACGTTTTGTGGGCACAGAGCCTACGGACCGGCTCACGGCGCGTTACAATGAATTGATGGCAGAGACGTTGCCGGCTCACGGCATAGAGGTGAAGCAGGTCGAGCGCCTGGCCGGAAATGACGGTATACCTTTCTCTGCATCCAGAGTGCGCGGCGAAATGGCCGATGGCGCTTTGGGAAAGGCACTGTCTGTGGCGGCAGATGCCTCAATGCCGCTTTTATTAGGACATGCGGCAGCCGATGCTTTGCGAGCCGAACTGGCTCTTACGCCGAAGCCCGGTTTGGTAGACCGCGAGAACAATGGTGCCCATAAGGATATGGATTTTGCACTTATGTCACGCAGTATCGATGCCATACAGCCTTACTTCGTGCGTATGGCTCGTGCGGCAGCCGGTGACGCGCTGCCTTGTGCCGGTGTTTTGCAGCCTATAGGCATCAAGGCAGAAAAAGCTATGTTTGAAGCTACACATGGTGTTAATACACATCGTGGCGCGATCTTTTCCATGGGGCTTATGGTCAGTGCCGCGGCTTGGCTTCTGTCTGGAGGCAAGGAGCTGTCTGCCAGATCTCTATGTGAGACAGTGGGCGCCATAGCCAGGAGTTTTGCGGCTCCGGAACGCACACATGGAAGTCTGGTGGCTGCTGAATACGGCATACCTACGGCTGTCGACATGGCTTGTTCGGGTTATGCTCCGTTATTTGGCAACTGGCTTGGCGAACATGATCTGCACAGACGCCTGTTGCTCATAATAAGCCAGTTGGAAGACAGTAATCTTTATTACCGTGGCGGACGCGAAGGTGTGGCATTTGCCAGGGAAAAAGTTTCTGCCGCACTGGCATCCTCTCTCGACAACGCACTGCTGCGCAAACTGGACGCGGAGTTTACAGCACGTAATCTCTCTCCGGGCGGCGCGGCAGATATGCTGGCTCTCTCCGTATTTATTGACAAATTATTAAACTGATATATTAACCTGATCTAATTCTAGAACAAAATGGTAGAGATTTTCGACAAAGGCGTTTACCTGGTAGACAACGGTCGCACCATTGCTACTGACACCGCCAACCTGCCCTCTCCTAAGGAGGCACGCGAGAACACAATCACCTATTCCATCCTCCGCGCCCATGACGTGAACGGTGGCAAGGGCGATGACATGCGCATTAAGTTTGACGCTATGATGAGCCACGACATTACTTATGTGGGCATCATCCAGACTGCCCGCGCTTCCGGTCTTAAGAAATTCCCCCTGCCTTATGCGATGACCAACTGTCACAACTCTTTGTGTGCCGTAGGTGGTACGATCAATGAGGACGACCACGTGTTCGGTCTTTCTGCCGCAAAAAAATACGGCGGTATATATGTTCCTGCCAACCAGGCTGTGATTCACCAGTATGCACGTGAGGCAATGGTGAAGTGCGGTAACATGATTCTCGGCTCTGACTCACACACCCGTTACGGCTCGCTCGGCAACATGGGTGTAGGCGAAGGCGGTGGCGAGCTTGTTAAGCAGCTGCTCAATAATACATGGGACATCAAGGCTCCCGAGGTAGTGCTCGTATGGCTCGAGGGCGAGCCCCGTAAGGGCGTAGGTCCCCACGATGTGGCCATATCCATGGTAAAGGCTGTGTTTGACAGCGGTTTCGTTAAGAATAAAGTGCTCGAATTCGCCGGCCCAGGTGTCAAGAACCTGCCCATCGATTTCCGTAACGGTATCGATATTATGACGACAGAGACCACTTGCCTCAGCTCTATCTGGATTACTGACGACGAAGTGCGCCGCCACTACGAGCAGCACGAGCGTCCCGAGGATTACAAAGAGCTCCTCCCTGGCGATGTGGCTTATTATGACGGCATGATACGCATAGACCTGTCCAAGCAGGAGGCTATGATCGCGCTTCCGTTCCATCCCTCTAACGCTTATACTATCCATGAATTGCAGGCTGATCCCGAACGCATACTGCGCGAGGTAGAGGAGGATGCACGCCGCCGTTTCGGTGACAAGATAGAGATTGACCTCGTAAGCAAGATCAAAGACGGCAAGGTGATGGCCGACCAGGGTATCATAGCTGGCTGCTCCGGCGGTACTTATGACAATCTGGCAGAAGCCGCTTCTATATTGAAAGACAAGTCAGTTGGTAATGACTACTTCACAATTTCGGCTTATCCCCAGTCTGTACCCGTATACATGGCTGCCACACGCGATAATATTGCAGCCGAGATGCTCCAGGCCGGCGTAGTGATCAAGCCCGCTTTCTGCGGTCCCTGCTTCGGTGCCGGTGACGTGCCCTCAAACAACGGCCTGTCTATCCGCCACACTACACGTAACTTCCCTAACCGCGAAGGTTCGAAACCCGGCCAGGGCCAGATTTCTCTTGTAGCTCTTATGGACGCTCGCTCTATTGCAGCCACTGCGGCCAACGGCGGTGTGATCACTGCGGCTACCGATGTGGAATACACCAACGAGCACAATCCCTATAAGTATAATGGCAACATTTATCGCAACCGCGTATTCAACGGTTACGGCTGTGAGAATCCCGACGAGGAACTGCGTTATGGTCCCAACATCAAGGACTGGCCCAAGATGTATCCCATGCAGGAAAACATGCTCCTCGAGCTGGCTGCGGTAATTCATGATCCCGTGACTACTACCGATGAGCTGATTCCTTCGGGCGAGACTTCTTCTTACCGTTCCAACCCTCTGAAACTCTCTGAGTTCGCACTTTCGCGCCGCGTGCCTGAATATGTCGGCATAAGCAAACGCATACAGAGCGAGGATCTGGAACGCCGCGATGGCAAGTGTCCGGCAGATGTAAAGGCTGTCATGGACCGTGTAGGCGCGCCTGTGGCCGACACATCGCTCGGTTCGTGCGTATTTGCCAACCGTCCCGGCGACGGTTCTGCCCGTGAGCAGGCTGCAAGCTGCCAGAAAGTGCTTGGTGGCGATGCTAATATCTGCTATGAGTATGCCACAAAACGTTATCGCTCCAACTGCATCAACTGGGGTATCGTGCCTTTCACTCTTGATCCCGAGACCAAGTTTGACTATGTTGCCGGCGACTTCGTATACGTGCCCGGTATCCGCCAGGCTATCCTTGATGGCAAGGAAGAAATCATGGCTAAAGTCATCACTGCCGACGCCGTGAAGGATATCAAACTTTATTTCAAGAACCTCACTGCCGACGAGCGCCAGATCCTGGCTGACGGCTGCCTGATGAATTATTACGCATCTCAGAACTCTAAATAATTTTCAACTAATATACCACCATGGAAAAAATCAAAATGACTACTCCCCTAGTGGAGATGGACGGCGATGAAATGACCCGTATCCTTTGGAAGATGATCAAGGACGAGCTTATCATTCCTTTTGTCGACCTGAAAACAGAATATTATGATCTAGGTCTCGAAAAACGTGACGCTACCGAAGACCGTATCACAGTCGAGGCTGCCGAGGCTACCAAGAAATATGGCGTTGCCGTTAAGTGTGCCACTATCACGCCCAATGCGCAGCGTATGACCGAATACAACCTGCACAGCATGTGGAAGAGCCCTAACGGCACTATCCGCTCGCTGCTTGACGGTACCGTGTTCCGCACACCGATCACTATCCCCTCTATCAAACCTGCTGTTAAAAGCTGGCGCAAACCTATCACTATAGCCCGTCATGCTTATGGTGACGTGTACAAGAACGTGGAAATCCGTGCTGAGCAGGCAGGCGTGGCCAAGATTGTGTTCGAGGCAGCAGATGGTACTCGCGAAGAGGCAGTGATCCACGAGTTCAAAGGTCCCGGCGTGATCCAGGGCATGCACAATACCGACAAATCGATTACTTCGTTTGCACATTCTTGCTTCAAGTTCGCAGTAGACACCAAGCAGGATGTATGGTTCTCTACAAAGGATACCATTTCAAAGAAGTATGACGCGCGTTTCCGCGAAATCTTCGACGAGGTATTCGAACAGTACAAGGCTGATTTCGAGCGTCTGGGCCTGGAATATTTCTATACTTTGATTGACGATGCCGTGGCACGCGTTGTGCGTAGCGAGGGCGGATTCATATGGGCTTGCAAGAACTATGACGGCGACGTAATGAGCGACATGGTCAGCACCGCTTTCGGCTCACTGGCCATGATGACCAGCGTGCTCGTTTCTCCCGACGGCAACTATGAGTATGAGGCTGCACACGGTACAGTGACACGTCACTACTACAAGCACTTGAAGGGTGAGGAGACCTCTACAAACTCTATGGCTACTATCTTTGCATGGAGCGGTGCTCTGCGCAAGCGTGGTGAAATGGACAACCTGCCCGAACTTGTAAACTTTGCCAACCAGTTGGAAGATGCCTGCTTCGACACACTCAACGCCGGCATTGTGACCAAGGACCTGGTAAACCTCATGGAAGGTATTGAGCCTAAGGCTGTCAATTCTCGCGACTTCCTGCTGGCCATCCGTGCCAATCTCGAAAAACGCATGGCTTAACAGACCTTGTAATTATCATACATAATGAGGGCATGCCTGGTCCAGGCATGCCCTCTCATAGTATATAATCGCGTGGATTAAGGTCAGGCAGGAGCCGGGCAAAGAGGGTCACATACGACTAAGACACTCCTTGCAGTAGCGTGTCCGGCCCTATTTTGTGGGATTAAAGTCCTGGTAGGGTAGGTCTCTCACATAATCGCTAAGGTCAACTGTATATTTGCTGACGCTGCGGGCCGCCACTATACCGGCGCCTGTGGAGACATTACTGTAGATGAATATGGGGTCCGCAAGACCGTTATTGCCGAGTTCGCCTTCAAATCCGCTGTTGACTTTCCACATAGACAGCATATACTTATAGTAATCTGCACTGATGCTGCCCAGTGATATGATGATTTCGGAATGGTATAACGATTCTATGTGCTTGGGATTAAGCACATAATATAAACAGTCGATCAGATGTATCTGTAACGGATAGCTTTTCCCGTTTATCTGCTGGTCAGAAAAAAAGCTGTATCCCCATGCTGACGAGTCCAGCAGATGGTCTATGTTACTCAGATGCTCTGAAAAAATTGGCTCGCGCTCGAAGTCTATACGGTCGAACTGGTAATTACCGGTGTAATCAACATATTTTTGAGTATTATCGGGCCAGATTGTGACAAGTACGTCAGAGGGTATCGGCTTCGGATTCTTGACCGACACTTCTACAGTATAGTAATTATCCGTTTCTCCAGGGTCGGTAAATTCAGTTATGAAACCTGTTTTTAATGTATACGTATTTATGTATGACGACGGGAGGCAGTTGGTGAATTCGATATCGGGAGTGACCTTTGTAATAGGGACCGGACGCGGCATGACTACAGACGCAAATGCTTCGCCATAAGATGGATGGTGTGCGCGTAGTTCTATCTGGTCGTCTGGCGATGGTACGAATTGTCCGCGGTATACCGGCTGCCGGCTGTTTTTATCATCGGCGTCTCCCGGGTCGTACACCAAATTTTCTATGAAACGACCATTGGCATATACTTCGATGTCGGCATCGGCCACGTTTATGTCTCTGTTATCAGGTTTACCGGCAGAAAACCGCCAGGTATGTGTCAGAGATACTTCTACGGGCTCGCCTGAGGTGAGCAGCGAATTCATGCATAACACAGGTTTTGTCTCCAGTGCTGGCTCGAAATCAGTATAGCAACTGCATAACAGCAGTAAGGGGATAAATGATAATATGTATTTTAGAATAGCCATGTGTAAGATACTGAGGGTATTATTGGTAATAGATGTATTTTTTGGAATACTGGTTTGACATGGGATGCGTCATAGGGCGAATAAACGTATTTGTAATCGCGGCGCACGGCTATGACATTCATATTGCAATAGGCATTGTACAGACTGAAAGTCCAGTATCCGTGTTTGGTATGCCTTGTAGCACTAAGGTCAAGCCTGTGATAGAAAGGCAGGCGGTAGTTATTTAGGGTTTCCGGGAGGGGGACTTCGTCTCCGCCGTCCCAGGTGGAGCCTGGCAGCACGGGAGTTTCCCAGCTATTTACAGGCAGGGTGATCAAATTTCCGCTCATACCTGTCCATGCCGCGTTTATCTCCCAGCGACTGTTGATTTTCCAGTTGGCCATAATGTTTATCTTATGGCGGTTGTCATATTTTGCAGGGAAACGCAAGCCGTGGTTTTTTTCGGCAAATGTGCGGTCGGCCCACAACAGCGAATATGCCACATGGCCGGTGAATCTGCCTGCTTCGCGTTCTATTTTGAAATCAAGACCTTTTGCCGTGCCGCTGCCGGAAACCAGTTTGTCAGACCATGTAGCGTAAGGCGGCATGAGATAGTATTCGTCTTTGTAGTCTATCAGATTGTGCATCCATTTATAGAACCCTTCGACAGAGATAGTCCACGACGGTGCCGGCGAGTAGTATGCGCCGGCAAAGACCTTGTCGGCAGTCTGAGGTTTAAAATCTTTTGTGACAGGCACCCATTGGTCCGTAGGGAGAGACAGATAACTGTCGCATAATTGGTGTACATACTGTGTGGTGCGCGAATATCCGCCTTTGGCCACCCATCCTGGAGCAACCCTGTAGCGTACGGACGCACGTGGCGAAATGCCATAGAATGTTTTAGAGTCGATCGAAAACAGGCTCAGGTGCATTCCGGCATTGACACGCAGGCGGTCTGTCATCCTCCAGTCGTCACCGATGTAGGCATCGGCTTCTACGGCATGGTAGGATGGTGTGAAGTTGCTCGCGTCTGCTGCCACATCGTCGTTCTGCATGCTCCGGCTTGTCCGGAATGGTAGAAAAGAATGTATGGTGGCCGCGCCGCCTAATATGGCCTGGTGTTCTGCGGAGGGCCGCCAGTTTAGGTCAGCGCGCAGCGTCCAGTCGTTTATGTTGTTGTCGTTGGTAGTTTTGCTATAATATCTTTTTGTAAGTTCGCTGCCGGTATATTCCCGGTTGTCTATTACAGACTCCATATGTGAGGCATAATGGGAATAGGCGGCTGAGAATTCTCCGAAGAAAGTGGGTGAAAACTGGTAATTCCATCCGGCTTTGGCCAATATGTTTCCCCATCGAGCCTTTTGTATGTCTTTATCTTTGAATCGTTCGGGAATGTGCCATGTACTGCCGCCCTTAAGGAAGTCTTCGCCGTAATAGAACATTAGGGAAGCAGACGAACGGTCTGAGAATCTGTGTGAGACCTTTGCGTTAAAATCGGTAAATGCATATCTGAAATCCAGCTTGTCATCTTCTTTGTCTGAACATGCGTTTATTATGGCTATAGCCGGGGCGGTCAGTACGTCATACCAGGAACGACGTAGCGCTACAGAGTAAGAAGTTGTGCCGCGGCGTATAGGTCCGTCGATGTTGAAAGCTCCGGATGTAAGTCCTAGTCTGGCGGAACCGTGGTGTTCCTCGAGCGAGCCGTCTTTTGTATGCACGTCTACATAAGATGACAGGCGTCCGTCATATTTGGCAGGGAACGAATTCTTGTAGAAATCCACATTCTTCAGAGCCTCTACATTGAATGCGGAGAACAGCCCGGCAAAGTGGTTTACCTGGTATAGCGGTATATTGTCGAGCATATACATATTTTCGTCAGAATTGCCCCCGTGCACATACATGCCGGCCATTCCTTCGGTACCGGCAGAGATGCCTGGCTGCAGTTGCAAGCTTTTTATCACATCGCTCTCGCCGAAGATAACAGGAGTATTTAATATCGCTTTTTGCGACAGGTTGTACCTGCCTGCTTCGGCCGCGTCCATTGCCAGAGAGTTGTTCTTGCTTGCGGTAATAGTGACTTCTTCCAGATCCTTGATTGTTGTCAGAGAGAAATTATATGTGATGTTGCGTCCGGCATCGAATGATTCGGTAGTGAAAGTTTCGTATCCGGGAGCAGAGACGCTCAGACTTGTTTTGCCGACGGGAAGGGTGAGCGAGTAGAATCCGGCATTGTTGGTAGTGGCGGCATCATGGCCGGCGACATCGCGCACACTGGCTCCTATGATGCACTCTTGCGAGCCTGTTTCGCGCACATAGCCCGATATGGTCACATGCCTGCCGGAAGATTTCCTTGTCTGTTTGGTTGCCGGCCGTCCTTGTAGCATTATATTGTTGCCGCGTATGCGGTAGGTGATACCTGTGCCGTCGAACATGCGGTCCAGCACTGTCGGAAGAGGTTCGTTTTTTGCCGTGATACTTACTTTTACGCCCTTTAGCAGCGAGGATGAATAAATAAAGTTTTTGTCCGTCTGCCGCATAATTTCGGCAAAGACGGTGGCGGCAGGGCGGTTTTTTGCCTTTACAGAGACATTTTGTGCCACCAGGCTTCCCCCGGCCGCCAGGCAGAGGGAAGCAAATAGGGTGAATCGTTTCATTCGTCAATTCTGATATTTGAGCCGAGCAGATCATTGATAGTGCTGACCAGGTCATACGCCGTGCCCTCATATTCGAGAGTGAGTGTAGTGTCGGTGTCCGGGATGCCGGCAAGTTCTACACCGTATACGTTTTCTATTTCAGAGCATACCTGTTTCAGGGGGGCGTCACGGAACGAGATCGCGATGCTCCTCTCCGTGCTGCCGCATACAGAGTCCGGCTGTTGCACCACCGGGGGGGGAGAGGTGGTCTCAGGAACCTGCTTGGAGGGCGAGAGCCCGAAATATAGTCCGGCAGACGCTGCGGCGGCAAGCACTACGCATCCGGCCGCCGCGGCTATACCGCGGCGGCGCCACCACGGTTCTGCCGGAATATATTCGTGCCAGCGGCCGCGGCCGGCTTTAAAAGCCCCGGCACTGTAATGGCGTGTCACAAACCGGATACTCTCTTTCTGCTTTTCACTCATAGTTGTCATTATGTTTCGACTCTATGACGCGTATATCTCCAAATACCCCTATTCAGAATTGGAAAAAATTATAAAAAAGGCAGGAAAAATATTTTGCCCAATCGTGGCTGTAGCGAGCCGCGTAGAGTTTTAAGTGCTTTTGATATCTGGTTTTCAACGGTTTTTACAGATATTCCAAGTTCGTCTGCAATCTCTGTGTATGTGAGGCCGTCACGCTTGCTAAGCAAAAATATTTCCCTGCAGTGTGGCGGCAGACGGTCTATCGCATTCCATACTTCGGCATCGCGCACTGATGTGTCCATTTCTTCGTCTGATACTTCGGCCGCCATATCTGCTGCTACAGAATTATTCCTGGCGCGAATTCGAGAAATAGCCTGGTTGCGTACAGCTCCGTACATATATGCCCTGAAATTATCCGGAACTGTGCCATGCTGTACTTTCTGCCATACCGAGACAAAGGCCTCCTGTACGGCATCGTCGGTCTCGTCAATGTCTTCAAGCATCCTTAGGGCATACATGCACAATGGCATGTACATGGTATGGTACAGACGTTCAAACTCCCTGATGGTCATAATATTACGTTATACAAAAAAGAGAAGCCTGTCTAGACTTCTCTTATAAGCGCTTCAAGATGGGCTTGAACCAACGACCCCCTGATTAACAGTCAGGTGCTCTAACCAACTGAGCTATTGAAGCATTATTTGTGTCATTAACTGACAATATTTCACGGCTCTCTGCCTATGGCGCTTCAAGATGGGCTTGAACCAACGACCCCCTGATTAACAGTCAGGTGCTCTAACCAACTGAGCTATTGAAGCAAATTTGCTAACGTAGGGAGATGTCTCCCTCGGTTTGCGTGGCAAAATTACTACATTTCTGCGAAGTGTGCAAATTTTTTTGCAACAAAAATATATTTTAAGTTGTAAAATATTGATTAATAATTGTTTGTGTCTTTAGAATTCGTATTGCAAAGTATGGTATAGACATATTTCGATTTCCGTCTTGAGTAATGTGTGATTGTGTTTGCAACAGCTTAATGCGTTATTATGGCTTGTTAGTGATTAAAAACAGATGTGTGTTTCGTAAAAAATGACTAACTTTGCAGTGCGTCTGTGTATTGCTGTACAATAATCTATGCCAGGCGGTCGTTTTATCCAATAGGGCGAAGTGCCTGTATCAACATTTGTTTTATTATGAAGCGTATTTTATTTTTGGTATCCATACTTACATTGCTGTTGTGCAGTTGCAGTAGCAATCGTGATCTGGCTTATTTCTCTAAGAATACACCGGATCTGGGGCAGGTGGCCGGTAATACTGACTGGAAACTTAAAATTGTCCCTGATGACGAATTGGCAATCACTGTGATGTCCGAGGTGCCCCAGGCCACGTCTATCTATAACCTGCCGCTCGTGAATACGGGTTCCAAGGAAACCATGTCGGAAACTATTTCCACTAACACCGCGTTGCAGACATATATCGTGGACAGGGAGGGCTATATAAAATTCCCTAAATTCGGCAGGATACATGTGGCCGGAATGACCACCGCGCAGCTTGCCGATGACCTGACCAGGCGCATCGCAGAAGATGTGGAGGCCCCCTATGTAAGAGTGGAAATCCTAAATTTCAAGGTTAATGTGCTAGGCGAGGTGCAGAAACCTGGTATAGTGCACATACCTACGGAACGATTTACCGTGCTTGACGCGTTGGCCGAGGCTGGCGACCTTACTATTTTCGGCCGGAGGGACAATGTCACACTGGTTCGCGAGGTGGATGGAAAAATTACTTATAACCGTCTGGACCTGAATGACGCGAAGCTGCTCGAATCGCCGTATTATTATTTGCAGCAGAACGATGCCATATATGTGGAGCCTACGGCCGCCCGTAAGGGACAGGCTGAGTATAACCAGAATAATTCGTTCAAGGTCAGCGTGGTATCTACGATAGTGAGCGGCGTGAGCGTAATAGCGTCGCTAATAATAGCACTTGCAGTAAAATAAAAGGCGCAATACAAGATGAAGGAAGATAACAGCGTGGCAGCCGGAGGATCGGCGGCGTCAGACGCCGGTAGGGCGGATGTGATAGATTTTGGCAGGATTTTGCGTAATTATCTGCGCCATTGGTGGCTCTTCGCCATATCATTGGCTCTGTGCCTTGGGGCGGCAGTGTTTTATGTAAAGAAGAAGAGCCCTATATATCTTATGAAAGGTCTTGTGATGGTCAACCAGCAGGAAGAGGGCGGTATGACGCAGGCCGGAGGTCTTACCGCGATGCTGTCATCGTTCGGTATGGGCGGAGGCGGAGGCGCCAATCCGGAGAATGAGACGATGAAGCTGATCTCCAACACCAATCTGACTGATGTGGTGAACACTCTGCAGCTGCAAAAGGGGTATTGGCTTGATAACGGATTCTTCAGCCGTCGTACAAATTTGTATAAGGACGCTCCCTTTGTTATTGATATACCCCAGAATATACTCGACACTATATCCGCCACTACGTTTTTTCGTATCAAAACAGATGGCAAGTCACCGTTGCATCTGACAGTGGAGCAGGGCAAGCACACGGTTATCGACACTGACGTCAGGCAGTTTCCGTATATGGCCAAGACGCCTTACGGCTCATTTAATATCACCCAGACGTCTTATTATCAGAAAGGCCAGCCGCTGAATATGCGTGCTGTCGTGGTCAGCACGCCTGTGGCCGTGGATGACCTGTTAAATAATATCAATGTGTCATATCTTTCTAATAAGGCCGATGCTATCCAGGTGGATATGGCCGATGCCAATATAGAACGCGGCAACGATATAGTCAACACGACCATCGCCCTGTATAACGAGCGGCGTCTGAATGACCGGATGACCTATAATAAGGAGACACTTGATTTTATCGAGCAGAGATTGCTGAATCTGTACAATGAGTTGGAAGTTTCGGAATCTAAGATAGAGAACTATAAGCGGGATAACAAGATTGTTAATGCCGAGGCTGAGGCCGAATACATCTTTGCGCAAAAAGGTGCTATAGAGACTAACCACACTGAGCTGAGAACACGTGTGGAGATTTATGAAATGATAAAGCAGATGCTCTCTAATCCGCAGACACAGTATTCGCTCATCCCGTTTACGGGAGGCCAACTGGGCCTTTCAGAGGCTTATTACAAGCTGATAGAGGGATATAACGACCTCATCCTCCAGCGTATGCAGCTTAGTTCGTCGGCAAAGCCCGGAAGCAATGCCATGAACCAGATTGACACGCAGATAGGTGCCGTGCGAGATAATATACTCAATTCGGTCAACCGTGAGCTGCAGGGAGCCCGTATATCTCTGTCCGCAATAGCGGCCGAGCAGGGCAAGAGTGATTCGCGCATGAGCCAGATACCGCGTATGGAACACGAGCTGATAGCCCTTTATCGTGACCGCGAGGTTAAAAACCAAATCTATGCCTACCTGCTCCAGAAGCGTGAGGAGACACAGATACAGCTGTCGCAGAACGAGCCTGTGGCAAAGGTGATAGACTATTCATACCCCACCATAAAGCCTGTAAAGCCAAACGTGCCCATAGTGCTGGCTGCAGGGTTGTTGCTGGGACTGTTAATGCCGGCGTTATATCTCCAGTTTTTCAGCCGTGGCACTGGGAACGGAAAAAGCACTAAAAACAACGACTGATAATGGTGCTGGCCGTCACACGCCATAGATTCGTATGCCTCATAGTGTTGACGGTGTTTTGGATAAACGCCGTCTATAACTTCGTATTGCAGGAGGTGACTGGAGACCAGATGGCCTCTATTGAGCTGGGTGTGAGGCTTCTGAGCCAGTTTGTCCTGGCTGTGACGGGATTGTGTCTGCTGCGTAGTCGGACGGATATAATTATCTTGTCGGTGTTTACGGTATTTACGCTTTATGGAACCTGTGTAGTAAATGAACACTCTGTCCTGACATGGGTAGACGGTGTACGCACCTATTTCGGTTTCCTGTTTGTAATACCGATATTCCGTTATCTGTACAATGATCCGGTGATGCGTCCCAGATTTATCCACAGCATGGAAAGAGCGTTGTTTCTGTTTCTATGGCTGCAGGTGCCGTGTATTGTCTTCCAATATGCGCGCCACGTAAACCTTGACTATGTGGGAGGTTCGCTCGGCTGGATGATGTCGGGCGTGATCTCTAACCTTATATACCTCATATCGTTTTATCTGATGCTGAGGCGATGGGATTATGGCAAAAGTTATTTTGCTAATCTGATGGCCAACTGGATATTGGTTTTCCTGCTTTTCCCGACATTCCTTAACGAGACAAAGATTTCGTTTGTCTACATGTTGTTGTATTTCGTGCTGCTCATACCGATAGACGCAAAATACATAAAGCGGCTTATATGGACGGCACCGTTGGCGCTGGTTATGCTTCTGGGCGCCGGTTTCCTGTATACCAAAGTGGTGGGTGATAATTCGGGTGTGGACTCCCAGGCCGCCGTAGAAGTGTATGTTATGGGTGATGACAGCACTCTGTATCTGATGGAGCATATTCTGGAGAATGATTCTGAAGAGGTGATGCAGAAAGACTTTGCGCGAGGTTTGAAATTCTTTATCACACCGGCTATAATGGACCGTCAGCCTTCGGCATGGCCGTGGGGATACGGTCTGGGACAATACAAAGTGGGTGACGGTGCTAAGAAAAGCAAGTTTGCCCAGCGTTATTTCTGGTTGTTGCAGGGTACAATCATACAGGCCCATGTCACATGGCTTGAGGCAGGACTTATAGGGCTGGGCATGTATGTGCTGTATTGGTTGTCCGTGTTCAGAGTGTTTCGCAGGAGATTGTCGCGCAATCTTCAGTTGCAGTGGATGCTGGGGTTTATGGTGTTGATATTCAGTGTGTATAACGCGCCGTTTTTCGTCATACCGTTTATAATCATATTTTTGTTTCTTGTTTACATTTCGTCCCGTTGGGGTGAAATGCCACCATACCGATATATAAAACTTTTAGGTTCCCGTCCTATACGCTTCAGCATGAGTGATGACGAAGAATCTCGTGCTCCGGAGGCTGCAACCGACAGATGACACGGCCAGGCAACATAGCTCGTAACACTCTGTTTCTATATATCAGGATGTTTATCACCCTGTGTGTCACTTTGTTCACTTCGCGCATTGTGATAGGCGCCCTTGGAGAGACGGACTACGGTATATATAATGTAGTGGCCGGGGTCTCAACGTCGTTCGTATTTTTCTCTAGCGCGCTGTCAACCTCTACCCAGCGCTTCTTTAACTTTGAAATGGAGCGCGGCACACCTCAGAGAGTGCGTGGCATTTTCTCCATGAGCCTGGTTATATACGGCACACTGGCATTGTTGGTGCTTGCCGCGGGGCTTTCTTTGGGCGAATGGCTTGTGAGTGATAAACTCGTGATGCCCCCCGACAGGCGTTCCGATGCATATATAGTGCTTATAGCCATGCTGCTGTCGCTTTCGTTTATGCTGGTGGCCTCTGTGTATGAATCAGTACTTGTGGCCAGGGAGAACATGAAGCTTTATGCATATCTCGGCATAGCCGATGCTTTCGGAAAGCTTGCCATAGCCATAGCTGTCATATACATGCCGCACAAGCTGGTTACATATGCCATACTCATGGTCGTGGTCCAGTTGCTGCCGTATGTAATAATGGTGCTTTATTGCCGTCGCCATTATCCGGAGACACGCCTGCAATGGTTCTGGGAAAAAGGACTGTTTAAAGAGATGTTCGGCTTTACTGGCTGGAACGTGTATGGTTCTGTCATATGGATGGTTAACGAACAAGGTATATCCATTCTGCTCAATCTGTTTTTCGGCCCTGTCGTCAATGCGGCAAGGGGTGTGGCCACTTCGGTCAACAACGCTGTCAATAACTTCAGCACACAGTTTTTCACAGCCGTCCGTCCCCAGATTGTAAAGCGTTATGCAGCCGGTGAGGATGACAGTCTTAAATCTCTAGTGTATTCGTCTACAAAATTTACGATATTCCTGTTATGGTTGTTATGTCTGCCCATAATGCTGCGCACAGACTACATAATGCACCTATGGCTGAAATCTGTGCCGGAATGGACGGTCCCTTTTGTAATTTGGACATTGGTATATACAATGGTGAATTCGTTGAATAATCCCACATATACGGCGGTGTCGGCCACAGGCCATCTGCGTTATTCCGTACTTGTAGGCAGCAACCTGTTTCTGCTTGCTTTCCCATTGAGCTATGCGGCATTGAAACTCGGGGCGCCCCCTATGGCTGTGTATCCCATGCTGATAGCCGGTCGTTTTGCTTTCTTTATTGTGACCATCAGCCGTTTGCGTCGTTATAGTTCTGTGACATACCGTGACTATCTGTTAAAAATAGGCTGGCCGGTATTCAGGGTCCTGGCTGTGTCTGGTGTGACCATGTATTTGTTGAATAGCATTGTGCCGCAGAATCTTGCCGGTCTTGCCGGGGTTGTCCTCTGCTCTCTGCCGGTAAGTGCCGCATGTGCCTATGTTCTTGGCCTGTCGGCGGCGGAGAAAAGTTTTGCCAGATCAAAAATTAACCAGTTGATAGATAAATTCAGACGATGAGCAAGATAGCGCAAATAGTGGATAAGGTCTTTACAAAGCTGGAAAACTGGCTTGGATGCAACCATATAAACCCGTTTCTGACACTGTATGCCAATCTTCGTCTGCTCCCGTTTCGCCAGGCGTTGCGTTTGCCGGTATATATTTACGGTTTCCCCCGGTTGATGGATTTGTCAGGCCGGATATGCCTGGAATGTCCGGTTCGCAGCGGTCTGATGCGTATTAATGTTATTGATTTTACCCCGGCCCAGCGTGGGTCATCTGCAGAAATAGCCATACGCGGCACTGTATGTCTGGGCGGACACGCGCTGGTGCGCTCGAATACAAAAATTTATGTTGATAGAGGAGCAGTTCTGTCTATAGGCCATAACCTGCGTATGGGGGCAGGAGTGATTATCAACTGTCTTAACAATATAGTTATAGGCGAAGGTGTG
This sequence comes from uncultured Muribaculaceae bacterium, assembly GCA_910578665.1. GTDB lineage: Bacteria > Bacteroidota > Bacteroidia > Bacteroidales > Muribaculaceae > Lepagella. The sequence continues at coordinate 28,772 of CAJTQU010000018.1, forward strand.
CGCATAGGCCACCGTTCGCAGCTGCTTGATTCGAATATGCATTTTATGCTTGATGTGCGCCGCCGCCGCGTGGCGCCCTTGCGCAAGCGTATAGTGATAGGAGGCCACAGTTGGCTTACCAATACTGTAACCGTCTACGGAGGTACTGTGCTGCCTTCGCGCTCTGTCGTGGCCTCGGGAACGGTGCTGAACAAGGATGTCACGGCGCTGGGCAACGGCAATATCATAGGAGGCACGCCTCTCCGGGTGCTTTCGTCTGATTTTCGTCTGGTGAATAACTATGCCAAGGAGCGTGAGATAGATGCTTATTATAAAGCCAATCCGGATGGTGAGTTTCCCGTGGTTGGTGAGATATCGGAACATGAATGGTTTGACAACCAGCTATGATACAACGTAAGAAAATACTGTTTATACACGAGTCTCTGGACGGAGGAGGCGCTGAAAAGGTTTTTGTGGACATGTTGGCGCGTTTCGACCGCCGGAGTTACGATATAACGCTATTGCTGCTGTTCGGAGGTGGCACGCATACACAGTCGCTGCCCGAAGACATACGCGTGATCACACTGTGGACCGGCAAGCATCGTGGGTTGCGCTGGCTGCGCTGGCATTTCCTCGCTACGCGTGATGTTATGCTTCGTCAGGCCGTTTGTCGTGCGTTGGAGGGTAAATATTTTGACACTATTGTCTCATTTCTGGAAGGTCCGGCATTGAAAGCGCACAGCTTCGTTCTGGACTGTGCGAAGCGTAATGCGACCTGGGTACATGCCAATCTCGAAACTAACCACTGGAGTTCCTATATGTTTGCAGACACGGACAGCGAGGCGGCCGTGTATATCAAGATGGATGCCATAGCTTTTGTGTCAGAAGGAGCACGAGATGCTTTTAAACGGCAGTTCGGTATTTCAGAAAGACTGCATATAGTGCATAATATTATTGATACGCCGGTCATAAGGCAGAAAGCAGCTGAACCTCTGGACGAGGTGTCGGGCAAACGGCCTGTAATAATTAATGTCGGGCGTCTTGAGGTACAAAAACGGCAGGACCGGCTTTTGCATGTTGTGAGTATACTGAAACAGCGCGGACTGGATTTCGAGGTATGGCTTCTTGGTACTGGCCGGCTGGAAAAGGATCTGAAGTCACTGGCATTACGTCTGGGGGTGTCTGACAGGGTGCGTTTTCTCGGTTTCCAGTCTAATCCGTATAAATTCATGCGTGCGGCAACGCTCTTTTTGTTAACCTCTGATACAGAGGGATGGCCTACCGTGGTGTGCGAGGCGCTCAGTGTGGGGCTTCCTGTTGTTTCCACACGTGTTACAGGGGCCGAAGAATTGCTGGGAGGCGGCATAGGTGTGCTCACGGGACTGGAGCCGGAAGAGATAGCCGCTGCCGTAGAGCCTCTTTTGGGCGATTATGCAGCGTTGGCAAGAATGCGTGATAACGCGCTGCATCGTGCCTCGGAGTTTGATCCCGAGGCAGTGCTCTCGCAAATATATTCGCTTATTTGAGAAGGTCGGGGCGCAGGCGTTTTGTGCGCTCCACAGCCTGTTCATGTCGCCAGTCATCGATGCGTGCCTGGTGGCCGCTTAGCAGTATGGGTGGCACCTGCCAGCCTTTGTATTCGGCAGGACGCGTGTATACGGGCGGAGCCAGCAGATTGTCCTGGAACGAATCGGACAGGGCGCTCTGTTCATCGCCGATTACTCCGGGTATGAGCCTGACTATGGCATCGGCAATTATGGCCGCCGGCAACTCTCCCCCTGTCAGGACATAGTCTCCTATGGAAATTTCGCGTGTTACCAGATGCTCGCGTATACGGTAGTCAACCCCTTTATAATGGCCGCATAGTATCATCAGATTCTCTGCCATAGACATGGCATTGGCCATGGGTTGTGTGAGTATCTCTCCGTCGGGCGATGTGAAGATTATGTCATCGTAATCGCGCTGTGCCTTAAGTGCGGATATACATCTGTCCACAGGCTCTATCTGCATGACCATGCCCGCCTCGCCGCCGAAAGGATAGTCATCCACTTTACGGTGTTTGTTCGTGCTGTAGTCGCGCAGATTGTGCACTACGATCTGGGCCAGACCCTTGTCCTGGGCGCGTTGCAGTATGGAACAGGTGAGAGGCCCCTGCAGCATTTCGGGGATTACGGTGAGTATGTCTATTCGCATCAGTGGTCTTTTTTTAGTGTCTGCAAAATTAATACAAAAGCTTCCAATAATTCTGCGCGTAACACTTTTTAATATAGTTAACAATCATTAACAGCGTGGATTCTCCCGTGTCATTGAAACTCCGTAATTTTGCATTACGAAAAAAGCGGACAAAATAGGCGGCGTGCTCATATGGCCTTGCGCCGGTGTGACGCGTATGTATCAAGTCTAACTGAACAACAGGAAGTGCAGGTAAATAGGAACATACCGGCGGTAAGTGTGATTATTCCCGTCTATAACGTGGAGGCTTATCTGGAGCAGTGCGTAGACTCGGTTCTCTCGCAGTCTTTCGATGATTTTGAAATAATCCTGGTGGATGACGAGAGCCCTGACGGCTCGGGCGAGATATGCGAACGCTATGCGGCCTCTGACACCCGTGTATCGGTGGTACACAAGAAAAACGGAGGATTGGGGTATGCGCGTAACACTGGCTTGGAAAAGGCCGTGGGGCGCTATGTCTTTTTTTTGGACTCGGATGACTATCTGCCTGCCGATGCCTTGGAGAGGTTGTATGCCCTGGCCGTTGCCCACGGAGCCGATGTCGTGCACGGACGTCTGAACCGCTTTGTGCAACCAGGCAGATTTTCCGCCACTGTCAGGGGTGGGGATGTAAAAGTTATCAGGGGCAGAGATGCCTTGAGGCATTCTGCCTTATGCTATTTTTCTATGGTAGACGAATCTCGAGACATTCCGTATGCTGTCGAGGGGTCGGCGTGCGCCGCTTTGTACGACAGAGCCTTTCTGAAGCGAAACAGACTGCGTTTTCTGAGTGAGAGGGATTATATCAGCGAAGATTACATATTCAATTACGAATGCTCGCTAAAGGCTGCGTGTATATGCCAGAGTGAAGATACTGTATACCATTACCGTGTCAATCCACAGTCTCTGACCAGGGCGCCCAAGAGCGATGTAATGCGGCGTGTGATAAGCTATTGCAAGGCTGTCGAGGATATGTTCGCGCGTGACGGATTTCCACCCGGTGCCGCATACTATGCCATGGGTTATGCCATGTCGCGTGTCAGGGCGCAGTATAAATATATGTTCACGAGTGACACCTCGTTTGCCGGAAAAATGGAATGGGCGCGCAGTGTCAGGAATGACTCTTATTTTGACCGGATACTCAGAAATTATCCGTCTGGGAAAATGCCGCGGTTGCATAAAATTAATTATCGATTGTTCATGCGTCGTAGAATGCTGATACTCTACATGCTGATACTTCTCCAGCAACGTATACGCCGTCTTACGGGCTATATCGGTTAGTTTCCGGGGCAATAAATTGGGGTGTTCGCACGTTAAAAAAGTATAAAAAACACTGACTGGTCTGATACGGCATGAAAATACTCATTGCAAGCAAGTTTTTCTATCCTCGCGGCGGCGCTGAATTGGTAGCTATAAATACACGGAGGCTGCTGATGGAGCACGGCCATGATGTGCGCGTCTTTGCTATGCGCCATGCCGAGAACATCCCACTGCCGGATGACAATGGATATGCTCCCCCGGTGGATTTTTTCGGCGGAATTGCCGGTAAGCTCCGGGGAGCTTCGCGCATGCTCGGCAAGGGTTCTGTGTCGCGTGCTGCCAGGCGTGTGCTGGAAGAATTCAGACCAGACGTTGTGCATATGCACAACGTGCATTCATATCTTTCGCCCGTGGTGGCAGAGATTGCCAAATCCATGGGAATACGCGTGGTATGGACACTTCATGATTACAAACTCATATGCCCTGCCTACAGCTGCCGCCGTCCTGACGGCTCGATATGTGAAGACTGTTTTGCCTCCGGGCCCGGAGGCGTGCTCTCCCACAGGTGTATGAAAGGATCGCTAGCTGCCAGCCTTATGGCCTATTGCGAGGCACTGCGCTGGAACCGGCAGAAGCTGTCCGCCATAACCGATGCTTTTATAGCACCCTCCGGATTCATGGGAGAAAAGATGGTGCGTGCAGGTTTCGATGCATCAAAGGTTAAAGTACTTTGCAATTTTGTAGATCCGGACAAACTAGCCGTGCTTACCTCTTGCGATATGGCGGCCACGGCCTCTTCCGACAGTCCGTATTTCTGTTACGTGGGACGTGTGTCGGCCGAAAAAGGTGTCGGCACTTTTCTGGAAGCGGCGGCTCGAGCCGGTGTCAATGTCAGGGTTGCCGGTAAGGGACCTCTGCTTGACGAATATAAGTCGGTATATGGTACACGCGCCGGCGTAGAATTCCTCGGGCATCTGGATGCCGTGGGTGTAGCCGCCCTCCTGAGGGGGGCAGTCGCGTCTGTGCTTCCTTCTGAATGGTATGAGAATAATCCGTTGGGGGTGATAGAGAGTCTCAGTACCGGCACGCCTGTGATAGGTGCCGAAATGGGCGGTATACCGGAGTTGATAATTCCTGGAAAGGACGGATTTACATATCCGGCAGGCGATGTTGACGCCCTTACGGGGCTGTTGCGTGATTTTGACAGCAAGTGTTTCGACCGGGCGGAGATAGTCAGGCGTGCTGACGAACGGTTCAGCACGGACGCCCATTATTCAGTCCTGATGGATATATATAAAGGTTAATCCAACGATTTATACAGATCGACAGTGGCCTGTGCCACATGTGTCCAACGGTATTCATCCATTTTGTATTCTATACGGCACGGAGCTGATGATAATTCGCGTTCTATGGCTTTTGCCATGGCGTCCGGCGATGATACCGGCACATAGCATTCTTGTTTGAGATTTACCAGCCTCGTGGCAGGTATGTCAGTCACTACTAGAGGAAGAGAGTATGACATGGCTTCGAGCATTACGATAGGAAACCCCTCGTTTGTGGAAGACAGCACATACAGCCGTGCATGGGAGTATAATTCGGCCAGGTCTTGTCCTGTTGTGTATCCTGTGAAAGTGACACGTTTGTGAGTATCAAGACTTTTTAGGTAATCCAGATATGACGAATCGTGGTCGGCGCTTCCTGCGATGGCCAGCCGGCAGTCGTGCGGCAGCATATTTACAGCGCGTATCAGCGTGTCAAATCCTTTTTCAGGAGTGATGCGTCCCACAGCCAATATATATTTTCCCGGTTCAAGATTGTTCTTTTTGAGGAACGTGGCGCTTGTCAGCGGTGTTACGTCAGATATGCCGTTGGGTATATATACAGATTTGCGCCGTATTCTTTCAGAAAACTTCTCCATTTGGAATTTATTGACAAAAATCACCTTGGATGCAAACCTGAGCGACAGGAATTCCCCTATACGCAAAATTGTCTTTGCCACCATGCCCCATTTCTTGTGCTCGTAGTTGGCACTATGGTATGTCAGTACCACTTTCATGCCGAACAGTCTCAGCAGCGGTGTGAATAATCCGGGACCGATATTATGTATGTTGACTATGTCTGCCCGGTGTAACAGCAGGTGTAGCGAGCACAGCAGGGTATGCCACAATGCTTCAAATCCTTTTATCTGGGTCGATGGCAAGTCTTTGAATTCGATGCCGGGAAACTGTTTAGTGCCGGACTGTGCAGTTAGGTACGGACGGCGCCTGTATACCCGGCACCGGTAATGCCGGGCCAGATATGGCACTATGTTGAGGCAGTGGCTTTCCACACCGCCCTGCACACCAGGAAACCCTCGTATTCCTATGACTGCGAGCCGTTTCATTTTTAGATGTTATTTCTTGAAAAACAATTAATAGAAAATTACCAGGCCGTATTGGCAGAATCCGGCAGGCATGCCGAAAGACCGTGATGCTTCCGTAGTCACCTGTTGTAAGCAACGTAATCTAAAGGGTCTTATTGGTCCCTTTCCATGTCTTGCAGTAAGGTCTGACCGGGCATTCTAGGCACAAAGGCTTTCGGGCCTTGCATACATACCGTCCGTGGAGTATCAGCCAGTGGTGGGCGTCGGGCAGTACACCGGCCGGGATGTGTTTCACCAGCGTGCGTTCTGTTTCCAGCGGTGTCCTGGAATTATTGGTCAGCCCGATGCGGTTGCTCACCCGGAACACATGGGTGTCTACCGCCATGGCGGCTTTCCCCCACACCACAGCCAGCATTACATTTGCCGTCTTGCGGCCTACTCCAGGTATTGTTGTCAGCTTATCTATATCTGCTGGCAGCTCTCCTCCGAAATCAGTCACGATTTTACGTGCCGCATTGACCAGATGCCTGCTCTTGTTATTTGGGAAAGTCACACTTTTGATGTATGGAAACACATCTTCCGGCTCTGCCACGGCAAGGCTTTCGGGGGTAGGGAAAGCCTCGAAAAGCGGCGGCGTGACAATATTCACCCGTTTGTCAGTGCATTGTGCCGACAGGATCACGGCCAGCAACAGATGGAACGGAGTGTCGTACTGCAACTCTGTTTCAGGCGAGGGCATAGTCTCGCTGAATGTAGAGATTATGCCCTCGTATCTTTCTTTGAGAGTCATTATCTGGCTGCTATGAACTCATCAAGGAAGCGCACATCGTTCTCAGAGAACATACGCAGGTCTTTGACGCGGTACTTGAGGTTGGTTATACGCTCTATGCCCATGCCGAACGCGTAACCGGTGTATACTTTGGAGTCTATTCCACACGCCTCCAGCACATTTGGATCGACCATTCCGCAGCCGAGGATCTCGACCCAGCCGGTATGTTTGCAAAAGCCGCATCCCTTGCCGCCGCACAGATTGCACGATATGTCCATCTCGGCGCTTGGCTCGGTAAAGGGGAAATATGACGGTCTGAGGCGCACCTTGGTTTCCGCTCCGAACATCTGCTGCGCGAAATAGAGCAGCGCCTGCTTCAGGTCGGCAAACGACACATCACGGTCTATGTACAGTCCCTCGATCTGGTGGAAGAAGCAATGGGCACGTGCCGATATAGCCTCGTTGCGGTACACGCGGCCGGGGCATACGATACGGATAGGGGGCTGGTTCTTCTCCATCACACGTGTCTGTACGGAACTTGTGTGGGTACGCAGAAGCACGTCTGGCTCGCGCATTATGAAAAACGTGTCCTGCATGTCGCGTGCCGGATGGTCCGCGGCGAAATTCAGAGCCGAGAATACGTGCCAGTCATCCTCTATTTCCGGACCTTCGGCCACGGTGAAACCCATGCGTGCGAAAATGTCTATCATTTCGTTACGCACAAGGCTGAGAGGGTGGCGCGTACCCAGGGGCAGCGGTGTCGCGGTGCGTGTCAGGTCTATGTCACACTGGTCGTCGTCCGTGCCGCCTGACAGCGACTCGCGCAGCTCGTTTATGCGGTCTGCGGCCAGGGTCTTGAGTTCGTTAAGGCGTTGCCCCAGTTCTTTCTTTTGCTCTGCCGGCACATTGCGGAATTCGGAGAAAAGAGAGGTCACGAGACCTTTCTTGCTCAGATATTTTATACGCAGCTGCTCCACTTCCCCGGTGTTGGAGGCTGTGAGCGACTGCAGTTCTGATTTCAGATTTTCTATCTTCTCTATCATCTGGATAATAGTTGTTTCAAGACGCGAAGATACAAAAAAAAAAGGAACCGGCAATATCTGTTTTTAAGAAATTCGCAACTCTGAATGCATGTGGAAAGTTTATATCGGGTCGTTGTGCGCGCTATGTCGGACGAGACGTGCCGGCTTATTCATCTTGTTTGGGATAGAAACAGTCATCGGGATGCTCAGACATATTCTGGGCATCCCGATGTAATGTAAAGCGAAGATTGGTTTACATCGTTATCTTCTCGCGCTTCTCGCCGGTTACACGGATGAATATACCTTGTTCCGGTTTCAATACACGCTTGCCGCCGAGGTCATAATAAATGCTTTCTTCATTGTCATTTATAAGCAAGTCAGCACTACCTTGTGATACTACGGTATAGTGTAGCACGGTCTCTTCGTTTTCTGTTCCGGGCACGATGATTGACTGCAGCGTCTCTGCATCGAATCCCTCTGAGCCGAACACCATACCAGCCAGAATAGTGACTGTATAGCCACCGTCTGTCTCGATGGTTTGTGAAAGAGTGATCTGTATGCCTGAAGCAACTTTTTTCAGGGTTCCTGTAGCTACCTGGTTGCCTTCTGAGTCACGTACGATAACAGCCTCTTTGCTGCTGCTCACGTCTACACCATAGGCAGTCTCGGTACCCTCCCACTGTGTTTCTATTACAGACAGTTTCTCTACTGTCGATCCGTCCTCGGGAGTTGCTTCAGTGAGATGGTATGGCTCAACAGCTTTCTGGACGGTGTAATGGAGAGTTGTTTCCTCGTTTTCTGTTCCGGGAGCCGGTATTGTCTGCATAGTTTCCTCGTCGAATTCGTCTGCGCCGAATACCATTCCGGCCAGAATGGTTACCGTATAGTCACCATCAGTATCGATGGTTTGTGAAAGATTGATCTGTACGCCTGTGGGAACATTTTTCAGTCTTCCGGTAGCCACCTGGTTCCCGTCGGCATCGCGTACTATGACTGCTTCCATGCTGCTGCTCACGTCTATGCCGCATTCTGTCTCGGGACCCTCCCATTGTGTTTCTATGACAGATAGGTTCTCTACTGTTGATCCGTCTTCGGGCTTTGCTTCCGTGAGGTGGTATTTTTCAATAGCCGGCTGGACCGTGTATCTGAGGGTAGTCTCCTCGTTTCCTGTTCCGGGTGCCGGTATAGGTAGCCCGGTATCCTCGTCGATATCTTCCGCTCCGAACACCATCTCGGGCATTATTGTCACAGTGTATTCGCCCGGTGTCGTGATTTTCTCCGAAAGGCGTATCTGGATACCGGTGAAAACGTTTCTAATTGTTCCGGTGGCCACTTGGTTTCCATCGGCATCACGAGCGATGACCGCTTCCTTGCTGTTGCTCACACCGATGCCCCACTCAGCCTCGGGACCTTCCCACTGGGTTTGTATGACGGACAGCTCTTCCACGGTCGATCCGTCTTCGGGCGTTGCTTCCGTGAGGTGGTATGGCTCAACAGCCGGTTGTACCGTGTACCGCAGTGTTGTCTCCTCATTTCCTGTTCCGGGCGCCGGTATGGTCTGCATAGTATCCTCGTCAAAGTCTTCCGCTCCGAACACCATCTCGGGCATTATTGTCACAGTGTATTCGCCCGGGGTTGTGATTGTCTCCGAGAGGCGTATCTGTATACCTGAAGGAACATTTCTCAGTGTTCCGGTGGCCACCTGGTTTCCGTCGACATCACGTGCGATAACAGCTTCCTTGCTGCTGCTTACGTCCATGTCCCAAGCAGTCTCGGGTCCTTCCCACTGTGTTGTTATGACAGACAGCTCCTCCACGGTCGATCCGTCTTCGGGCGTTGCTTCCGTGAGATGATATCTGGATGCGTTGCCGGATTCCCGGGCCGGTGTTGTCATTTCGGCAATCTTTGAATGTACAGATGCCGTCATGAATGCCGCAACCAATATCATAAGAGATAAAAAGGTTGATTTTTTGTTCATAATTGCCTTGGTTAAATTAATATTATTTAGAAATATCAGTCTTTCCGGCCGTTCTTATTACAGGCCGGAAAGACTAGGTGCGTTACATTACAATTTTCTTGACTGTAGTTCCGCGAGGAGTGGTTACCTTTACAATGAGTATTCCGTCAAATGAGTCTACAGACATCGTCGAGTTTCCTGCATCATAAGAGCAACGATGCTTGAGGCTTCCGTCAATACCGTATACTTCGGCAACCATCGGTTCGGGCGAACTAATAGACAAAACACCATGGGAAACACCGATGGTCACAGTATCGTCTTCTATCATGTCTGACGACACTTCCTTGTTAAAGTCTTTGGCATCGATAATGTCGGCAGTCAGTATATGTCCTGTGACATCGTCTATCAGCAAAGCTACCAAAGCCGCATTGTTCCAGTCAGACACATTGTACGGACGCTTGAACGACATTGTGAAAGGTGTGCCTTTCATGGCTTCGCATGATCCTTCAAGCAAAGCTCCGTAATAATCGGGATAGATGTCTCTTGCCACATGCTCGTACACCATATCGGCATACACTACCATATTGGGCCTCTGGGCATAAAATTCGAAATACGGCCACAGTTCGGCGCCATATGTGGCTTCGACGGCAGCCTGGGAAGCGCCACCCAGATAATTGGTCTGATTCCAATTGCTGTCGGCACCCTTGAGCTTGTTCTCGATCACCACAAACGCGATACGCTGGTTCAGAGCCGGACTGTCATAAGCATTTTCCACAGTGAAATCTACAGATATATTGTCATCTATACCTGGTTTGAAAGCCACCTTGTCAAATCTTACAGAAGAATAGCACGGCCGGGCCAATAAGGCTTTTACCACATTTTCTGCAGAGGGGTCGCCTTTGGCTGTACGCTGGAAATATGCCGACGGGAATCCTGTTGATCCTGACTCGTTCTGAACTGTAGAGATATAGTGCTGTCCGTCAATTTCCATGGGGTCGCCGGAATGGACGGCTATTCCTATCACCTTGCCTTCATCGTTGTTATATTTATCATGGTAATAATTCAGGAATGCCGCACCGCGCGGACAGTAGCCGCACCATGTGCCTGTTAACTCTTCAACCACTACCACGGGAGTATAGGTTGTTGAAGGCACGCTGCTTCTTCCGGTTACGACAGTAGGCTGCACCCCTTCAATGTTAGGCATAAGTGTCACCGTATAATCCACACCTTCGGCCGGTATGGTTATCGTCTCGGGGAATGTCACATTAAGGCGTGAGCCTGACGGCAAGATAGTCTGGTCTATCTCCAACGTCGCGTTGACTCCGGTCGAAGTGGTCAGACTGGCTGTAAGTCCCTTTGCCTTATATGGCAGTTTCACATCTGCGGCCATAGAGACATTGAATGTCTCGCCTTCGGGCAGCACCTGGGGAGTGTTGTCAGTGACTGATATGTGGTATGGAGCCACAAGAATCTCGGTCACGCCTAACAGGGCACAGTCTTTGCTTCTGTTCACAAAAGCGACATGTATATCCTTATCTTTATACCCAGACAGCCTGATAGACACTTGCTTTTTGTTAAGAGAAGATGTGTATCCGTATATTGTCGACGCAGCCACGGGAGCACTGGTGAAGTCTTCTTTCTTGTTCCCTGATTCGGAAATGAACACCAGATAGTCGTTCAGGGCGACTTTGCCGTAGCCTCCTATGGTCATCAATAATACTTCGTTATCGTTCTCTACATGTATCGCAGGGCTTATGAGCCATTCGTCAGCCGCTATGTCTTCCCGGAACGATGAGTTGCTGAACGCGCCCCAGGTTCCATTGATGTTCATAAGTCGGTAATAGGGCCCGTTGCCATCGTTTCCGAACACGTCCTGCCACTGTTGCAGAGGGATTTCCCCGTTACCATATGTGGTCCATTCCGCAGGCAGTGCGTCTGCGTGCTCTCCCATTTTGCTGAAATCTGTATAAAAAGAGGGTGTGGGCGCTGTTACGTCCGCATTTGCGTATATGGGAGCAAAAGTGGCCGCGAGCACAGCCATGCAATTGTAAAAGGTTTTCATCTTAGTTGATTTGCATGGTATGTCCGGACAGTGCCGGACATACCGGTTAAAATGTATTGTTAATCAAATTCCAGGCCGCTTACCGGACAACTACTTTGGCCGACACCGAACCGGCTACAACCATATAGATGCCGGGAGCAATGTCTTCAGCCATGTATGCGGGGGCACTCGAAACACGCTTGATAATCTTGCCGTCAACACCGTAGATGCAGACATTTTCGCCTTCATGTCCTTCGATGACAATCTGTTTCGGCAACGAGTATACGCCGTTTGCCGAAGCATCATTGACAATCTTGTTCAGACCGGATACACCGCCCTGGACAGAATAGTTCGTAACGAACACGAAGTGGCTTGTAGAGGGGTACTCGCCCTGTATGAACAGAGAAATCCATTGCTGGTCCTGCATTTCTGCCGGGAACGGAATCTCATAGGTAGTCCATCCGTTGCCACGGGGGAGTGTGCCCAGGTCGATGAGCTCTTCGCGCCCCGACACTTCGCCCAGAATGCGGATGTCTGCCATATTGCTGCCTGTCCAGGCTTCTAGGATTATGCCGGCATCCTTGACACCTTTTGTACAGAATTTCGGCAACATCAGACGTCCGATTGCCGGTGCCGCGTTGGTATTGCCTGTCAGAGCCACGCCCGAAGGACTTGCAAACGAACTGTGTATGGCGCTCGGGTCGGAAACAGACCACTCGGTTACGCCCTCTTGGTCAGTTACAGCCATTCGGCGGAGGGGATTATGGGTCGGACGTCCTTTGGCAAAATCTTCATATACGGGCAGTGTGTAGGGTGTGCCCATCATATCGCTTAGCCATCCGAACGAGTTGGTGATACCGGCTACATTTTGGGGTAGGATAGCTATCCATTCTGATTTTAAGCCATTGTCAGCGGCTACAGTGAATGTGTATTCATTCACATCGTTGGGGAGTGTGTCTATCGTTACCCAGCCTTCTTCGGTGGTGCTGCGCATAACTACGTATTCGACGGTAGAGGGGTCCACGTAATAGCCGTTTTCGCCCACATTTCCAGGCGCCGTCCAGAATAAATGCAATGACAAGTTGTCTTCAGACACATAACCTGTGAGGCTGCTCACTGGTCCGGGGATGTCCACACCGCAGTATACGTTGATCCCTTTAAACTGGCCTCTGGTGCCGTTGATTATAGGAGTCACCTTTATTTCGTTGTCTCCCTGGCTGGTCGGCACTGATGCGGTCACGGTAGCTCCTGGTTTTCCTGACACAATTACTGTTTCAGTGGCGGCGATCTCTACCTCAATTGTTTCTGAAGAGGATATTTCCTCGCCGGTGATATAAGTGGTGGGCATTACGAACTCCAGATTGGCTGTCAGTGCGCCCAGTTCTGCGCCGTTGCCTTTGAGCCCGCTCACTGCCGAAGGCACTGGCGAAGACGTTCCGGTCTTGGTTATGTCTATTTCTTTGATGTATATACCGTCTTTATACGGTGGGTGTTTCACATGGAAGGCTATATAGTAAGTGCCTGTCGAGGGTACATTGAATATTTGTGATATTCTGTTGAAGTCGGTGTTGGTTCCAGCTGGCTTATAGTCAAACAACTGGGTCACGATGCTGTTCGGATTAAGATCGCTGCAAAGATATACCTGCAAAGACAAATCACGATCCCATTCGTTTCTATTGGCCACATCGAGAGCTATTTCGTAGAATGTAGACATGTCGTCAAAATCCAGCGGCGGTGTGAACAGCCAGTCATCATTTCCGGCAGAGCCGCTGACAGGCTCGCGCATGCAGGGAATTTCTTTATTCAGATTGGCCCAGCTCCAGTTTGATTTGTCTTGGTTGGCGTCAAATGAGGAGAAAGTCCATCCTTGTTCCCTGGTCGGGGTAATGTGTACATCCATTTTCCATGGAGCACCAACATTAGTAATTGCAGATTGCTCAGACTCTTCAGACATTCGGCCGCTGTTTTCTGCGACTACCGTGGCCACAAATCCGGAATAGGGAACATCTTTATTCAGGTTGTGCGTGAAATAGGTCTCTTGCGTGGTGCCTATCTCGTTGCCATTGATGAAGACATGGTATATGAGTTTATCCATGTCCATGTATCCGCCGTGCTCTCCTCTGATGACCGGATCCCATGTGACCTGTTCTTCTGTAAGGGATACATTTTCAGGTTTTGTGGGGTTGTCATAGCCGATAAACAGACTGGTGGTCGCTGTCGTACTTTTTTTATCTCCCTGGACCACGTCAAACGTAAATTTGTGTGCGCCGTCAGTCAAGTCTTTGAAATCGACTACCACGCGGCTGCCGGCTTCCGCAGTACCCTCGCTGTATTTTTCGCCATCGACATATGCGGTCCATGTCATGTTTCCTGATAGGGAAGCGCCCGAGAAAAGTGTGGACGGCATAAATACTGACACCGAACCGGAATTAAGGCCTTTTCCGAAATCGGCTTTGTCTATTATGGGCATGGATATTGCCAGCGGGTCATGCTGGGTTTCTCCCATGCACAACAAGGGAAATGACACACGGCCTTCATAATCGACAAAAGTGGAGATTGAACCATGGTTCGGGTCAATACACCATATGCCGGAAGTGCCGTCGTTCAGCTGGGCGTTCCAGATATAATAATCCTCTTCGGGATCATACATCAAATCACCTCTGGTATATTTAGTTTTTACGCCGGTGGGCATAACAATAGTCTGGCTGCCGTCGCGCTCTATACGGACAAAGTTATTATTTCGGTTTACGCCGTACATGGCTTTTTCCTTATCGTTCCAGCACATAGACGCGCAGACCCTGCCCCATTCTTCCGATTCGATAACGGCAGTGGTATTCTGCACATCGTCTGCCGGAGCGGTGAAGAAGGCGTATCCTGATCCGTTTTTGCTGATTGTGTATCCCCACAGGGTATCGTCTGTGGGATCGTATGCGCACGATATGTAAAGCGGAAGATAATTGTCAAATTCGGTCTCCGGATCTACCAGGGAGATGGTTTTAGACAGTGATATTTCGCCAGTATACATGTCTGTCTCTACATATACGTAATCAAGTACGGAGAAGACGGTATACTCATAAAGTCCGCACAGCTTCCCATTGCGCATCCATCCCATATTGAAGAAATAGTCCTTGTCCGTATACTCTGTGCTGTACAGGAATTCGAGCCTGCCGTCAAAATCAAGTTTGTACATGCCATTGGGGTAACCATAGTAACTTTCTTGGTTATATCCCATGAGCATCTTACGCTCTTCTGTGAACCATGACGGCGCCTTACTCATTTTTTTTACATTTGGACGTGTCTCCCGGACTTTCATTGCCGGAGCGTCATCAGTCACACTGCTTTGGGAATTGCGCGCAGGCAATTCTGCCTTAGGCAGTTTCCAGCCTTTTTGCGGCAAGTCATCCACCGGTGCGGCCTGGAGGGAGGCGCCGGCAAACAACAATGCCAGAATACTTTGTGTAAATCGTTTCATAAAGACATTATTTGATTTTTAAAGAATAACCTTAAACAATGGTGCTCCGGCACTTCGCGACTAAAAGATTCTGCGATTCTTTGTGCGGCGCACAGTGTATTTATCGTATAGTAGTGATTTTTGAAAAAGCGTTGTGGTTGGTGCATGTATACATATTGAACCATGGATTCTGTGTAAAGAGGTAGAAATAACTAGTCATAATATTTTGTAGTTTAAAGTGTGATTAGATTTTGGTCAGAAGCAGCCGTGACGGCATGTCTTAGAAAATCTTTCTGGCCCGAGTGGCTGAGAGCCGGAAACAGCCGGTTTATGTCCGTGGCATTTGGTATTGAAGAATCGCACATAAACAGCCGCGGCCCCTGCGGCAAGATGTCCGAAGACATGCCGTAGAGGCCGTGCAGGCACTTTCTATTATATACCGTGTTATTTGAATTTAGGTGTAAATAGCTGTAGGCTAGATTTTTATAATTCGGGGGGGTGAAACCTGGCACTTCGGTCAGCTTCGACCACTTACATGCGGCCGGTATATGATAAGTGCAGCTGTGGTATGCCGTAAGAAGATTCATAAAATTAGGTAACGACTTTTGAGTGCCGGTGTGGTCTTAGATAGTGAAACGTACAGTTGCAAAATTATGAAAATAAATTCGATCCACCAAAAATAATTCTAAAAAATAAAAAAATATGATAAAATCACGGTCTGTGTCAGCCAGTCGATAGCCTGCATCGGCAGTATTCTGAATCTTTCATTATGCCAGATGTGTGTTAATGTTGGATATTGATATTAAATAGTCAATAGCGATATTCCAGTGTTTATTTTTTTTGATATCATGATAAAAATTTATTAAGAAATATTTGCATGTATTAAACTAAAGCATTATATTTGCGACATGATTCGCATGGCGCTATGTGTGCATGATGCCGGCTATTATTACGATATCTTAAATACTAACATAAAATAATACCTGATGAAACCGTCCTTTTATAATTATTATATACCATATAATTCAGGTATGGTGTTTATGAACGGCATAACAGAATCTTCATTCTGGGTGCCTGAATCACGCGCGGATACATATCGTACGATTATTGAGGATCCCGATTCATATTATGCGCAGTTTGAAACATTTATCAATAAATTAATTAACCAGGGTTTTGTCCTTTCTGACGATGCGGATGAGGCAGCAAGAGTAATAGAAAAATATGAGCGGCTGTGCAGTCCGTCGGAATACCATATCATGATTTTGCCGACATATGCTTGTAATCTACGATGTTGGTATTGTGTTCAGAAGCACCAAAATGTTTGGTTGTCGCAAGATCAGATGGATTCTGTAAAGAAGATGATTGAACGCAAGATCAGCAATCCTGGCATCTCCATGTTTCGGTTATCATGGTTTGGAGGAGAACCGTTGATGGCTTATGAACCGTTGAAAGCATTCACACAAGATGCACAAGCCATGGCCGGCAACATGGGCAAGCAGTTTTCATGCGGGATCACTACAAACGGAACTCTTTTGAATCCTACGAGAATTGAGGATTTAAAAAGAGCCGGTGTCACCCACTACCAAATCACTATTGACGGAGACAAGAATACCCATGACAAGGTTAAGTACATGGCTAATAGTTCTGCGTTTGATATAACCATGCAGAATATAGCTATTCTTGCGGAGCATACTACATGCATTTTGCGCTTTAATTATAGTCCTGAGAACTTGAATCCTAAATCTATCATTTCTGATATCGAGCAGAGATTGCCGGAATCTGCCAGGTCGAATATTATGTTTAATCTTCAGCCCGTATGGCAGTCAAAGATGTCTGATGAAGATTTTAATAAGGTAATTGAATTAATGGATTTATCAAAAGATATAGGCTTGGTTCCATTTCTTAAATCTTATGGTCTGTGTTATGTCGATAAAAATCATTATGATTGTGTCTATCCTTCGGGGCATGTTGGTAAATGTGAAAACGGTATTGAGGGCATTAAAAATGCTTTGTTGCTTGATGATGGTCTGATAGACACCTCTGAAGTTGAAGATTTACATTACAAATCAATATTTGAAACGCAAAATACTGATTGCTTGGCCTGTAAATATCTGCCAATTTGCTGGGGACCCTGTAATAGGGACCGTTATTCGCAATTAAAGAGGTGTGGATGTATATTGTGGCGTCCTGAAAAATATTGACGGGTCAGAGGGTTTGAGATTATGAATGAA
>CAJTQU010000019.1 GCA_910578665.1 uncultured Muribaculaceae bacterium
ACCAACGACCCCGAGATTACAAATCACGTGCTCTGGCCAACTGAGCTAAAGAGGCTTTTATGATTTCGGGCGGCGGTATGCCGGACCCGAAATCGGTTGCAAAGTTAGGTATTAATTTTGAACTACCAAAATATTTTTGAAAAAATTATTCTACAGTTACGGATTTTGCGAGGTTGCGAGGCATGTCCACGTCTTTCCCTTTGTTTATAGCTATGTAATAGCTAAGCAGTTGCAGAGGAATAGACGTAATGAGCGGAGTGAGGCATTCGGGTACTTCGGGCACTTCGAGCAGGTGGTCGGCGAGATTACGTATCACGGTGTCTCCCTTAGTGACGATGGCTATGATTGATCCGCCGCGGCTTTTCACCTGCTGTACATTGCTTACGATTTTTTCGTACAGGTGGTCTTTGGGCGCGATTATCACTGTCGGCATCTCGCTGTCGATAAGTGCTATGGGGCCGTGTTTCATCTCTGCTGCCGGATAGCCTTCGGCATGGATATAGGATATTTCTTTTAGTTTTAGGGCGCCTTCGAGTGCCACTGGGTAGGAATAGCCGCGTCCTAAGTATAGGAAGTTGCGCGCATAGGTGTATATTAGTGACAGCTGGCGTATTTTATCATCAAGGCGCAGCGCGTCTTTTATCAGCTCTGGTATGCGCAGCAGATAGCCGGCAACTTTGCTTATCTCTTCTGGCTTCATTGTGCCTTTGAGCTGGGCTATGCTGAGTGCGAGCAGGGTGAACACGGTCACCTGTCCTGTGAATGCCTTTGTGGAGGCCACACCTATTTCAGGCCCTACGTGGATGTATGTTCCAGAGTGTGTCTCGCGCGGTATGGATGCTCCCACGACGTTGCTGATGCCGTATACGAACGCGCCTTTGCTTCTGGCTATCTGTATGGCGGCCAGTGTGTCGGCAGTCTCGCCGCTCTGGCTTACCGCGATTACTATGTCCTGTGGGGTGATTACGGGGTGTGAGTAGCGGAATTCGCTGGCATATTCAACTTCTACAGGTATTCCGCACATGTCTTGGATGAGTTGTTTGCCGAGTAGCGACGCGTGCCACGAGGTTCCGCATGCCACTATGATTATGCGGTGGCAGTTCAGGAATTTATCTTTGTGGTCGTATACTCCGTTGAGCCTTACGGAATGTCCGCCGTCCATCACACGTCCGCGTATGCAGTCGGTCAGTGTGACAGGCTGTTCGAAAATTTCTTTGAGCATGAAGTGTGGATAGCCGCCTTTTTCGAGCTGGGCTATGGATAGCTCGAGTTTTTTCACATCCACCTTGGCTTCCTGGTTGTCAAGTGTTATGATTTTCAACGGCTCGTCACGGCGTATGACGGCTATTTCGTTATCGTTTACATATACGACTTTGTCGGTGTATTCTACAAACGGCGTGCCGTCTGAGCCTAGGAACATTTCGCCGTCGCCGATGCCCACTACCAGGGGGCTGCTCTTGCGCGCGGCTATAATGGTGTCTGGGTTGTCTTTTTCGACAATAGCTATCGCATAAGCGCCTATCACCTGGTTGAGGGCTTCGCGTACCGCGTCAATCAGGGTGCAATTGTTGGTATTGCGTATATACTCTATAAGCTGTACGAGTACTTCGGTGTCGGTTTCTGTCTGGAATTTGCAGCCGTGTTGTTGCAGGGCGTTGCGCAAGAGTTCGTAATTCTCTATTGTGCCGTTGTGCACGAGGGCCAGTCGTCCGTCTTCACTGTAATGGGGGTGGGCGTTGGAGTCTGATGGCTCGCCGTGTGTGGCCCAGCGTGTGTGGGCTATGCCCGAATACGCGTTGAGGTCTTTGTCTGAGCAGAATGCCTCTAGATTGCTCACTTTGCCTTTGGCTTTATAAACGTTCAGACGTCCGTCTGGAGCCACAAGGGCCATACCTGCACTGTCATATCCTCTGTATTCAAGGCGTTTGAGACCGTTTATCAATATATTATACACATTGCCCTTGCCTATGTATCCTACGATTCCGCACATAAGAAAATTTAATTGTTAATCATTAAAAAAAATACAGGCACCTACGTGCTGGTCTATTAGTCGTTTTTAGTGTGGTTGCCTGGTGTAAAAATAATAATGGTGGTTCTGCATGGCAGACGAAAGCATCGCGTCCCACCCGTGTAAATAGACAGTCTGGGTTGTCTAAGTTATGATTATGAGGCCGGAGAGGTTGCTAAACACGGCTTAACCGTATATGTCCGGTATGGTCACGACCCAGGTCTCCTTGTAATTCGGGCACAAAGTTACTAAATAAATTCCAATCCTCTGCGGAGTTTTTGCAATTAATTTGATTAATTAACACAGTGTATCCTGGTATGGGGTGGGGTCAGAAAAAGATGTAGGCTATGCCTATGGCGGCTATTGCCCCTGTGACATCGCAGAGAAGAGCGTATGGCGCGGCGTAACGTGTGTGCTTTATCCCTACTGAGCCAAAATATACCGCAAGTATGTAGAACGTGGTGTCGGTGCTGCCCCTCACGCATGCTGCCAGACGGCTTACGAAAGCATCGGCGCCGTGTGCCTGCATTACGTCGAGCATCATGGCGCACGAACCGCTGCCGCTCAGCGGTTTCATAAGCATTGTCGGCAGTGCGCCGACCCATTTAGTGTCGTATCCGGCCGTAGCCACCAGATCTTCCACGCCGCCTACTATTATGTCTAGCGCGCCGCTTGCCCTGAACATCCCGATGGCTACCAGTATGGCTACTAGGTACGGTATGATGAGCACGGCGGTGCGGAATCCCTCTTTGGCGCCTTCTATGAAAATATCGTAGATGTTCAGTCTTTTGCGCATGCCTGCGATTATAAATATGATGATTACGCCGAACAGCAGAAAGTTTGCGCCGAACGACGAGTATTGCTCCACCTTGTTCTGAGGCAGTGATGCGAAAAAGTATACAATGCCGGACAGTAACGCCACGGCGCCGGCCAGGCATGAGATGAGGACCCGGTCGGGCTTTATGCCTTGTTTGATACATAGCGCTACCAGGCCGGCGATGGTGGCTATGGCTGTGGCCAGCAGTATCGGGATGAAGACGTCGGTGGGTGATGCCGCGCCGCCCTGGGCACGATACATCATAATGCTTATTGGTATTATGCACAGGCCTGAAGCGTTGAGCACGAGGAACATTATCTGCGCATCGGTGGCAGTGTCTTTTTTATGGTTTAGTTCCTGCATTTCTTTCATGGCTTTCAGGCCCATGGGTGTGGCTGCGTTGTCGAGGCCGAGCATGTTGGCGGATATATTCATGAATATCGATCCGAAAGCCGGATGTCCGGCAGGTATGCCGGGGAACAGACGTGTGAATAACGGTGAGATACGTTGTGACAGCCAGGCTGTTATGCCGGCTCGTTCACCTATTTTCATTATGCCGAGCCAGAGAGAGAGCACCCCGGTGAGGCCTATGGATATCTGGAATGCGAAAGCGGCCTGGTCAAACGATGCGTTTATGATTTCGCTCCATATCGTGGTGTCGCCTGTGGCCATGGTGGTATATGACGCCGCGGCAAACGCTATCAGTAGAAATGCAATCCAAATATAATTGAGTACCATAGAAAGCTCAAGGTTTTGTGGCATCGCATGGCGATGTTATATGGTGGTGTGCCGATGGGCATGACTTCAGTGTGTGGTCCACTATAAGGTGGCGGTTTGCCATGCTTGATATTACTGTCATTTCATGGCTCACGAGTATTATGGTGGTGTGTTGTGACAGCTCTTCCACGATTCCGTATATCTGCTGTTCAAAAGCCTTGTCGACATAAGACAGCGGTTCGTCCAGCACGAGTATTTCCGGGTCTGATATTATGGCCCGTCCTAGCAGTGTGCGCTGCAGTTGTCCGCCCGACAGTTCGCCTATGGGATGGTGGGCGACCGCAGATGTGCCGGTAAGCTCCATGATGTAGTTTAGGCGGCGTATGTCATCGGCATTATAACGGCCCCACATGTTTTTGAGCAGGCCGGATAAAATAACTTCGCGCACCGTGATAGGGAACCGGGCGTCTATCATGCTTTTCTGGGGCAGATACCCGATTGGCAGACAGCGTACATCACGATTGTCGCGGCGGTAAATTACCTGGCCTGACGATGGCTTGAGAAGCCGTAATATTATGCGGAGCAGAGATGTCTTGCCTCCGCCGTTAGGCCCTGTTATGGCCACGAAATCACCTCTGTGTATGCCCAGATTGATGTCTTCTAGCACAGGGCGTTCGCGAGAGTCGTAACATAGTGATATGTCGCGCAGTTCAATTATGGGAAGCGGATGTGATGTCATTGGTCAGTTTTCTGATTTGCCGGGGTATGTCAGCTTCCATAACGCTTATTTCGGCAGTTCGGAGTCCGAGCTCTTCTGCCATGGACGCACCCTGGCGGCTGTCAAACTCGCGTTGCAGGAAGAATACCAGGGGCTCTTGGCTGCGTGCCAGATCTATCTGGCGGCGGTATTGTGCAGGCGATGCTTCTTTGCCCTCGTTTTCGATACTTATTTGTTTCAGACCGTAGTCACGAACGAAATATGACAGCGAGGGGTGCCATACTAGCACAGCCCTGCCGTGATAGGGGCGTAATGCTGCGGCTACGGAATCATCAAGCTCTTTAAGGTGGTGGTCCAGGTCGCGATATCTAGCCGTATAGTACTTTTTGCCAGCAGGATCAAGACGGACCACGTCCTCATACATCGCGCGCGCCATCGCGCGCGCATTGCGGAGCGAGGACCATGTATGGGGATCCGCGCCGTCATCGTGGCATTCGTCGCCGTGGTGATGGTGGTGTGTTCCTGTGACATGGTCTATATACCGGTCGGTGTCTATTATTCGCATTGAAGGAAAGTTCTCCTTTATGCGGTGCATGGTGGCTTGTTCAAACGGCAGACCTCCCACCGTAAAATATGCCTCGCTGTGTTCCATCGAGGTCATCTGGCTGATGGAGGGTTCGAACACTTCGGGATTAGCTCCGTCTGATAGCATGGACAGTACCTCGAAACGGTTTCCCACGATGCTGTCCAGCAGCCATTTTTGTGCCGGAATGCTTACTGTAAGACGCCGTCTGCCGTCCGGCGTACTGGTGCAGCATGCCAGTAAAAATAAGGCGGTCACGGCTGTTAAAATGAATCGAATCACAGGCAGGGCTTAGATTTTGCGTATACCCATTATGTGGCGTACGTCGCGCAATGTGTCGGCCGCAATGTCACGTGCCCGTTCGGCTCCCTCTCTCACAACACGGCTCAGATATTGGTCGTCGTTGCGTATTTCGAGTACTCGTTCGCGTATGGGCAAGGTGATTTTGAGGATATCTTCTGCCAGCTGTTTTTTCAAATCGCCGTATCGTATCGAACAGTCGGCGTAAGCTTTGCGGAAATGGTCAGCCGTGTCTGGCTCGCTGACCAGATCCATCAGAGTAAAGAGGTTTGCCACAGGTTCTGAGGGTGTGGAGCCTGGTTCTGTAGGACCTGCGTCGGTCACGGCCCTCATCACTTTCTTTCGCAAAGTTTTTTCATCATCGACAAGGTAGATGCAGTTGCCCTCGCTCTTGCCCATCTTGCCGGAGCCGTCAAGACCGGGAACCTTTACCGGTTTACCGTCGAAATTGAAATTGACCGGATCGTGGAAATATTCGGTATTGTAAAACGCGTTGAAGCGGCGGCCGAAACGGCGCGTGAGTTCGAGATGTTGTTCCTGGTCCTTGCCCACGGGCACGAAATCGGCGTGGTGTATGAGTATATCCACGGCCATTAGGGTGGGATAGGTGAGCAGTCCGGCATTCACACTCTTGCCGCTCTGGTTGCCGATGATTTCTTTTTCTACTGCCTCTTCGTCATTGTTGCCGTCATGGCTTATGCCGAGTGCTTTTCGGGCCTTGTCTTTGAAAGAGGCGGTGCGCATGAGTTCGCCGATACCGGCGTGCATGTTCATGAGCAGATACATTTCCGAAATTTCGGGTACGTCGCTCTGCACATAAAGTATGTTTTTGTCCGGATCAAGGCCGGCTGCTAGATATTCTGCCAGAATTTGCTTCACATTTTCGTGCAGCATCTTTGGGTCGGGATGAGTGGTCAGGGCGTGCAGGTCCGCTATGAAGAAACGGCAGTCAAAATCATCCTGCATACGGACGAATTTGCCGAGAGCACCGAAATAATTGCCTAGATGAAGGTTTCCTGTGGCGCGGATGCCGCTAAGTACTACTTTTTTATTATTGCTCATAATAATGAATAATGTGATTCAATTGGCAAATTTACGAAAAATCTCTTAAACAGCGAAACTGTAAAATCGATGTTGTCGGTTAAAGTTTGATTATTTTTATTAATAAAGTTTGCGTTTTTTGTTTTATATTTATAACTTTGCGA
Source organism: uncultured Muribaculaceae bacterium (assembly GCA_910578665.1). Lineage (GTDB taxonomy): Bacteria > Bacteroidota > Bacteroidia > Bacteroidales > Muribaculaceae > Lepagella. The sequence continues at coordinate 6,349 of CAJTQU010000019.1, forward strand.
TATTAAGATTAACTTAAAACCTAAATGATATGCTTAAACATTTATTTACGTGGATTCTGTTTATATGTATAATGCCTTGTGCTTATGCGGCCGGCCAGGCAAAACAAGATAAAATTTATTTAAAGTCCGGCGCAATACTTGAGGGAAAGGTTATAGGCCAGGAGGCAGGTAAAACGGTGACTTTTGAAACGCTGGATGGAAAGACGCATATAGTGGATGTGGGTGATATAAAGCGGACTGTGCGGCATGCGGCCGACAGGGTTACCATCAAACCGGAGAAAATCTATCTTAAATCAGGAGAAGTCCTGGAGGGTGTTATTACAGGTCAGGAGGCAGGCAAGACGGTGACAATGGAGACTCTTGGTGGCGAAACACGTGTCATTGATATAGCGGATATAGACCGTGTAGCGCGGCATGTTGAGAAAAATTATAAAGGTATGGGGCCGAAACGCGGATATCATGCTTTTGCCGAATTCTCTACCGTGGTGGATCCCGGGGCATATGGTGCCGGAACCGAGCCGCGTATCGTATTGCGTACCACTCATGGCTACCAGTTGAACCATTGGTTGTTTGCCGGTGCCGGCCTTGGCCTGCAATACTACTATACAGGTTACAAATGGTCTAGTGATCCGTTTGTAATTGTGCCGTTATACGCAGACCTGCGTTTTACTCCGTTGAACCATAAGTTTACACCTGTAGTTGATTTCAAAGGCGGTTATGCCGTAGGCAAATATCACGGCTATTATATCCATCCGTCTGCAGGCTGCCGTCTGGCTATCAATAATAATGTCGGTGTTACAATATCGGTAGGTTATATATTCCAGAGCATAGACAATGACAAGATTCAATATCGAGGCTTGATGGTGGACCCTAAACGGCATGACTGGCTTAAAACAAAACTAGACGGTCTGTCAATATCGATAGGTGTGGATTTCTGAGATTCATAGATCCTTATAATAACGGCATTGGCCGGAAATCATTCAAGATTTCTGGCCAATGCTGTTTTTGAATATTGGGGCAGAGGGCTGTTATCCGCATGCCGTGTCAGTAAATCTCGGGCAAACGGCAGTTTCCTTAGCAGTCTGAAGCACAGTATGTCGGCCTCTTCTCGTGTCTGCACGTCGTTCATCATCGCCATGGCAGAATCGATATCTATAGAATCGTGCGGATACAGATATGTGGCCAGTAACCGGCTTTCTCTCACGCCTCGGTCAGACCAGAGCGCTTCTGCCAGCTCTTTTGTGTTGCTGTGCCGGCGTGCTATTTCGCCCAATTGGGGAAGGTTTAGTCCGAATATTACCTTATAGCAGTCCATGCCGGCCTTGCGTAGTGTGTCAGACACAATGCCGTTGCGAAAGGCCATAAACTCATGCTTTATGGCGCGTATTTCCTGCGCCAGCTCAGTATCTTCCATGCTTTTTTATGTATTTGTATATTATTCCAGGGCGCTCTCCACGACTTCTTCAATTTCTTCTGTCTGGCTTCCGCCATCGCCGCCACTGCTGTAATATCCGCCGCCGTCGCAAGGCGAGTATTCTGCCGGAAACTCAAATTGCAGACTTTGGGTATATGCGGGCAGTTTGGGATCATTGAAGATTTTTTTCATGAATAGTCCGAATACAGGCAGTGACGCCTTTGCACCCTGGCCGTATGCCATGTTGTTGAAGTGGATGTAACGCTCTTCTCCGCCTATCCATATGCCGGTGACAAGGTTTGGTGTGAATCCAACAAACCAAGTGTCGGAGTTGGAGTTTGTAGTACCTGTCTTGCCACCCATTTCCGCTGTCAGTCCGTAGGCTCCGCGCAGTGCGCGTGCCGTACCATTATTGATCACGTTCTGCAGCATATACAGCATATTGTAATAAGCGGTCTCGCCGATAACTTCGGTGCGGTGCGGCACGGCTGAGTAGATTATGTTGCCTTTGTCATCCTCGATACGTGTCACAAGCACTGGGGTCGTACGTATGCCTTTATTGGCAAAGGTGCTGTAGGCTCCTACCAGTTCGCGCACGCTCACATCGTTAGGACCGAGGCAGAGTGGCATGGTGGGTTCTATATAACCGGTTATGCCGAACAGTCTCATTTTGTTGGCCAGATTGGCCGGCAGCAGTTCGGCTATCAGCCGTGCCGAGATCCAGTTGTTGGACATGGTAAGGGCCCATTTCAGATCCACCATCTGTCCGGCACGTCCTCCGCTTGAGCTGCGCGGGCTCCATCCGCCATATGTGGGTTGCGCGTTCAGCAGGCGCGAACACGGGTCATAATCCTGTTCCATGGCCAGCGAGTATAGAAACGGTTTTGCCGTAGATCCGATTTGGCGACGGCCCTGGCCGGCCATGTCATATTGGAAATAGTTGTAGTCAGGACCTCCGACATAAGCCTTGATATAGCCTGTCTGCGGATCCATGCTCACCATTCCCACTCGCAGGATGCTCTTCATATATATAAGTGAGTCCATAGGTGTCATGGTGACATGCTTAGATCCAGGCCGGATACGTCCGTTTTCTTTTATATATGCGAACACCGTCATTTCTCTTTTGGTATTGAAAGCACGGTCTATTTCAGCTTCAGATTTGCCGTCCTCTTTCATTATCCGGTAGCGTTCTGTGCGTTTGACAGCCTGGCGTAGCAGATTGCGGCGCCCCGACGCGCTCAGTTCGGATGTGTTGTAAGGATTTTTGCCTTTCTCGGCAGCGAAAGCCGGCTGTAGCACTCCGCCCAGATGTTCGTATACGGCATCTTCGGCATGGCGCTGCATGCGTGTGTCTATGGCGGTATATATGCGCAGGCCGTCATTATTAAGGTCGTACAGGTCGCCATTGGGTTTCGGATTTTTCTGCACCCATCCGTATAGCGCGTCTTCCGCCCAGTACACCGAATCGGTGTTATAGCGGCCCAGGGCGATTCTGTAAGCGCTTTCTGTTTTGTAATCTGAGCGTTTCGGGCGCACTGGTTTGGAGGCCGTCATGACGCGTTTCACCTCTTCGCGCAGATATGTGGCCATACCTTCGTTGTGTGTCACCTTGTGGTAGTCAAGTCCCAGGGGAAGAGCCTTTATAGAGTCTGCTTCCTCTTCTGACAGGCTTCCGGCCTTGACCATCTGCTGCAGCACTATGTTGCGACGGCCCATGGTCCGCTCGGGATAGCGAAGCGGATTGTAATAGCTGGGGTTTTTGAGCATGCCCACAAGCATGGCAGCCTCCTGGATGTTTAACTGTGACGGCAGTTTGTTGAAATATACGGCTGCGGCTGTTTTTATACCTATAGCATTGTTGAGGAAGTCAAATCTGTTCAGGTACATTTTAATTAACTCCTCTTTTGTATACACGCGCTCGAGCTTGATGGCTATCATCCATTCTATAGGCTTTTGCAGGACGCGTTTCATGCCCCTGAGACCACGGCGCGAGTACAGAATCTTGGCCAGCTGCTGGGTTATGGTAGAGGCGCCTCCGGAACTTTTGTCGCCTAGCAGGACGGTCTTTATACCAGTGCGTCCCAGGGCCTGGAAGTCTATGCCCGAATGGCTCATGAAACGTATGTCCTCTGTGGCTATAAGTGCGTCTATTACATAAGGTGAAATCTCCTTATAGTCGATGTTTTCACGATTGGCGCTGACCTCGTAGTACCGTCCCAGCTCAGTCTTGCCGTCAGCGGCGTATAGTATAGATGCAAAGTTGTCATGAGGATCTTCCAGCTCGTCGATTGGAGGCATGTATCCGATGATGCCGTTGTAGATGAGCAGTAGCAGCATGAATATGATAAATCCGAGTGAAAGGAAGCTTATCCACAGCCATTTGACAATTCGTCGTGTGCGAGAGTTCCTTCTCTCTCGAGCAGACATTTCATAGCCATTGTCTGGGCGTCCGGTCGGTCGTCGCCCCGGCTGCCTGCCGTTGTCGGCATGGTGGGAGTTGTTGTATGGTGTCATCAGGTATAGACGGTTGATTAATCTGCAAATTTAATGAAAAATCGTGACCGGGCAAAATAAAGGGCGCAAACGGTGTGCAGGTTGTTGCAGCATAAATAAATTTTATCCAGTGTTTGTGTCTTTTGTGCCGTGTAAAGCTTACAAGGGGGCATGCCGATATGCATGCCCCCTTGTAAGTCGTTGTCGCGAAAGTGATTATTTCTTCATGCGGTTGCCATAGCGGCTGCGGAACTTGTCCACGCGGCCGGCAGTGTCGACCAGCTTCTGTTTGCCTGTGAAGAAAGGGTGTGACGAGCTGGTGATTTCCAGCTTCACGAGAGGATACTCCTTGCCGTCTATTTCGATGGTCTCTTTTGCAGCCACCGTTGAACGGGTGATGAATGTTTCATCGTTACTCATATCCTTGAATACTACTTCGCGGTAGTTTGAGGGATGAAGATCTTTTTTCATTGTTGAAAATCTCAGTGGTTTAACGTTAAACGATTACTTATGAAGGGAGCGACCCTTCGTAATGGCGGTGCAAAATTAGACATTTTTTCGGAGACGGGCAAATTTTTTTATTATCACGCGGATTTTCACTAATTTTGTGTTTTATGAGGATTGCCGAAGAATTTGAATATAGGGTAAAGAACGCTCTGCCGGACGGACGCCTGTTGCTTTGTGTAAGCGGAGGGGCCGATTCGGTAGCTTTGTTGCATGCCTGTGTACGTGCCGGACGCGAGTGTGTCGTGGCACATTGTAATTTTCATCTGCGCGGACGCGAAAGCGAGCGAGACTGCCGCTTTGTGCACTGGGTATGCCGTTGTCTGGGCGTTGCTTTGCATGTGGCGGATTTCGATGTGGATGCTTATATGGAGGCCCGTGGCCTTAGCCTTGAGATGGCTTGCCGAGAGTTGCGCTACGAATGGTTCGGGCATTTGCGCGAAGAGCTTGGTTGTTCCCGTATCGTGGTGGCGCATAATGCCGATGATGATGCCGAGACAATGTTTTTGAATCTGTTTCGTGGGACAGGTCTTCGTGGCTTGTGCGGTATGGATATTGACAACGGAGTGATAGCGCGTCCTTTACTCGGTGTGTCGCGCAAGGATATTGAATGCTATCTTCAGTCAATAGGAGCCAGGCATATAGTCGATTCCAGTAATATGTCATCTGATTTTCGTCGTAATTTTATCCGTAACGAGTTGCTGCCGGCCATAGAGACCCGGTGGCCGGGCGTGCGGAAAGCATTGGCTCGCACACGTATGAATCTTGGTGATGCGCTTAAGATCTGTGATGCCGAGGTGTCGGTCCGCTTGGATGGGAAATCTGATTTTCTGCCGGTAGAGGCATTGTCAGGATGCGCAGCTCCGGCCATGGTGTTACATGGCTTTTTGCAGGGACACGGAGTGTCGGATACGCAGGTGCGCGATATGGTCCGTTCATTGCGCCCTGGCGCGCGCTGGCATTTGCGGGACTGTGATGCGGTTATGTGTGCCGACGGTCTTCACCTGCTGGCATCGGGAGCTGCTATTTCTGCCCCTGTGGCAGAATGCGTGGTGTTGCCAATGACAGACAGTCTTAAGGTCGAGGCTGAAAGTAACCGGGACCATTACATATTATATATGGACGCCTGTGGCGAGGATATTGAGTGGCGTCGGCCTGAAAAGGGGGAGCGTATGTCTCCGTTAGGAATGCGCGGTACTAAGCTGGTGAGTGATATTGTGCGTGAGGCGAAGCTTGGTCCGTCAGAACGGAGTGCCTTGATGTTGTTGGCAGAATGCTCCGGTCGTGTGTTATGGATTCCTGGTGTTAAGCGTTCAAGCCACAGGTTATTGTCAGATCACACAAAAAGCGTTATTAGAATCGTAATTAAAAAGAATTAAAAAAGTTGTTTTTGCCACAACATTTTAAGCCATTTATACGTTTATATAGTGATAAATCGGGGGACACAAGCCCTCGTGAATATGTAATAACCTGAATAATATATAAATAACTATGGCAAAAGAATGGATTTGCACCGTTTGCGGCTATGTGGCCGAAGGTGAGGAAGCTCCTGCAAAGTGCCCCCAGTGTGGCGCTCCTGCTTCAAAATTCAAAGAGTATATAAAGGATAGCGAAGGCGCTATGCCCCAGTTTGTGACTGAGCATGTGATCGGCGTAGCTAAAGAGGAAGGTGTGGACGACGAGATGCGCAAGGATCTAAACACTCATTTCATGGGTGAGTGCACAGAGGTAGGCATGTATCTTGCTATGAGCCGCCAGGCAGACCGTGAAGGCTATCCTGAAATCGCCGAGGCTTTCAAGCGTTATGCTATCGAGGAAGCTGAGCACGCGTCTAAGTTCGCCGAGCTGCTTGGCGATATGGTATGGGATACCAAGACTAACCTTGAGAAGCGTATGGCTGCCGAGGCCGGTGCCAATGCTGACAAGATGCGTATCGCGGCTAATGCCAAGAAAGCAAATCTTGACGCTATCCATGACACCGTTCATGAGATGGCTAAGGACGAAGCTCGTCACGGTATGGGCTTCTACGGTCTGTGGAAGCGTTACTTCGGTAAGTAAGCAATATTAATAGAAATAGAAACTGGGTGTGCATGCATCACACCCAGTTTTTTATGTATTAGCCCGTGCTCGGTCAGAAATCGCATAAGCCATCCTGCCATTTGTGCTTAATTAAATAGTGCTATAAATATTGGCTGCCGGACGCTGATAAATACAGAGACTGCCGTGCCTTATTAAGGCATGGCAGTCTCTGTATTTATCAGCGTATCTTGTGATACGCTTGTTGTGCGTTATGCTTTTGCGGCTACGGCTTCGGGTACTTTCACACCGAGTTTTTCACTCAGATGGGTGAGCATATGTCGTGTCATGGCATCCAGGTCGTATTCGGGCTTCCAGTCCCATTCGTTGCGTGCGCAGGAGTCATCCAGGCTGTCGGGCCATGAATCGGCGATTGACTGGCGCAGGGGATCAAGTACATATTCCATTTCAAATCCGGGTACATATTCTTTGATTTTGTTGAATATGATTTCCGGATCAAAACTCATAGAGGCAATGTTGAAGCTGTTGCGGTGAACGAGGCGTTTAGGATCGGCTTCCATGATTTCGATAGCGGCGCGAAGGGCGTCGGGCATGTACATCATGTCCATGAATGTGCCTGCCTTAAGCGGACATTTGAATTTCTCACCCTTTACGGCAGAATAGTATATGTCTACAGCATAGTCGGTGGTGCCGCCGCCCGGAGGTGCCACATAGCTGATGAGTCCGGGGAAGCGCACCGAACGTGTGTCTACGCCGAAACGCAGGGCATAGTAGTCGCTCAGAAGCTCTCCGCTCACTTTTGTCACGCCATATATGGTTCTAGGACGCTGCACTGTGTCCTGCGGAGTCTTGACACGGGGGGTGTCAGGACCGAAAGAGCCGATCGAGCTGGGTGTAAATACGGCACAGCCTTTTTCGCGAGCCACCTCGAGTGTGTTGAACAAGCCACCGAGGCCTATGTTCCATGCAAGCTGGGGCTTGGCTTCAGCCACGGCAGAAAGAAGCGCTGCAAGGTTGTAGATTGTATCTACTTTGTATTTGTCCACAGCCTCGGCTATCTGTGCCGGGTTGGTTATGTCCACTATCTGTGCCGGACCTGATTCAAGTAGTTCTCCTTTGGGTTCTGCACCAGGGATATAGCCGGCCACAATGTCGCCATTGGGGTATGTGTGGCGCAGCTTCATTGTGAGCTCGGTGCCTATCTGGCCCGTGGCTCCGATTATAAGTACGTTTTTCATGCTTTTGGCAATAGGTTGTTTTACGGCAGCAAATTTAGCTATTTTTTTGCGAACGGCGTTCCCCGGCCGGAGGATTTTTAAACGGCTTTCAATTTTTTTTGAAATTCCCGGGCAGCCCTTTGGCCATGCCGGGAAATATTTGTAATTTTGGGGAAAGTTTGAACTGTGGGTGTGTCATGTGTTGGCACGCCTGTAAACCTAAAATCTAAAAAGTACATGTACACTGATTTTAAAGAGCATCTGCAGAAAGAACTGCAGGATATCAAGGATGCCGGTCTGTATAAGAACGAGCGTATTATCACCACTCCCCAGAAAGCCGGTATAGCAGTAGAGGGCACACAGGGCGAGGTGCTGAATTTCTGTGCCAACAACTATCTCGGTCTGAGCGATGATCCCGATCTGATCCGCGCTGCCAAAGAGGCTATGGACAATCGCGGATATGGCATGAGTTCTGTACGCTTTATATGCGGAACTCAGGACCTGCACAAGAAGCTTGAGAAAGCCATATCTGATTATTTCAAAACCGAAGATACAATCCTGTATGCGGCGTGCTTTGATGCCAACGGCGGTCTGTTCGAGCCGCTGCTGGGTGAGCAGGACGCTATCATATCAGACGCTCTGAACCATGCCTCTATTATTGACGGCGTGCGTCTGTGTAAGGCTAAACGTTATCGTTATGCAAATGCTGATATGGCCGATCTGGAGCGTTGCCTGCAGGAGGCCCAGGAACAGCGTTTCCGTATAATCGCCACCGACGGTGTGTTCTCTATGGACGGCAATGTGGCCCCGATGGACAAAATCGTTGAGCTTGCCAAGAAGTATAATGCGTTGGTCATGGTTGACGAAAGCCATTCTGCCGGCGTGGTAGGTCCTACTGGCCGCGGCGTGGCAGAGCAGTTCGGCGTGTATGGCGATATAGATATTTTCACAGGCACGCTCGGCAAGAGCTTCGGCGGAGCCATGGGTGGTTTCACTACAGGTCGCAAAGAGATAATAGACATGTTGCGCCAGCGTTCACGTCCGTATCTGTTCTCTAACAGCCTTGCTCCGGCCATCGTGGGCGCCAGCATTGAAATGTTTGGCAAGCTACAGGCTTCAGACGAGCTTCATACCAAACTCATGGAGAATGTGGAATACTTCCGCACACGCATGCTGGAAGCCGGATTTGACATCAAACCGACACAGAGCGCTATCTGCGCCGTTATGCTCTATGATGCCAAACTGAGCCAGGATTTCGCAGCCGAAATGCAGAAAGAGGGCATATATGTGACAGGCTTCTATTATCCTGTTGTGCCGAAAGGCCAGGCACGCATACGCGTACAGTTGTCTGCCGGTCATAACCGCGAACAGTTGGATCGCGCTATCGCAGCCTTTATAAAGGTGGGTAAAAACCTTGGTGTAATCAAGTAAAGATCTTGTAAGTATATATGACAGCGGTCGCAGCCTTGAATATGCTTGCGGCCGCTGTCATTTTATACCGGCAGACGGGCGGTTGCGGATATCGGAAATTATGGTTAAATTTGCACGTTATATATGCCTGTATGACAGGCGATGTTTTAAACCTGCAAACACTTGGATTCTTCTATACACACATACAGACTCCCCTATACGGGGACAATAGTTTTGTTATTACTTGCATTTATGTTGTGTCTGTCGTCTGCCGCATCTGCCGCCGTCATTCCGGACGGGGAAGCGGAGCCGGGACCTGATACATTGAAAGTGGTACGGCGTGCCAGTGTCTGGACATTGGTACCGCCCTTAGGGCTGCACCGTCCGGCTGAGTTTGACACACTGCCGTATAATTACCAGCGGCAGGCTGTCCCTTCGTTTCAAAGTGATGCTTATGCCACTACGGGAAATCTCGGAGGAGAGGGCCAGAACCAGATATTTTTCCAACGCCGTGAACGCGAACAGTTCTTTTTTGCCGATGCTCTCTATGCCTGGCTGCCGCATGGTGACCGCCAGAAATTTTATAATGTCTATATCCCGTTCACACAGGTCAGTTATAATACAGGGGGAAGCAAGCAGACCACGCAGGACCGTCTGAAAATTGATTTTGCCGGAAATGCCGGGCGGCGTGTTGGTATAGGTGCCAGACTTGACTATCTTTATTCAAAAGGATCGTACCAGGCACAGAGCACGAAAGACTTTATGTTCGGTTTTTCGGGTTATTACCGTGGTGACAGATACCAGATGCAGGCGTTCTACAACCAGTGGAATATGCTTAATAAGGAGAATGGGGGTATTACAGATTCGCTTTATATCACCGATGCGGCACAGCTTCAGGGCGGTGTCAGCAAGATTGAGCCTCGCAGCATTCCTGTAAATCTTTCTAATGCCCATACGCGTCTGAAAGGAGCACATCTATATCTGAACCAGGCTTATAACGTGGGATACTGGAGGGACCAGGTGGTCAACGATACTACAATGAGGCAGATTTATGTGCCGGTCACTAAGTTCATATGGACTATGGAGTATAAGTCTGGCCATCATAAGTTTTTGAACAGCAATGCGGCGCAGGGTGACAAGTTTTGGGAAAATACCTATCTTGCATCTGACGGTACTAACGATGAGACACGATATGGAGATTTTTCAAATACGTTAGGCATAAGTATGATAGAAGGGTTCCGCAAATGGGCTAAATTTGGCTTGTCTGCCTATGCCACGTATTCATTGCGGAGCTTCAAACAGCCAGGCGCCTTGATGGCCGGCACTGCGCCTGATGATGAGGAAGAGCCTGTCCTTACGCCGTTGCCGGACGGTTACACCGTGAAATATAAGGATTCTCAGAATCTGCTTTGGATAGGGGCGCAGCTCACCAAGCAGCAAGGGTCGATTCTGACATATGAGGCTGATTTTCGTATGGGACTGCTGGGAGCTGTTGCCGCCGACCTGGAATTGTCTGGCCATGTCTCCACCCGTATACCGTTGTTTGGCGATACCGTGCAAGTGAGTGCCAAAGGCCATTTCCGCAATACGGCGCAGCCTTATCTTCTCCAGCATTATGTCTCCAACCACTTTGTGTGGGACAATGATTTTGGCAAGACGAGGTCGTTCAGGGCTGGTGGCGAGATTGTTATACCGTGGACTAGCACCACGTTGTCAGCCGGTTTTGAGAACCTTCAGAATTATGTTTATTTTGACGCCTCCGGTCTTCCGAGGCAGGAGGGCGGCAGCACGCAGATATTCAGTGCAGCTGCCACACAGAGATTGCGTTTCGGCATATGGAACTGGGACAACAGGCTGACGTTGCAGACCACGTCACGTGCCGATGTCCTGCCTCTGCCTCTGTTTGCGTTGTATTCAAACATGTATCTTAATTTCAGGGCATTCCGTGTGCTTGATGTACAGCTCGGCGTGGATTGTGACTATTATACCAAATATTACGCCCCGTCTTACCAGCCGGCAACCATGAGTTTCTGCGTACAGCAGAAAGAAAAGATAGGCAACTATCCGTTTATGAACGTGTATGCCACATGCCGCCTGTATAAGGTGCGTTTCTATGTCATGTGGAGTCATATTAACCAGGGATGGTTTTCAAGAGAGTATTTCTCCATGCCGCTGTATCCTCTTAATCCTCGGCGTTTCCAGATAGGACTTTCAGTAGATTTCGCAAACTGATACGGATTATGCGTGCCAGCAGATTGCCCAAGCCTAAAAATAAAATGGCAGTGTTGTATGTAGCATTGCTGGCGCTGTCATTATTCTTTATGTTGTCTTTGAGGGACTGCCGTATTAGCGGAGCGCCTGCCACGTGCACACTGGATTGTGATACCGTAGATGTCGCATTGCTGTATTCTCCTATGGGCTATTATGTGTATGCTGATACACTCGGAGGATATAATTACGACCTGCTGAGGGATATAGCGAGTGCCGAGGGTGTGGCTATGAGATTCTGGCCGGCCAATGACCGATATGATGCTTTGCGCATGCTTGAAAATGGCAGATATGATATGTTTGTCTCATTGCCGTGTGATACTGCGCATAAGTACGGGTTGGCGTGTTCCGACACTTTGTTTGCCGGCTGCCAGGTGGCAGTGATGCAGGCTTCTGATACCGTGATGAGGCAGCGGATAAACCGTTGGCTCGGAGGTGCTGTAAGACGTGGGACGGTACAAGTGTTGCGTAAACGTTACGGCTTGCAGTGAACCATATGTGCCGCGCAGATGTTTATAAGACAAGTATTAAGAAATTTTATTAATAACCAATCTTAATTAAGTACTGTTATGCATAAGTATATTTGTAGAGTTTGCGACTGGGTGTATGACCCGGCAGAAGGAGATCCCCAGGGTGGTATAGCACCCGGCACACCCTTTGAAGATATTCCCGATACATGGGTATGTCCCGTATGCGGAGTTGGAAAAGAAGATTTTGACATGCTGCCGCAGGAGTCTTCTGCAGACTGATTTGGGACGGATATGCCATATTGGGACGCGATGTCCTTGAAATAAAGGACTGTGCTAAAATTAAACTGCGCACCAAAGGTTTCATGTAAAAACCTTTGGTGCGCAGTTTAATTTTATGAGATGTTTCATATAGTTTCCCGTATGTTGAATCGAGGGCGGGCTTTGACTTCTGTGAAAACTTTGCCTACGTATTCACCCACTACGCCGATAGCCATGAGTATGAGGGAGCCGAGAAACCATATAGACAGCATTATGGAACTCCAACCGCTGATAGTATCGCCTCCGAAATATGAGCATAACACATACACGGCTACGGCTATGTCGGTCACGAGCAGGCCAAGGCCTATCATGAATATCCATCTAAGTGGTTTGGCTGAGAAAGATGTTATACCGTCCACAGAGAATGCGAGCATCTTAGCCAAAGGATATTTAGAGTCTCCCGCCACACGCTCATGGCGGTCATAGCGCACTATGGCTGTCTGTAGACCGATAAGCGGCACTATGCCGCGCAGGAACAGGTTTTGTTCTCTGTATTGTGACAATATGCCTAGCGCACGGCTGCTCATTAATCTATAGTCGGCATGGTCGTATATGCTCTGTAGTCCCATGGCATTCTGTAATTTGTAAAATGCCCTTGCCGAATTACGCTTGAACCATGTGTCTGTGGCGCGTGAGCGACGCACTCCGTAAACAACCTCGGCTCCGTTGCGAAAGCAGTCGGTCATTTCTATTATGGCACACGGATCGTCCTGCATATCGGCATCAATACTGACAGCTGCGTCGCAGTGTGGAGCAGCTGTCATAAGTCCTGCGAGAAGCGCATATTGGTGTCCGCGGTTATGGGTCAGTGCTGCTCCGCGTACTCTGTGGTCTTTTTTATGCAGGTCTAGTATGCACTGCCATGTATCGTCCTTACTGCCGTCGTCCACGCACAACACATAGCTTGACGGACTTATTTTTTTTGAATCAACAAGCGTGTCGAGCACTTCGAGCAGGCGCGGCATAGTGAGAGGAAGTGCCTCGGCTTCGTTATAGCAGGGTATTACCACTGCCAGCACAGGCATTTCTGTATGCCGGAATATATTGTGTGATGCCTCGCCGGCAACCGTCCCGGAGAAATCGGGATAAGTTTCTTGTGACATATTTTATAAAGTGATACAGTGCAAAATTAATAAATTAATTTCGAGGGCCTCACAATTTCAATTTAAATTTTTGTGGTTCGGCAAAAAATGAGTAATTTCGCAAAGGAATTGGGCGTATACGGCTATTTTACAGTGTATAGGACAAGTGGTCGTAATATGATGTATGCCATTTTGTTATATTCGGCAACACATGACTTCCCACAATATTATCTACCATGGATTCATCTGAAAAAATACCCTCACGACGTGGGGGCGCAATGAGATTGATTGCGCATCTGGGTGCAATAGTCACTGTATCGGCCTGGGGAATGTCCTTTATCAGCACCAAGGTGCTGATGGAAGAGGGCGGTTTTACGCCGGTGGAAATGTTTAGTTACCGTTTCGCGTGTGCATATCTTTTGCTGCTGCTGCTCACATGTAACAAGAGGCTTTTGTCGCTCAACTGGAAAGACGAGGTGTCTTTTATGTTGTGCGGTATATGTGCCGGTTCGCTTTATTTTATAACAGAGAATGTGGCCCTGCTGCATACCACGGCCGGTAACGTATCGTTATTATCGGCTATTTCGCCCTTGTTCACCACGATACTGATGGCCGTCTTCTACCGCATGAAGATAAAGTCGGGTGTGATTCTCGGTTCGCTTATAGCATTTGTGGGTGTCGGATGCGTTGTGTTCAGTTCCGGCACAGGGCTTGAGATTCATCCTTTGGGTGACCTGTTGGCTCTTTCGTCTGCTATGAGCTGGGCCATATACAGTATTCTTGTGAAACGCCTGATACCGCTGTATAATTCGTTTTTTATCACCCGTAAGTTGTTCTTGTACGGCGTATTGTCATCGCTGCCTATATTGCTGACGCAGGATGAGCCGTACCATATTGCCGAATTGTTTGACTTAAGCCATCCGCAATATATACTGAATTTTATGTTCCTCGTGCTCATGTGTTCGGTGGCGGCATATCTGATTTGGAATGAGTCGATGAAAGCGCTTGGACAGGTTACGGCAAACAATTATCTTTACGGCCAGCCTATAGTAACGATGGTAGTGGCCGCGTTCATATTCCATGACCCCGTAACGCTTCTTGGAGTATGCGGCTGTATACTGATTATCAGTGGTCTGATTATTTCCGACAAGGTGTCGGAAATACGTTTGCGCCGCCGGTGACAAAAAGCCCGAGGAGGGCGCTTGTCCATTAGAAATAAATGACTAACTTTGTGCCCTCAAAATTAATAAGAACAGTAACCTAAAAATTTTTAACACAGTGTCTCCTAAGCACAAATACGATTCGCTCTTTCACGATGCAAAAGACTATGTCTTCATCGTATTGGGCATAGCGCTTTACGCGCTTGGATTCTGTGCGTTCATTCTGCCTCACGAGGTGGTTATGGGCGGACTTACGGGTGTCGGCACACTCGTTTTCTATGCTACGAACCAGGTGGTTCCGGTGGCTGTGACGGGCTATGTGTGTAATCTTACATTGCTGGCCATTGCATTTAAGATTGTGGGCATGGCATTTGTCAAGCGCACTATTTTTGGTGCGACCGTTGTAGCCATAATGATAGGCTGGATGCAGCCCTTCTTTCTTGGCCTGGGTCATCCGCTAATGCCCGACATCACTATGAGCGTAGTGCTTGGCGGATTCCTTTGCGGTGTGGGTATAGGTACTATATTTATACATAACGGTTCGTCCGGAGGTACAGATATAGTGGCTGCAATGGTTAGCAAGCTGAGCAATGTGAGCATCGGCCGTACGATGATTTTTACTGATATGACCATTGTCAGCTGTGCTATTTTCCTGCCGTTTGACGGTACTTTCGAGCAGCGTATAGAGGTGCGTCTTCCACTTATAGTCTATGGCTTGTTGGTGACATACATTATCTCGTTTATGACGGATATGATCATCAATACCAACCGCCAGGCCACCCAGTTTATTATCTTTTCGCAGCACTGGCAGAAGATAGCCGATGCCATCAATGCTGACGCGCATCGCGGCGTGACGGTGCTTGACGGTCGTGGGTGGTATAGCAAGCAAGAGGTAAAGATGCTCATGGTATGGTGCCGTAAGATAGAGTCAGTGACGATGTTCCGTATCATAAAGAGCATAGATCCGGATGCCTTTATTGCCCAGTCCAAAGCCAACGGGGTGTATGGCAAGGGCTTTGATACAATGAAGATACGTATAAAGAAGCGCAAGGGAGCCGGAAGTCTGCCAGGCTCGGACAAATGATACGCGTAAAATACACAGCAGCGGCCGGACAAGTGTCCGGCCGCTGCTGTGTATTTGTATGGCGTGTTTTAAAGAGGCTGGTTCATGCAACGGTAAATAAATACCTTGCCGCGTTTCATCTGTGCTCCTTTAGGGGTATTTAGACTTTTGAAGTTTAGGCCTGTGGTCGGGAGCCATTCGACTATTTTGTCGACCATAAGGCTTGAGCCTTCACGGGTAGGATGGGGATTGGTTTTGCTTTGGCGCGGTATCTCAAGGTCGCTGGCATTGAAAAAATGTCCGTTGGGTGCTGCTTCCACATTGCCTGAGAGCCATGACACAAGAGTTTCTCCCTTGCCCTTGCCAGGCCATTCCAGCGGTCCTATCCAGACAAAAGGTATGTTGTCTATAGACTGTTTAAGCGAAGCAATGGATGAGGCCAGGCGTGCCTGTGGGTTGCGTTCCAGAAGTTCGTTCATACCCAGGTTTATGAAGACTACATCTGGTTTGTATTGAGCTACAAACTGCGTGAGCCTGCCTGTCTTTGCCCATTTCTGAGGCGTGGAGCCGTCCCAGGTCACTGTAGTGACCTCGAATCCGTTTTCTGCTCCATAGGCTTCAAGTCGCTCGCTCAGCCATCCTGTCATAGAATCGCCTATGAACAGCACTTTCCCCACATGTCTGCTGGCTGAGTCTTCGCCATAAGCATATCCCGGCATCATCAATATAGCTGCCAGGATGATAAAAATTAGTTTTCTCATAGTTTTTAAACAGTTGATTATGGAACGGGTTCGAGGATTGTTACCTCGAACCCGTTGTCTTTATTGTGCTTCTTATTTCTTGCCGCAGCAGGCTTTTTTTGCCAGAGTGGAATAATCACGGCTCAGACGCAGCATCTGGTCGGTGTATCCCTCATCGTAAGATATTGTTACATCAGTTATGTTGCCTTTGTCATCATATACGGCAGTGTATACGGGGTTGACAAAGCCTCTGTAAGGAGGTATGTCCAGTTTGGAATAGCGGTCAAGCACTTCCTTATGCAGTTTCTGGTCTACTTTCACGGCATAGTCATTAACTAGTTTGTTTCCGGCAGCATAGTCACCTTCGCTCTTGATACGCTGTACCTCGCCGAGCAACTGGCCAAACAGGTCGCGCAGCTTGCGGTAGTCGTTGATTTTGACATACGTTTTGCCTTTCTTTTTGACCAGTTCGACCACCTTGTCCTTACGTCCTTTCTCAAGCACCCATTTTGAAATCAGCTGTCTGTTGCGCATGTGTGCTTCTTCGACATCTTTGCCCGGCTCTATGCGGTTGAGCTGTGTCATAAGTCCGTTGAGCAGATACTTGTAATATTCAGCCTTATAGGCATCGGGATTGTCAAGTATGCCGAGTTCCAGCAATTTGGGATCGGCCAGGTAGTAGAGGGCGAACAGGTCGGCACGTGTTTCTTCCAGAGTAGAACCGTGTTCCTTGAGGGCATCGGGATCTACGCCTGGCATTATGCGTCCGGAGCCATGGCCGAGGCATTCATGCAGGTCGGTATGGAGCATGTCGGTAATGTAGAGGTATTCATCCATGATCTTGGACGTGGGCGCGTCGATTACAAACTCTTCGTTAAACCCGTTGCCGCGCGAAGCCATGGCATAAGCCTCTGTTATGTTCTCCAGTGTTACCGACTTTGAGCCGTGTGCCGCCCTTATCCAGTTGGCGTTGGGCAGATTGATGCCTATGGCAGTAGCCGGGAACGCGTCACCGCCGAGAGTGGCGGCAGTGATTACCTTGGCGCTCACACCTTTGACCTCGGGTTTGCGGAATTTGGGGTCTACAGGGCTATTGTCTTCAAACCATTGCGCGTTGTTACTGATAATTTCAGTGCGTTTCGACGAAGGAATGTTTTTGAAGTTAACATAAGACTCCCAGCTGGCAGTCATGCCCAGAGGGTCGCCATAGCTTTCTATAAAGCCGTTTACAAAGTCTACCTCGCTCTTAGTGTCTTCTGCCCAAAGGATTGAGTATTCGTCAAACTTGCGCAGGTCGCCGGTAATATAGTAGTCTATCAGAGATGCCATATAAGCTTTCTGGGCATCGTTTTCGGCATATTCGCGCGCCTTGGAAAGATAATATATGATCTTGGAGATAGCCGGGCCGTATAATCCGTTGAGCTGGTAGTGCTGTTCTTTGATTTGGCCGTCTTCTTTCACGACACGGGCGTTCAGTCCGTAGGAAATGGGCGTGGGATCGTTAGGATCCTTTAACTTGGCGTAATAAGCCTCTACTTCGGCCTGTGTGACCCCCGGACCGTAGAAATTTGTAGCCGAGTTGGCCACAACGTCTTTTGTGCCGTCCTGGAATACGCGTTTGGCCATCACTGCCGGATCGAAAATGACAGGGACCAGTTCGTCAAGCACGGACTGATGTGATGCGTAGCCTCCGGGCAGGGCTTTTTCGGGCAGGGCTTTCACCTGTTCGGCGAAGAATGCCTGTGAGAAACCGGGTACGAATTTATCGGTCGAATAGTGATGGTGGATACCGTTGCCGAACCAGACCTGCTTCATATATTTTTCAAAAGCCTTGAAGTCTTTGGAATTACGGTCACCTTTGTAATTAGTGTAGATCCCCTCGAGCAGGGTGCGTATCGGCAGGTTGTACCGGCAATTCTGATCCCAGATTATATCGCGGCCTACCAATGCTGCCTGGTTCAGATAATAGATCATGGCTTTGCGTGCCGGGGTCAGTTCTTGGAACCCGGGTACTTCGTAACGGAGCACTTCGATATCGGCGAACCGGTCTACCACATAATCGAAGTTTTTGTTTTCGGCGCCATGTGCCGAAAAGGCCATAATAGAGCTTAGGGCCAGAGCTGGAATAGCTTTTTTCATGTAGATATTGTATTTGCTGTTTTATAGGTTGCTCAATAATCCCAAATCGCGTTGCCTGTTTTTTCTTTGAAAATTGATTCCTTGCCGTCTACGCGATAGCGCACGCACAAATTGTCGGATTTAGGATTGTAACTGATTTCAAACTCCGTGCTACCGCAGTTATGGGCCTGGCACGCCGAAGTATGGTAATTCCAAGCGTTGAATTCTATCGGTGTCTGGACATCAAAATTCTTATACATATAGTTGTAGCGCGACTTTCCCATGAGTTTTATAAGGCGCGACTTAAGTGCCGGCTTGTCGAGCATCTTTATGTCAAAAGGATATTTGCCTATGGCGTTTTTGAACATTGATTTTAACGACTGGGCAGAGGATTGCGCCTTGTGGCTTGACTTGTAAGCCCTGGGTGTGGCTGCTTCAGCATATCCGCCGACGGTGCTTATGCAGAGACATGTTACGCCTGCCAATATCAGATTCTTTATTGTGATCATGATTCAGAGAGATTTTTATGTTTTATTTTACTTATTCTACGTACAGTACCAGTCCTTTCAGGTATTCTCCCTCAGGGTGGTATATATTTATCGGGTGGTCGGCCGGCTGTGTCAGCTGGTGAAGTATGCGCACCTTGCGGCCGGACTGTGCAGCCGCGCTGAATACGGCCAGACGGAACATTTCGCGTGTTACTACCTGCGAGCAGGAGAATGTGAATATGATGCCGCCAGGACGTATCTTTTCGAATGCCTTGGCATTGAGTTTGCGATAGCCGAGCAGGCCGTTTTTGAGCGCGCCTCGGTGTTTTGCGAATGCCGGTGGGTCAAGCACGATTAGATCGTATGAGCCAGGCTCCATATCCCCCAAGAAACGGAATGCGTCTACGGCAAAAGAGCGATGGCGTTCGTCTCCGGGGAAATTCAGTTCTATGTTGGCATCGGTCAGTGCTACTGCCTTGGCTGACGAATCGACTGAGTCGACTTTTGCTGCGCCTCCGCGCATAGCGTATACCGAGAACCCTCCGGTATAGCAGAACATGTTCAGAACCTCGCGATCACGGGAGTAATGTTCCAGAAGCGCCCTATTGTCGCGTTGGTCCACGAAGAAACCGGTTTTCTGTCCGCGCAGCCAGTCGATATTGAACTGCAAACCGTTTTCAGTGGCGATGCAGCCGTCATAGTTCCCCAGCAGATAGTCATTTACAGGGTCGAGATGGGCTTTGTAGGGCAGAGTAGTGTCGCTCTTATAATAAACGCTACGTATGCCGGGTAGTTCAGACAGGGCGCGCGCCACTTCGTTACGGCAGAAGTGCATGCCGGGCGAATGGGCCTGCATAACGGCTGTAGGTCCGTACAGGTCAACTACGAGCCCGGGCAGGAAATCACCCTCGCCGTGCACGAGCCGCATGCAGTCATTGTCGGGACGCATGAGGCCGAGCGACTGGCGCAGCCTGTAAGCTTCGGCCAGCCGTGTTGTGAAGAAGTCTTCGGGCAGCGTGTCGCATCCGAATTCCAGCATTCTTACAGCTATCGATCCGATCTGGTAGTGGCCTACGCCTATTGTCTCGCCCTCGTGAGACAATACTCTGACCAGGTTTCCCTCCTCTATATTGTCATCCATACGGGCTATTGCCCCCGAGAATACCCAGGGGTGAAAGCGGCGCAGGCTCTCGTCCTTGCCGCGTTTTAGGATTATGACGGGTAATGTGTCCATTTTTCTGATTACTTAAAGAAGAAACGTATTATGTCCATACCATTGGCGTATAGCAGGAGTGCTAGGAGCAGCATCATTCCTGTCATCTGCGCTCGCTCCATGAATTTGTCGCTCGGTTTGCGTCGCAGGATTACCTCGTAAAGAAGGAAGAAGACGTGGCCGCCGTCCAGGCCGGGTATAGGCAGTATGTTCATAAAAGCCAGGGCTACTGAAAGAAACGCGGCGATGTTCCAAAAAGCAAACCAGTTCCATTTTTCAGGGAACATGCTGCCTATGGCACCGAATCCTCCGACGCTCTTGGCGCCGTCTTTTGTGAAGACATATTTAAGACTGGAAACATAGTCTGCCATTTTGCGGCTGCCCTTGCTGATGCCTATCGGGAAAGACTCGAAGAAACCGTATCTTACCGTTTTAACGTTGTAAAGCTTTCGTATGTCGTTCTCAAGCTGGAAACCTATTTTAGAAGCTCCGTCGAGTTTGATAGGCAGGTTCAGGGTGTCGCTGGTGTCGCCGTTTCGACGGGCTACCTTTATGTCTACTGTGCGGTTTGCGCGTCCCTCTATGCTTTTAAGAAATACTGACGCACCTCGCGCCGAAGTGTCGTTTATGGCTATGATTTCATCTCCTTCACGTAAGCCGGCCTTACGGCTGGAAGCATTGCTTATGCTGTGGACTACTACCGGCACGTCCAGGTCCATGAACGCTATGCCCCGGCTGTCGTTTTCTGCCCCCTTTTCAAGTTTGAGCATGAAGTCTTTTGGAAGAGACAGTGACACCGTGTCGTTGCCGCGCAACACTTGTACACGGCTTGCCGAGCCGAGATCGAACATGTGCGACATGTTGTCCACAGGACTGCCGTCGGCTGTGAGGGGTATGTCGCCGTCGCGGAATCCCTGTGCCTGTGCGGCATCAGAATAGCGCATCAACCCCTTGGTCTCAGAGAATGGTACGTAGTCATCACCCCACCACCATGTTATTCCGGCATATATGAAAATGGCCAGCAGGAAATTGAAGAGCACTCCGGCTATCATGATCAGCAGGCGCTGCCATGCAGGCTTGGTGCGGAATTCATATGGCTTTGGCGGCTGTTTCATCTGCTCGGTGTCCATAGACTCGTCTATCATTCCCGAGATTTTGCAATAACCGCCCAGAGGCAGCCATCCAACCCCGTACTCCGTATCGCCCCAGAATTTATTTTTGCTCTGTCCGGCGGCTGTGTCATCCTTGTCGGATGAACGTCTGACTGATTTGCCGAATATGCCGAAATATTTCTTCGGCTTCCACTTGAGTAGTTCAAACCACGGGTCGAAGAATATGTAGAATTTCTCTACTCTGACGCCGAAAATGCGGGCGAACAAGAAGTGTCCGAATTCGTGGATGATCACGAGTATGGCGAACGCGAGTATCAACTGTGCCGCCTTGATAAGAAATGTCTCCAAAGTTAACTGTCTTAGAAAAAGTTGTGAATAAAAAAGTAGTGGGAGTTATTATAATATCGTGAGTATCTCTTCAGCTTTGGCGCGTGCTTCGGCATTTGTCTGCACCAGAGTGTCATAGTCGGTATGGGGGCTGTATGCTACTGCCTCGATGGTGGCCGCCACAAGGCCTGGCATCTCGACAAACGGCAGCCGGCCGTTTAAGAATGCCGATACCGCGATTTCATTTGCGGCGTTGAGCACGCATGGAGTGTTGCCTCCTGCCTCTATGGCGTCAAATGCGTAACGCAGCAGTGGAAAGCGGTCTGTGTCAGGCGCTTCGAACGAGAGACGGCTGTACTGTTCCAGGCTTAGCGGCGGCTGCGATGTGTGGAGGCGTTCGGGGTATCCCAGCGCGTATCTTATTGGCAGGTGCATGTCAGGCACGCCCAGCTGGGCTTTTACAGATCCGTCGGCAAACTGCACCATGCTGTGCACGATGCTTTGCGGATGTACCACGACTTCTATTTTGCTGGCCGGGCAATCAAACAGCCAGTGCGCCTCGATCATCTCAAACCCCTTGTTCATCATCGATGCCGAGTCGATTGTGACTTTGGCCCCCATGTCCCAGTTCGGATGGTGCAGGGCATCGGCCACAGTAACCTGTTTAAGCCGTTCGGCAGACAGTGTGCGGAACGGACCTCCGCTGGCCGTAAGTATAATTTTCGAGGCATGTTCAGTGGTTTCCCCCTCCAGGCACTGGAAGATTGCAGAATGCTCGCTGTCTACAGGGATGATATGCGTGGTGCTGTCGCTCTCGCGCAGGAGCGATGTGATCAGCTCTCCTGCCACCACGAGTGTTTCTTTATTGGCCAGTGCGATGCATTTGTTGTTGCGTATGGCGTTTATAGTCGGAGCCAGGCCGCTGTATCCCACCATGGCCGTCACCACTGTGTCAACATCGTCGCGTGCCACGCATTGTTCTATGGCTGAGGCTCCGGCGCTTGTTTCTATTGGCAGGCCGGCGAGCATGTCGCGTAGTCTGGGCAGCAGTTCTTCACGTCCGATTACAACCTGCCTGGGCAGGTACTTGCGTGCCTGAGCGGCCAGCATTTCCACATTTGTGTTGGCGGTCAGTACCGTTGCGCGGAACCGTCCGGGATATTCGGAGATCACGTCAAGTGTCTGGGTGCCGATTGATCCGGTACTGCCCAGTATGGCTATATTGCGTGTGTTGTCGTGGTGGTTATTGGTCATATCGGTAAAACTTATTTTCCGCGAGGAGCTTCGATAGGTGCTGCCGCCTCGTGATGCGGTTTATATAAATATTCTCCGGGCACGAGCGGTGTTCCCTCGCGCCACATCTCTATGCCCACATATTTTGTGTGGGTTTTGCGTGCGGTCTTTCTGACTGCCAGTCTCTGTCCGGCCAGAACGGGGTCGCCTGTGTCGGCCAGGGGTGTGTCCAGATGGCTGTATCGGACAAGAAAACCGTGCTTGCCCTGTACCAAGACGGAGTATGAAGCATCGGCAGCGTCATATGCACGTTCGATGACGCGTCCGTCCATTACGGCATCGATGCCCTGTCCGACCGGGACTATTATTTTCAACAGGCGGCTGCGGCGTGATTCGGCAGCAGGGATCGCGCCCTGGGCCGGGTCGGCAAATATCATGTTTTCGGCAGCTAGAGGGGCGAGTACGTTCAGATTGTATTTCTCCCGTTCGTCTATTTTTGCCACGAATGCCTGTTCGCGTCTTGTGGCTGTCGACAGGGAGTCTATAGGCATCGGATTTATTAGTGTGCCGGCACTGGCAGAGTCTGTGGGCACACGATCTTCGTCAAGTATAACCGCCAGATTATCTATGTATGCCTGGTTGGCTTTCAGGGTGCGTGCCACAGAGTCTATGCGTGTCAGGGCTGCCAGGGTGGCATCGCGGTCGGACCCGGTCATGAATCCCGGCACAGAGCGTTTAACCGGCGTGAGCGCCACTAACATTGCTCCGGCCCCGGCGCACAGCGCGACACCCATTGCCAGTGTGGCTATAAGTCGTACCCTGCTTATGCGCAGACTTGCCACTTTCTGCAGCCTCGAGGTGTCTTCGATAATGAAACGATATCGTCTGAGCTTGAATTTCGCCATAATTTGTGTTTGTGGGCATTGGCCGGCTTACGGGTGGTGGGTGTGCATACCCTTTCACACTGCGAAATTAACAAATATAAGCCAACCGGCCAAACCTTACACTTCTTTTATTATATATACATGACGGGAATAAACCGTTTTTTTAACATTTATTGGGGTTAAATTTGTGAAATCAAAAAAACTATTATATCTTTGCACGAAATTTCCGAACTATCTCCTCGCTTAAACGTTTCTTAACTAAAGTGAAATTAATATTGTAGAACTAAATAAAGTTTAATTATGAAAGTTAGAAATCTTTACTTCGGAGCTGCTCTCTGCGCCGCCGCTTTCTGCGCCACCGGTGCCCAGGCTCAGGAATATGTAGAAGAGAGTGTGTCTGTAACAGAATTTTCTTGCGACAACACTGACCATTACTTTGCCAACTGGCGCAATAACTGGTTTATCCAGCTCGGTGCCGGTATCAACCAGCCTTTTGTAGAAAAGGGAATGGGTATCGATCGCGACATCAAAGATATCGACCGTAAACGCATGACGGCCACATATAACTTTGGCTTCGGCCGCTGGATGAGCCCCTATCTGGGCTTCCGCATCAACGCCATGGGCGGTGCTCTGCACTGGGATAACCCGACTGCAGACCAGCCTTTCAACGGATGGACTCGCGGCAAGCATGTTAATGTTAACTTCGAGTTGATGTGGGACATGTTCAACAGCCTCGGCGGTGTAAACGCCAACCGCGTGTTCTCTATCATTCCGTTTGCCGGCTTTGGTGGTGACTACATGTGGCGTATCAACGATGCCCAGGGTAATTTCGCTGCCGCATCCAACATAAACGGCCGTGGTGACAAGGGCATTAAGGACGAGAGCTGGACTCTCCCTGTGACTGCCGGTATCCAGTTCCGTTTCCGTCTGTGCAAATATGTAGATTTCTTCGCAGAGGCCCGTGCCACATTCTACGGTGACAACTGGAACAACTGCTCTTATGGCAACTCTGTTGATGCCAACGTAGCTGCAATCGGTGGTTTCAACATCAACTTCGGCGGTCGTGGCTGGAATACATTCAATGAGTGCGACTATGTGAGCAAGGTAGCCGACCTTAACAACCAGGTTAACGGTCTGCGTGGCGAACTTCTCGCTGCAAACCAGGCTCTCGCTGCATGCGAAGCCCAGCTTCCCTGCCCCGAACCCGTGGTACAGAAAGACTGCGCCAATGCTCCTCTCATGACCACAGTGCGTTTCACTATCAACTCTGCCAAGATCATGCCTACCGAAGAGGTTAATGTATTCAACATGGCTGAATGGCTGAAGGCTAATCCTAAAGAGAATGTGAACATCGTGGGTTATGCAGATAAGAATACTGGTACTGCTGCTTACAACCTGAAGCTCTCTGAAAAGCGTGCCAACGCAGTGGCTGACGCCCTGGTTAACACTTACGGTATCTCTCGCGACCGTCTGACCATCCGCTTCGACGGTTCGGATGTACAGCCCTACAGCACTAACGACTGGAACCGTATCGTGATCTTCACTCAGAAGTAAGCGTATAATATATTGGGATAACATCTCTGGCGATTAAAAAATCGCCAGAGAATTATTGTATTTATATCTTATATAGATGTTGCAATATGTCGATATGATTATTTTGTTATAAGTCTAATGAATAATAATGATGTTAATTATGAGAGAATTTAAGAACGCAAGTTGTTTTCTTGCTTTGTTTGCCATGTCTTTTACCGCGCATGCTGAGTTACACATTAATGAATTGATGCAGAGCAATATTGACTGTATAATGGATGACCTTAACGAGTTTCCGGACTCGTGGGTGGAATTATATAATAGCGGAGATAAGCCTGTATTGTTATCTGACTATTCTATAGGTGTAAAAGATAAAATATCGAAAGCTTATAATTTGCCTGCTTATGAGTTAAGGCCCGGTGGGTTTGTGATTATTTATTGTGATAAGCAGGGCGAGGGAATGCACACCGATTTTCGTCTTGATTCCAGCGGAGGGCCACTGTATTTATGGCATAAGGGCGATTTAGTCGAATCGTTTGATATTGCAAAGATGCCTGCTCCTAATATATCTTTCGGGCGTATTGCCGAAGATTCCGATATATGGGGTTATCAGTCTGAGCCTACGCCGGGTGAGGCAAATTGTGGTAATGTTTTGAAAAAACTGCTGCCTGATCCTGTATTTAGTGTCGGTGGTGGAATTTGTGGACAACCATTGTCGCTTAAATTGTCTTTGCCGTCAGACGCGCCAAAGGAGGCCAGGGTGGTTTATACGCTGGATGGAACATCTCCGACCAGTGAGTCGGAGATGTATACAGGTCCGATTAAAATATCGGAATCGACAGTGGTACGTGCGATGCTTGTTGCAGACGGATACCTGAGTCCGCAGCCGGTAGCTCAGTCATATATATTTCATGGGAGGGTGTCGGAATTGCCCATTGTCTCTCTTGCAGGTGATCCGGCATATTTTTACGATGACAAGATTGGCATACTTGTTGAGGGTACTTATTCTGGCGAGAAAGAAAATTTCCAGTTCGACTGGCGTCGTCCGGTTAATATAGAGTATTTTGAAACAGATGGCTCATGCCCGGTAAATCAGCTTATAGAGACGCGTGTAAAAGGTGGCAGTTCGCGTGTGCGCCCTCTGAAATCGATGGTTGTTTATGCAAATAAACGTTTTGGCACTAAACGGCTGGATCATGAGTTTTTTCCTGACCAAAAGCCCGGTCTGACAGATTTCAAAAGTCTCGAATTGCGTAATGCCGGCAATGATTTTTATGAATTGTATCTTAGAGACGCCATATGTCAGTATGTTATGGGTATGAATTCAAACGTTGACTGGGCTGCCGTGCAACCAGTGGTGTTGTATATTAACGGAGAGTATAAAGGTGTTCTGAATATGCGTGAAAGAGCTAACGAGGATTATATTTATACGAATTATGAAGGTCTGGAAGATGTTGATGTGATAGAAAATTGGTACCTTCTAAAAGAGGGAACTATGGACAATATGAATGAATTTAATACTTTCTATAGCCAGGACGGACATTCTATGGCAGAGTATGAAGACTGGATGGATGTCAATGAGTTTATGGACTATATGATAGGCAACATGTTTTTCTGCAATACTGATTTTCCAAGCAATAATATGATTATGTGGCGCTCGCAGGCAGAAGGTGGCAAATGGCGCTGGATTGCCAAAGATATGGACACTTGTTTGGGCTTTAATCCGAAGAGTCCGGAATTAAAGTATCTTAATTGGTTGTACGATAAGGATTTCGATACAACACAATTGCCGGGTAATGCGCCTGGGGCGACCTTGTTGTTCCGTAATTTGCTTAGTAGTACTGAGGCTCGGGAATTGTTTATTGACAAGTGTACGGTGGCATTAGGCGATTATTTGCAGCCGGAACTTTTTGCCTCTGTCCTTGATTCGATGCTTTCTAAAACAGAGGCAGAACACCAGGTATTTAAAAATCTGTATAATTTTGACTGGGAATGGAACAATCGCGGCGTGTTGGCTGATTTTGTCAAAGAATGGGTATCCAGTCGATGGGAGTTTATGTATGGCCACTTTGCTGATTTCTGGGGATTGAATGATCCATATCCGTTACAGGTTAAGAAAAGTGTTGCAGATAACATGTCAGTTTCAATTAACGGCATAGAACTCAACAATGATTTTGATGGAAAGTTTTATCCGGGCAGGCTGCTCACTGTTTCAGCAAAGTTGCCGCAGAACAGCGAACAAGTAGTTGCATGGAGTATGACTACGGTGGTTAATGGTGAGGAGCAGACAGAAATATATCCTGTGTCTGAATTAACTATACCATTTCCTGTAGCCGATATGGTAAGGCTTGTGCCTGTAGTTGGTACAGGAAGTGTTGACGATGTAGTTGCTGGTAATAATGAATGCATGTCTGTATGGTATGATGTGCAAGGGCGTGCTCTAGGAACAATGCGGCCATCAACCCCAGGTATATATTTACATCATGTTGGCACACATGTCGACAAGGTCGTTGTCCGATAATATTTTGTAATTGTGTGCAGTGCCATAATTTCTATCTATAATGTTAAGATAAGTTAAAAAGGTAATAATTTAATGTAATCTTTCCCTATGTGAAAAATAATGAGTATTTTTACTGTCCGAAAACGGGGAGGTTTATGACCAGAATGTCCCCAAGGTGCATGAAAATTATTAAAATAACTTTATTCTAATACTTAATAGCTATGGCTAAAGTTTTGAAAGTTAGAGACCTTACGCTGCGCGACGGCCAGCAGTCTCTTTTTGCCACACGTCTGAAACAGGAGTATATAGACCAGTTGCTCCCTCTCTATCGTGAGGCTAAGTTCTATATTATGGAAGTGTGGGGCGGCGCTGTGCCTGACTCTGTGATGCGCTACCTGGGAGAAAGTCCCTGGGACCGTCTGCGTTCTTGCTCCAAAGAGATGAAAGGCATTTCGCTGCTGTCGGCTCTTTCTCGCGGACGCAACCTGTTTGGCTACGTGCCCTATCCTGACTACGTTCTCGAAGGCTTCTATAAGGAGGCTATCAAGAATGGTCTGAATGTGATGCGTATCTTCGACGCCCTTAACGATATTGACAATATAAAGGAATCTATCCGCCTTATCAACGAATTGGGCGGTATAGCCGACGCTGCCGTATGCTATACTGTGGATCCCAAGGACGCGCCCGCTCCTGTCGCACCCAAGAAGAAAGGTTTCTTCAGCAAACTCTTCGGTAGCAAGGAAGAAGCTCCTGTCGAGCCGGAAAAGATATTTACAGACGAATACTTCGTTGAGAAAGCCAAAGAGATGGAACGCCTCGGTGCCAAGATGATCACGCTGAAGGATATGGCCGGTCTGGTGAATCCCTCACGTATTTTCTCGCTGATGCCGAAACTCAAGCAGGCGCTTAAGGTTGATGTGGATTTCCACACACACTGTACTCCCGGTTACGGCCTGGCAGCTGTCCTGACCGCTATCATCAAGGGTGTAGACATCGTAGATACCAACATCTGGTGGTTCGGCGGAGGTTCTGCCGCTCCCAGTATAGAGCTGGTGTGGATCTTCTGCCAGAAGCTGGGCATACAGCTTGACGTTAATATGGAGGCTGTGGCCAAGATACGCGCCGCGCTCGTAGAGGCCCGTAAGAGCCTTGCAGAGTTTGACCTCAACAAGAATAACTGGCCGAAAGATTTTGACG
Source organism: uncultured Muribaculaceae bacterium (assembly GCA_910578665.1). Lineage (GTDB taxonomy): Bacteria > Bacteroidota > Bacteroidia > Bacteroidales > Muribaculaceae > Lepagella. The sequence continues at coordinate 35,127 of CAJTQU010000019.1, forward strand.
AGGCTTATAAGAGCATGCCTAAAGAGATTGACGCGGAATTTGACCGTGCCATCGCTGCCGCTACGGCAAACAACGAGGCTGAGCTGCTTGATGCCTGCCATAAGATCGAGGCTTATTTCGGCTTCCCCAAACCCAATGAGATTGTCAAGAATGCCGAGGTGCCGGGCGGTATGTACTCCAACATGGTGGCCAACCTGCGTGCCCTCAAGGCCGAAGACGTGCTCGAAGAGGCTATGGCGCTCATCCCCAAGGTGCGTCGTGACGCGGGTCTAGTACCTCTGGTGACTCCCACCAGCCAGATTGTAGGCTCGCAGGCCGTGGCTCTGGCTCTCGACCGCCGCAAGGGTGTGGCTGACTACACGAACAAGAACAACCAGTTTATCGGTCTTGTCAAGGGTGAATACGGTAAGACACCGGTGCCCGTAGATCCCTCTTTCCGCGAGCAGATCACTGGCTCTGCCCAGGAGCGTCCTTATGATGTGGGTTCTTACCGTAAACCTGAGAATCCTGATTTCGAGGGCCGCAAACTTGCCCAGAACGATGAGGAATACCTGTTGCTGCAGCTTCTGCCCGCAGTGGCTACTAACTATCTGAAGACCATCCGTAAAGCTGAAAATGCAGCTGCCGCTCCCAAACAGGAGGAGGCGAAACCCGTGGAAGAGGTTAAGGAGACAATAACTGTCACCGGACCCGTGATGAAAGCTCCCATGGGCGGCAAGGTGCTTGAGATAAAGATTAAGCCCGGCGACAAGGTTAAGATGGGTGACACATATCTCGTATATGAGGCCATGAAGATGGAGAATGACCTGGCTGCCGACATGGAGGGCGTGGTTAAACGTCTTCTGGTAGAAGAAGGCGATACCATCTCTACCGACCAGCCTCTGGTGGAATTTGAGTAATATATTTCTTTTGAATTATAAAAACGGGGATTCCGCTCCTGTGCGGAATCCCCGTTTTGCCGTCTCGCGGAAAATCGTTAATTTTGCATCTAAATGGCACGTATACTTTGTATAGACTATGGCAAAAAGCGTTGCGGCATAGCCGTGACAGATCCGTTACAGATAGCTGCCAACGGACTTCCTACCGTGCCCACGGCAGGCCTTATGCAGTTTCTTAAGGAATATTGCGGCCGAGAGCAGGTGGAACGCATAGTGGTGGGGCTTCCCACGCAGCTCAACGGAGCTCCGAGCGAGAGTATGAAGTGGATACAACCCTTTGTGGACCGTCTGCGCAAGGAGATGCCGGATATGCCTGTCATTATGCACGATGAGCGTTTTACCTCGACCATAGCGCATCGCGAGATGGCGGCGGCCGGGCTTAAACGCAGTGTGCGGCAGCAGCGCGACCTGGCGGATAAGACCGCCGCAGTCCTAATACTGACCGGCTATCTCGAAAGCCGCTCGTTTGCCGGGCTATGATTGTTATACAAGACAAATTTAAAGGAATATGATATTACCAGTTTACTTATATGGCCATCCGGTGCTCCGGCGCGAGGCCGAGACCCTGGAGGCCGACTCTGCTGAATTGCAAAAACTTATTGCCGACATGTGGGAGACCATGTACCATTCCGACGGGGTGGGGTTGGCCGCGCCCCAGGTGGGTAAGTCTATAAGGCTTATCGTGATTGACGGTTCGCCTATGGCAGAGCGCTTTCCCGAGTGTGCCGGCAGCAAGATGTGTCTTATCAATCCGGAAATAGAGGTGGACGAAGATACCGAAGTGGTGTCACGGGAAGAGGGCTGTCTGTCTCTGCCCGGTCTGAGCGAGAATGTGAAACGTCACGAAAAACTCAGAATGCGCTGGCTTGACGAGAATTTTAAAGAGCATGAGGGCGAATTTTCGGGCTTTTTGGCACGTATCATCCAGCATGAGTTTGACCATCTGCTGGGCAAGGTCTATATCGACCATGTTTCTCCCATACGCAAACAGCTCATACGCAGCAAGCTGAATAATATAGTCAAAGGCAAGGTGGCCTGCGAATACCGTGTAAAATCTGCAACCAAATAATATGGCTGACGACAAGAAGATAATATTTTCGATGGTGGGGGTGAGCAAGATCATCCCTCCGCAGAGGCAGATACTTAAAAATATCTATCTGTCCTTTTTTTATGGTGCCAAGATAGGCATTATAGGTCTCAACGGCTCGGGTAAGTCCACGCTGATGAAGATAATAGCCGGTCTGGACAAGAGTTACCAGGGCGAAGTAGTGTTCTCACCTGGTTATTCGGTGGGATATCTGGAGCAGGATCCCAAACTCGACCCCGATAAGACTGTGAAAGAGGTAGTGCAGGAGGGCATGCAGCCCACACTTGACCTGCTGGCGGAGTTTGACCAGGTGAACGAGGCATTTGCCGATCCCGACGTGCTTGAAGATCCTGACAAGATGGATGCGCTGATCCAGCGCCAGGCCGAGTTGCAGGACAAGCTTGATGCCTGTGACGCATGGAACCTGGATAACCGTCTGGAACGTGCCATGGATGCTTTGCGCTGTCCTCCGGAAGAACAAAAGATATGCGAACTTTCGGGCGGCGAACGCCGCCGTGTGGCTCTGTGCCGCCTGTTGCTGCAAGAGCCGGACGTATTGTTGCTGGACGAGCCTACCAACCACCTTGATGCCGAATCGATAGACTGGCTGGAGCAGCATCTGCAGCAGTACAAGGGTACGGTGATCGCGGTGACCCACGACCGCTATTTTCTGGACCATGTGGCTGGATGGATATTGGAACTGGACCGTGGCGAAGGCATACCCTGGAAGGGCAATTACAGCTCGTGGCTGGACCAGAAGACCAAACGTATGGCACAGGAGGAAAAAGCAGCCAGCAAAAGACGTAAGACATTGGAACGCGAGCTGGAATGGGTACGCATGGCCCCGAAAGCACGACAGGCCAAGGGCAAGGCGCGTCTGTCCAGCTATGACGCCCTGCTCAACCAGGACCAGAAAGAGCGTGAGGAAAAACTGGAGATATACATTCCCAATGGTCCGCGCCTAGGCAACAAGGTGATAGAGGCGGTCGGATTGCAGAAAGCTTATGGTAATAAGCTTCTTTTCTCAGATTTGAACTTTATGCTGCCTCCCAACGGCATTGTTGGCGTGATAGGTCCTAATGGTGCCGGTAAGACCACTTTGTTCCGCCTGATCATGGGACAGGAGACTGCCGATAAGGGTACTTTCGATGTGGGTGAGACAGTGAAGATTGCCTATGTAGACCAGACGCATAAGGATCTAAGTCCTGAGAAGACTGTCTATGAGGTGATATCGCAGGGTGTGGAGAGTTTCCGCATGGGCGGTCGCGATATGAACGCGCGTGCCTATCTGTCGAAGTTCAACTTTACCGGTGCTGACCAAGAGAAGAAGATAGGTATCCTTTCCGGCGGTGAGCGTAACCGCCTGCATCTGGCCATGGCCCTGAAAGAGGAGGGTAATGTGCTTCTGCTGGACGAACCGACCAATGATATCGATGTCAATACGCTCCGTGCGCTGGAAGAGGGTCTTGAGAATTTTGCCGGCTGTGCCGTGGTTGTTAGTCATGACCGCTGGTTCCTGGACCGTATCGCCACCCATATCCTTTCATTTGAGGGAGATAGCAAGGTTGTCTATTTCGAAGGCTCGTATTCTGAATATGAGGAATACAAACGCAAACGTGACGGAAATGTCGCGCCGCAGCGCATCCGTTATCGTTCTCTGACCTGATTGATACATAATTTTAATATTAGGAGAGCCGCAGTTAATTTAAAAACTGCGGCTCTCGTTTATGATTGCTGCAACTGTGGTTGTCAGTGGGTTTTGTGAGAATCCTCTTGTCAATGCAGTATATAATTATGGATGTTTTATATTTTTTTGTTGAAATAAGGTGTTTAATTTTGTATTATTAAATTTTTTTAATAACTTTGCGAATATCAATATTAGCCAGTAGTTGCCATGTGATAACTCTGTGTAAATAATTTCTCCTCTAATGGGTACGTCAGCCTGCAAATATTTTCAGAATAATGGTCTTGCCAGAGTAAGACCGCATGCAGTCTCGCAGTTAATTTCTACCCCCCCCGAATCCTTTTAATCAACTTAATATCAATATTTTACGCACACGTCCAGGCATTATGTGGATGCCTGGACGTGTGCGTATATACGTTCGGCAGTCATAAATGGACCAACCGGTTTGGACTATAACCAACTTAATTACTTTTAATTAATTAATAACTAAACGTATTTATGAACAAATTTTTGCTAACATTGCTATTGCTGGTGGCCTCGTTAAACCTCGGGGCGCAAGTGACGGCAACTTTTGCCGATCCGCCAGGCACGGAGTTTGACGTACTCCCCGACAAGATGGACTTCAGTCTTAGCGAGCCGATGAACGGTCTGTCTCCCACGGTGGTTATCAAGGGTGTCAC
>CAJTQU010000020.1 GCA_910578665.1 uncultured Muribaculaceae bacterium
GTTTTCAATCTGCAACGGATGGACATTCGTCCTTGTTTGGGATGTCTGGGTGGTGGACGTGATTCAAAAAGCCCTTGTCTACAGAAGGATGATATGGCGAAAATTTATCCGCATTATGAAACGGCAGATGTATTGGTTCTGGCCTCGCCAATGTATTACTGGAGTATCACCGCACAGTTGAAAACCGTCATTGACCGTTTGTTTGCCGTGACGGAAAAAAGTCCGGAGTATCATACGCCTATGCAGCATTGCGTCTTACTCATGGCAGCAGAAGGCGACACACCGGATAACTTTGAGCCTGTAGAGCATTACTACCATGCTTTACTTCGTCACCTCGGCTGGGAAAATTTAGGCGAAGTATATGCCGGAGGTGTTATGCAGGTTGGCGATATTACTGGACATCCCTCATTGGGGAAAGCATATAATTTAGGTAAAACTTTCTAAAAGAAGTGCTTATGAAAGTTCTGCTCATCAGCTGCAGCTCAATGCCTCCAAAGGAACAAAACGAAGTACATTCGTCCCGTCGAGAATAAAGTAATTCCTATTAAAACATATATAACAAGTGCCGATTGAATTTACGTTCAATCGGCACTTGTTATACAACTCTTTCTTAAGGATGCTGTCATCCTGTCCCTGAACTCCTTTGGCGTACCGCCTATCCTCAAAAAAGAGGGGGTGAAGGGTGTTGTACTTCTTATTGGAATCTTTCCAATTGATGAATAAAAAGGTTATAAAAGTCTTACAGAGTTATTCAAAAAATTTGTAACTTCGCGTTATGAACCAGTCTTTAAATCCTACATTACTTGATAATGCGGTGGCAGAATTATCTCGGCTGCCCGGCGTAGGGCGTAAGACGGCCCTACGGCTTGCGCTACACTTGTTGCGTCAGGATGTTGCTGTTACCGAAGCTTTGGCAGGTGCTTTATACAAAATGCGCAGTGAAATGCAGTACTGTAAGCGCTGTCATAATGTGAGTGAGAGCGACAGTTGTCCTATATGTTCGGACCGCAGGCGTGACGGCAATGTGGTATGTGTTGTAGAAAATGTAAAAGATGTTATGACAATTGAGTCGACACATGAGCACCGCGGCCTGTATCATGTTTTGGGCGGTCTGGTTTCACCCATAGAGGGTATCGGTCCTCAGGATCTTGAGATTGATTCGCTGGTAGAGCGCGTGAAGAGCGAGGGTGTTGAGGAAGTTATTCTTGCACTTAGCCCGACTATGGAAGGGGATACCACAAATTTTTATATTTTTAGGAAGCTGCAGGATTTGCCCGTGAAAATTACTATGTTGGCACGCGGTGTCAGTGTGGGGTCTGATCTTGATTATACCGACGAGCTTACTCTGGGCCGTTCCATACAGCAGCGCATATTGTTTTCATCTACATTTTCACAGTCCTGATGCTTACAGACGATATCTTGCGTTTACGCGCTCTTGATAGCCAGGATATACTCACTTTGTATGAATGGGAGAATTTATCGGAGTTGTGGAACACTTCGGCTACACTGGCTCCGTATTCGCGCAGGAATCTGGCAAGATATATAGAATCGTATGATGCTAATCCCTTTGCTAGCGGCGAATTGCGGCTTATGGCGGAACTGACTGCGTCTGGCTGTCCGGTGGGTTTTGTTGATTTATACGGTGTGGAGGTGCGTCACCGCCGTGCATATATAGGCATATTGATAGCTCCCGAATATCACCGTCGTGGATATGCAAAGCGTATATTGGGTTTGTTAGAGTGCTATTGCCGCAGGCATCTGCAAATGCACCAGCTGATAGCCATAGTGCCTGTGGATAATGAGGCTTCTCTCTCTTTGTTTGCTTCATGCGGATATATACAGGCAGCTGTGTTACCTGATTATATTTGTAGCGATGGAGAATTTATCGATTCGATATTTTATCACAAAATATTATGAATAACGCGGCATATGGTGTGACTTTGCCATGTGCGGTAAATTTATTAATTTTGCGTTTAGAGGTCAATGAGTGTATTGACCGGCTAATTTGGTATAAATGAAAGTATTAAAATTTGGCGGGACTTCTGTTGGCACAGTTGCCAGTCTACGCAATGTCAAAAATATAGTAGAATCCCAGCCTGGGCCGGTGGTGGTCGTTGTCTCGGCCCTGGGCGGTGTGACGGATATGCTGATAGATGCTGCCAGAAAGGCCGCATCGGGAAGTAATGAATGGCGTCTGGTGTATGACAAGATACTAATGCGCCATGAAGATGTAGTGTTCGGCCTCGTAGCCCAGGATGCCCAGGAAAAGGTGTGGGAGAGTGTCAGACAGCTGCTGCACCGGTTGCGTGACTATTACAGGGGTATCGAGCTAGTAGAGGATCTTTCCGCGCGCACTTTGTGCAAAGTGGTTAGTTTCGGCGAGCGGATCTCTTCACTGGTGATAAGCCATATAATCACAGGTGCAAGACATTATGACTCTCTTAATTTTATCAAGACCGAAAACTGGTTCGGACGCGATATTGCAGATACAGAACTTACCTCGCGTCTGATAACAGCCACATTCAACGATCTGGAGGCCGGAGTAGCTATTGTTCCAGGATTTATATCGACAGACAGGGATAACGGGGATATTACGAATCTGGGCCGAGGCGGCTCTGACTATACGGCCGCGCTTATCGCAGCTGCGCTTGGTGCCTCTGTATTGGAGATTTGGACAGATGTTGACGGTTTTATGACTGCGGATCCGCGTATAATAAAATCGGCCTATGTAATACCTCATCTTTCATTCCTTGAAAGCATGGATTTGTGTAATTTCGGAGCTAAAGTCATTTATCCACCCACGATTTATCCGGTCTTTCATAAAAATATCCCTATCAAGATTCTTAATACATTTCATCCGGATGCCCCGGGTACTCTTATTACCGACACACACCGCACTCAGGTTCCGCAATCATTTCGCGGGGTTAGTTCAATTACCGATGTATCGCTTATTAGTCTTAAGCCGAACGTACTGTTTCCGTCACCGGCTCTGCGTAACAGGGCTTTGAACGTTATGTCAAAGAAAGGTGTTGATATACTCCTTTCCACACATCCCGAATCAGATGACACGGTATTGGAGTTTGCTTTGCGCCGTGAAGCTTCGAAATATGCCCTGGAATGCCTGCGTCAGGATTTCGACGGAGAATGTACACTTGCAGATATTCCTGAAATAACTGAGACACATGATGTCAGCACAGTCACTGTGGTAGGGGAGAACCTTAAGTCAGATGCTTCGGCCATGCAGCGTGTGATACACACATTGCAGCGTCATGGCATTGAGGTCTTTGCCCATGCTCCCGGTTCGTCGGGGTTTGCGCAGACAGCCGTTATTCCCAGTGACAGGCTGCATGAGGCATTGGCTCTTCTGCATGCCAACTTTCTGGAATAGTCAATCATAATAATTATTGTGAGGCCTCGCCGTCAGCAACATTTCTTGCTGACGGCGAGGCCTCTTTTATCGCATGTCTTAACGTGCAAGAGACATATTGACTGACAATCCGTAGTTAGTGTTGGATGTGGGATATGAGCTGTTGGACACTAGCGGTGTGTTAACCTGGTGGTCAAAGAATGCACCAAGTGTGATACGGCGAGACAGAATGTATTGTGCCGTAAAGTTTATGCTCATTGTCTGTGCCCCGTTCTGAGCCTGCGTAAAGGCTGTCTCTATCTTACGTATGAGGCTTTGGTTATTGGAAAATGAGAAATCCAGATTTAGCGACAAGTCATTGCTTACACTGCCTTGCTTGGATCCTATTTTAAGTATTTTATTAAAATTGGCTATTTTGTATCCTGCGCCTACAGTGAACTGCTTGCTGGATGCTTCCACGATCTGGCCGGCAGATGTGTTGAGCGTGAGGGTTCTGGAGTCGCGGTATTCAAGATTAAATGTCATATTGTTGTTCAATGTGGCATTAAGTCCTATGAGTGGTGCGAACTTCTCAGTGATGGCTACTGATGATATGTTGAACGGCGATGATGGTATCGGGCTCTGTGTCTGTTCGTCAAGGGTGAAGCCCATATTACCGTCAACACCTATCCAGTTCAGATAGGATGAGTATGATCCCACAGTGTATGTACACTGGTAGGCATGGCTCAGAGTGAATGTTTTGAAGAATTTCTTGAAGAAAGGTATCTGTATCAGCCCTTCATATGTAATTCTCCAGTTAGGACGTATGTCAGCCAGTGAAGGAAATGCCGTAAGTGCTATTTTACGAGCATCGCTGCCAGAGTATGCAGCCAGGAATGCCGGAATGAGCACATCAGAACTTGTGCGTGATACAGAACCGATCTCTGGATTGAACTCTGTCCCTCCCAGAGGATTGCCTTGTAAGAATCCTGTGGTGGGATAGCGTGTGCCGGCAAATTGCTGCTCGTATCTGGATGCTACGACAGGTATGTTGTTTAGGAAGTTTGTAAATGCTTCCGAGGCATAGCTGTCATCAGCAGAACTACCTCGCAGGGCAGTCGCAATGGCCACATGGGTCTTTGTAAATGAACCAGTGCGCGTAGTAGGCATGTCGGCATACATGAACTGCACTTGCTGTGTCCTGTTGTCAGTCCTATTGTTTGTCAGCAGAATCTTAAGCCCGCGTATGGGTTCGAGATTCAGTTCAAAGTTGAATTCGGTAGTATTGTTCCATATGGCCGGCGATGTCTGATTCTCATCGGTGAGAAGCCAGCCGCGCTCCAAAGCTCTGTCAACGTAGTGTTCGTCGATGAATCCGAATGCGAAGTCAAGACCGGGGGCCATTGGTCCATAGCCCTTGCCCTGTCCGAACAGGTCGCCAACCTCGGGGCTGAAGAGCGGCAGGTTCATGCTGTGTGTAGAGCGCCACTTGAAGTTGAAGTTACGTGGCATCATGATAAAACGTGCGGCATAATCAGCCACATTACGCCATGCCGGCTTTTTGTCGTTGCGCACTTCGGTCACTGTGATTTTTAGGTCACGGTTACTTCCGGTATCGAGCACCTCGACTGTATTGTCATCGACTATTCTGGTCTTGAGCGTTACAGGTTTTCCGTTCTCTACCGCTGATAATTTTATTTTTTTGACTTTTAGATTGTGCTTTATCACAGTTGTTGTATCAGGAGCAAGAGTGATGGCACGTTCAAATTTTTTCGGTTTCTCAGTTTTATTTTTTCTATCTTTCGCATTGCCTTTTCGTGCGCTTGTGGATGATGCGAACCGTTTGTTTACCTCTTTTAAATAGGGTACTTTGTTGAATAAGTTTTCAAAATTCATACGGGCGTCAGCATTCCAGGAAGCCTGGTTCTGGATAGTGTTGCCGACATTTACATCAGCTATTGTTGCGCCACGGTCCCATCTATATGTCGCGTTGTATGAAGCATTGCCTGTGAGGAAGTCCAGTGCCGGTATTTTATTGAACGGAGCGCGATATGTGGCTGTGAAAGTCTGATTGTAGTTCCACGGAGTGCCCAGGTCTCGTATGGAACTCCACACGGTGTCTCTCCATTCCTTGTATTTGTCAGGGAACAGCTTACGGTTGACAGCGCCCATGGTCTCTTCTATACGGGCCGTGGTGTTGGACGAGAATGTAAATGACAGGCTCTTTGTGAGATTCCATGTTAGATTTAACTGACGATCCCACAAGAAGTTCTTGCTGACTTGTACTGGCAATTGAAAATATGTGTCTACTTCAGAGCGTGTCTGTTGTTCATAATAATATCTGCTGATATTTGTGCTGAACGAAATAGAGTTAAAGAGCCAGTTTAGCTCCCAGTCTCGCAAGAACCTTATGCCTTTATTCTTGCCTTTCAGGGATTTAAACGGACGAAGTCCTTTTATGTACGGTGTATATGTGTATTGGAAAGCTCCTTTATAGTCGGAAGTATTCTCATATTCTGTAGTGGGGTCTATATTTTTTTGTTTGTTAAAGGAGAATGACAGCTGGAAGTTGGCCGGGTCCCACGGCATCGGATTTTTACTCTGGACATTGAACTTGAGACCTGAGACAGAGAAACTCTCAACTGTCTTATGCGTTACGGCATAACTGTTGATTGAGTCGCGTTCATGTTTGTTAGCAGTGGCGTCAAGCGCGTCTTTCAGTAAGATATCCTGGTCAAGCGGGTTGTATTTAGGCGTGGTCTTTTCTTTTGATATTGAATAATATATGGGCGCGTTGAGTTTGGCCTTGGCTGGTATGAATTTGCCAAGGTCTGTCTGCACGGCCACGTTATATTGTTCATAGTTATCCATACGGCGCTGCGACAGTCCCTGGTCTACGCCGCCGAAGCCGGCCGTCTCGATATGTCCTCCGAAATTGACAGATGCCACATCGCTCAGTCCGAGGTTTACATTAGCTTTTGCAGCCCAGCCGCCGCTTTCGTCAAAATCAGTTACTTTAAGTTCGTTCACCCATACGGTACCGGCTTTTGTCGTATTGCTCTTATTGCGTACTCCCACAAGCATGACGCGTACATCAGACAATGATGGATTGCCTAGCACGGCAACAGTGTTTTTGTCATTCTCAGGGTCGTGATAGCTATATACAGTGTTGTAGCCTACGCCGTCTACACCGGCCGATCTGTCGTGGTTTCTACGGGTTTTGATAGTCGTGAATATGTCGAATGGTATGTCAAGACGGTTGTCAATAGGCCAGACAATACGCCGGTCATTGCTATTCAGATTATTATATTTGCCCGGAGGAGTTAGCTCCAAAGGTATTTCGTATTCGTAGTAGTTGTTTTTGACATCGGAACCAAGGCGGATGAACATGGCGAGGTCTCCGTTACGCAGATTAGTGGAATTGTCCACAAGCGCTTCGGCGTGTACCCACATCTGCAATCTTTTATAGATGCGCAGGTCCATCTGTGTGTTTTTATACGCACCGCGTGCATCGCCGGCCTGCAGGCCTGTGACTTTCAGACTCATAGATTGTTCGTTGAGCTGTGTGGCCTGTGCCTGTCCCGGGTCCTGGATACGGCTTACGTCTGGTGGCAGGACGTAGTTTACAGGCTGTCGTCCGGCATTCTCTTCAATGTTGACAACGCTCATGTCCAACTGTCCTTCTGCCGGAGCATCATTGCGGCTGTTTAGGTTGAATTCGTAGTTGCGCCATTCTCCGCGTACCAGTTCGAGTGTGGCGAAACGCAGGTGGGTGACGGCTTTGAACCCGGTCATAAACATACGGGCAAAACGCACGGTACTCCAGTCATTGATACCGCCTACTACTTTGTCTGGCTGTCTCAGAGGTATTTTGAACTGGTACCAGATAACAGTTTGATATTTGCCATTCTCACAGAGCACGCGGGTTTCAAGCCTGTCAGCAATATAATTTTTGCCAACTTCGAGATCTTCAGGACGGATAGAGACCTTGTACTGGAAGTAACGCTCATATTCGTTAAGCGTATTGTCTTGGTTTATATCTTCTACATCAGGTACTGTCCGCGCGCTTTGGTAGTAGGGGTTGGTGCTTTGGTCTGGCGACAGAGAGTTGCCCTCGACACCGTTGTAGTGTTTGTAGCGTTCAAGTATTGAACTGCGGTTTTCGTCATACCACGGAGAACGGTAGAAATGGTAATTGTCCTGCGCGGGATCAGAAAATACAGAAAACGGATTGTTCTCAAGTTCTGCTATTTTGTCCGGAGACAGACGGCGCCGCATTCCGTCAAGAAAATTTGCATATGTATTGAATGTGTATTCATCTGCATTGGGCAGGCCGTCAAGTCCCACATCCTGCATAGGACGGGCGTTTTCAGCATTTTCAAAAGCATATGTCAGAGAGTTCTGTGTAGACACCCGTCCCCAGGCTGTCTCAGTGATAAACTGGTTAGAGCCGTCAATAGGCAGGCCGTTCTCATAACTTTTCATGCCGTCTTTAAGCACATCCTCGCTGATTTCGCCAAAGTTGAAATAAAGGTCTCCGCCGTCGGTATTGTGCAGTTCGGGATCCAGGAACGGGTCCATCATCCAGAACTGGATATATTCCACGTTAGAGGTCTCGAAATTGGTGTTATCCATTTTTCGCATTATACCGCCCCAGCGTTTTTCTGGATTAAGAAGATTGCCGTCGCTGTCTATGTTTACATTGTCCAGATTATACGGGCCGCGTTCGGTAGGATAGAACGATAGATTGAGGGTCTGTATTGTCTGAGCTTCTCCATAGTTGGCTTCACGGTTCGGGAACAGTTCGTGTGTCTTTATTTCACGCACATACGGATTGGATAACTGGTCCAGATCGTTTTTAAGATACCCCGGTATCATAGACGAATTTTTCTGGGTGAACATACGGTCTATGTAATACCAGGCCAGCAAGGCACGGTTTTTACCATAGTCAGGGTTGTTACTCAAAGATGCTTCCGGAAACAGTGCGTCATTGGTGTTGTCATAGGGCGTGGACGCGAGAAACCAAGAGTAGGGGGAACGCATGTCGATGCCTGTCTGTGTGGATTCGAAATCATCGACATAAGATGATCCTTGTGCAGAACCTACTTTCTGTTTGTGAGGCAGAAGCTGGGCAAATTCAGCGGTTACGGCAAGTGACGAAGGGGCTGTGGCATTGACCGTGGGAATCTTGTTCAATAGGTTGGTCAGCCACATGAATTTTGTATTGTATTGCAGGTTGAGGCCCCACATCGTATTATTGATTACCTCGTCGCCGATATTCACCTTTTCAGTAAGTGCCTTTTCAGAGAAGTGCAGCAGCGTGGCTCCTAAAGTAAAGTCTTTGTTGAATTTATATTGGGCGTCAAGACCTAAGAGGGTTTTGCGCTGCATGGAGAAGAGGCTTTGGTTTTCCAGCGACACACTGACGTTTGTACCAGAATCAATAATGCTTTGGTTGGTTATTGTGACTATACCCATGGTATAGTCTACGGTATAGTCAGAGTTTTCTGTCAAGGTTACGCCGCCGGCTGTCACGACTACCGAACCGCGAGGCACGTTCATTGCCCCGAGGCGTATTTGCGCCCCGTTGCTTGCCTGGTATTCGCCAGAAAGTGTAAATTTATTTTTATCGGCAAACTGGCGTGCCACTGTCAGAGTTGAATCATATAATTCTGTGTATGCGTAAGGACGTGCCACAACGGGATCGCCTATTTTTTTAATCAGGTTAGAGCCGAAAGGTTCTGCTACAGGGAATATGATTTTGCCCGTGGAGCTTTGTACGGTGTAACCCTCTATGTAGTCAAAGAATCCGTCTGGGTTGCTTTCTTGGTTTGAGTCTATGCGGTCCAGATTCATAACCTGGAGCAGAGGCTGGTTGGCTATCTGTCCTACCGGCAGATACACGATTTCTGTACCAGTGGTATCTGATAGGTATTTGATGTTTAGTTTGAAATTTTGTTTTTGCAGCTGGTAGGCGCCCAATGAATACACATTCTTCATCATCAGTTTCCACATTGGCAGCTTGGGCGAAATTGTGGTTCCGCGCAGCATTTTCAGATAAAGACTTTGGCTGGTAGATGTAACGTCACTTGAAAATTCACCTACCTGGTAAACTTTGCCTCCATAGGTGTATTCATAGGCTACGGCCAGAACTTCATCAGATGATAATGCCGATTTAAGAGATATGTATCCCAGTGTGCTGTTAAGAGTGTATTCGCTACTGCTGAGCAGTCGCGCACTTTCCACCTTTTCGTAATCCCGTCCTCCTGTTATGCCATATGCGCCTAGCGGTTCCAGTGCTTGTGTCACCTGGTTGATGTTACGCGCATCGGGATAATCGTTTTTTATGACAGAGAGAAGGTTATTGCTCTGGTTACTTGGGTTGGGATAGGCAGGATTAGTAGTCCAATAGTCTGAGGCTAGATTGTTTTGTTCGCCGATGTCCATAAAGCCGACAAAGTTACGGCTTTCGTCATATTTGCCGCTTTTATTGGTAACCCATACTTCGATGCGCGTTATGTTTACACCGCTGCTCACATAAGGAAGACGCGCTGCAAAGTCATCATAATTTTCGTAAAAGAATTGTCCGAGAAAGAAGTGCCGGTTGGCATCGTAGTCATCAGCCTTTATACTGAATTGTGTGGCCTGCACGCCGCCTTGCGTGTTTACGGTCTTGCTTTCAGAGTTCTGTTGCGATACCAGTCCTGTGACTGTGAGTTTGCCAAACTGCAATTTTGTTTTCAGGCCAAACAGAGCCGTACTGCCTCGTATAAGGCTTGAGCCGGTTGTCATACTCACATTTCCGGCCTCTATACTTTTTATGATTTCGTCTTCTTTTCCCTCGTAGGCAAGTTTCAGGTTTTTTGAATCGAAGTCAAAAGTAGCATCTGTATTGTAGGTCATGTTAAACTTCATTTTATCTCCGACCGAGGCATTGATGGTGGCCTGGATCTTTTGGTCAAAGTCAAAATAAGTTTTACGACGAGAATTGATAGACAGCGCCGGATTATCGGTCTTATTGCTTTTTATGCCCATGTTGAGCTGTATAGAACCCTGTGTTGTGAGGCGCACGCCGCCAGGCCCGAATACTTTTTCAAGCGGTCCGAGGGCGAAATTCATATCCAGAATATTAAACGGCTGCTTATCCTTTTGCTCAAAAATCTCCGCGTTACGCTGACGGTAATATTCCATCATATCGTTACGGATCACCACACTGTTGTATTCAGATGCCGACATCTGGTACGGAGTGACAAGGTCCATGTCTCCCACTTTGGTGTGCAGCACGTACATGCCTGTAGCCGGGTCATAGACAGCCTCTGTTTTGATATTGGACGGATCACGCAGGTCCGCAGCATATTCCCGGCCTGCGTAGTCGGCATATTCTTGCGGCAGAGTGGTCTGTACGCGAGACGGTAAGATGATACTGTCAGGTATGTGTGTGCCGCTTATGTATCTTACAGGAGGATTGCCCGGGGGAGGCTTTAGATCAGTACGGTTGTTTTGCGGAGTGGCAAACATGACAGTAAGAAGCGACGCCATAAGCATCGCCACTACTGATAATGTGATATTTAGGCTTAGTTTTTTAGCCATTTCTTGCCATGTCCCTTTGTGGTCACAGCATTTTAAGAGCTCGTTTCACGGCATCTTCAACTGTTATGGCCGGGCTGTCGGAGAAAAGCTTTTTAAGAGCCTTTTCGCTCAAAGGTTTTGTAAACCCGAGCATAAGCAGTGCTTGTAATGCCTCCTCGTAAGCCCGTGACGAAATCGGGACCTGAGTAAATAACGCTGAATCGCTTACTTTTATTTTATCTCTCAGATCTACAATTATGCGTTGTGCGGTTTTGCCTCCGATACCTTTTACGGCTTTCAGCATCGACTCCTGTCCCGTGGATATTACATTCTCTAAGTCATGTACGCTTAAGCTGCTCATTATCAGTCTCGCTGTTCCGGGTCCCACACCGCTTACACCGATTAGCAGTCGGAATAGCTCTCTGGCATGTTTTGTGGTAAATCCGAACAATATGTGGGCGTCTTCGCGTATTGATTCGTGGATGAATAGTTTGGCAGTATCTTGTCCCTGTATGGCTGTGTAGTCTATAAGGGAAATGTTGATTTCATACCCCACTCCGTGACAGTCTATTACGGCATAGGTCGGCGTGGCTTCGGCTATTCGGCCTTCTATATAGTCAATCATATTGCCTGTTTGCAAAATTAATTGTAAGTAATTTTATTTTTTTGTTTGTTACATGATTTGGCCAAGAGGCATCCGCTGCACCCACTGGCACAGTCGCTGTTTTTCTGCTTCATTTTTCTGCGTATGCCATGATACATCCATATACAGCATGCTATAAGTATTACAGCTACAGCGGTGTATTGCAATATGAGACTGAGTGAAAGGTCCATAATAATGCAACACTATTTACTGCCCTTTTGTTTTACTCCGGTTGGTATTGCCGAGGTGCCTATGCGTCTTGATGAATTATCAGAAAGCACTGAGCGTACGATTTGTGCTATCATGTTCTTTTGCGCGGCAATGAATTCTGCCGCATTGTATTCTCCGCGTTCTATGCATCTCAGTCGGTTTTCCCATATACCGGTCAGCTTGGCGCTTTTAAGCAAGTCTTCTTTTATCAATCCTATGAGTGATACTCCGGCTTCAGTGGCGCGCAGACTCTTGCGTTCGCGTCTGATATAGCCGCGTTTGTATAATATTTCTATTATTGCGGCACGCGTGGACGGACGGCCTATTCCGTTTGCTTTGAGCGATTCGCGTAATTCTTCGTCATCCACGAGATTGCCGGCCGTTTCCATTGCTTTTAGCAATGTGCCTTCGGTGAAGTATTTTGGTGGCTGAGAGGTCTTTTTGGCCAACAGGGGAGAGTGTGGACCGCTTTCTCCCTTTGTGAAAGGCGGCAGGATATTTTCCTGTTCTTTGTTTTGCTTGTCGGCAGCCTCATCTTTAGCGTAGACTATTTTCCAGCCTGGCTCTGTTATCACTTTGCCTGTGGCTTTGAAACTTGTTTTTCCGGCCGAGGCATTGACTGTGGTCTGTTCAAAAAGACAGTCTGGGAAAAATACGGATACAAATCTGCGTGCAACGGTATGAAACACATTTTTTTCAAAATCCGTCAGTTCCTGCGGCAGAGGCTGTCCTGTGGGTATTATGGCATGGTGGTCGGTCACCTTGCTGTCATCAAACACCTTTTTGCTTTTGGGCAGCTTGTTAGCACGGATGAGTTGCAGTAGTTCCTGATAGTCTTTCAAGGAGTTTAATATGCCGGGGCATTGTCCGTAGACGTCATTAGTCAGATATGTTGTGTCTACTCTGGGGTATGTTGTCAGCTTTTTTTCATACAGGCTCTGTATTGTGCGCAGAGTGGTATCCGCGCCCATGCCGAATTTTTTGTTGCACTCTACTTGTAGGCTTGTCAGGTCGAAGAGCCTCGGAGGTGCTTCGCGTCCTTTCTTCTTTGTAATATCACTGATGGTCAGAGGTAATTCTTTTACTTGTTCGAGAAGTTTTTTCCCCTCTTCCTCAGTGGTGAATGGCTTCACTGTGGCCGTGAACACCGTTTCTCGGTAAATTGTGCGCAATTCCCATGTGTCTGTCGGTATGAAATTCTCTATTTCGTGCTGGCGCTGTACCACAAGTGCAAGGGTAGGCGTCTGCACGCGCCCGATAGATAATACCTGTCCCTGTTCGGCATACTTCAACGTGTATAGCCGTGTAGCATTCATGCCTAGTATCCAGTCGCCTATAGCGCGGCATAGTCCGGCGATGTAAAGTGGCTCGAGGTCTTTGTGCGGACGCAGGTGCTTGAATCCCTCCCGTATTGCGTCATCTGTGAGTGATGAAATCCACAGTCGGCTTACGGGCTTTTGGCAGCCGGCTTTCTGCATGACCCACCGTTGGATCAGCTCGCCCTCCTGGCCGGCATCCCCACAGTTTATCACCTCGTCACATTGGCCTATAAGGGTCTCTATTACGCGGAACTGTTTTTCAATGCTGTCTTGGGGGATCAGTTTTATGCCGAAGTTCGGAGGGATCATTGGAAGTGCACCGAGGCTCCAGCGCTTCCACATAGGCGTATAGTCATGAGGCTCTTTCAGGCAGCATAAATGTCCGAATGTCCAGGTCACGCAGTATCCGTTACCCTCATAATATCCGTCATGGCGCGTGGTGGCACCAAGTATACCTGCAATGTCTTTGCCTACACTTGGTTTCTCGGTGATGCACAATTTCATCAGTCTTCCAGGCGTTTAGCTTCGTTCCAAAGTGTATCCATCTCTTCCAGGGTCATCTCTTTAAGTGACTTTCCGATAGCTTTGCTTTTCGCCTCGATATAATTGAACCGTCGGATGAATTTGCGGTTAGTATGTTCAAGCGCGTTTTCCGGATTAACACCATAAAGGCGAGCCGCGTTAATCACGGCAAACATCAGATCGCCGAATTCATCAGAGATAGCATTCTTGTCACCACGTTTGATTTCCGCTTCCACTTCGGCTATCTCTTCTTTTACCTTGTCCCATACTTGTGACGGCTCTTCCCAGTCAAATCCCACATTGCGTGCTTTTTCCTGGATTCGGTTGGCTTTAATAAGTGCCGGCAGTGCGGATGGGACTCCGGCCAGTACCGTCTTATTGCCCCCTTTTTCTTTCAGTTTTAATTCTTCCCAGTTCTTCTTTACCGTATCGGCGTCATCGGCCTGTGTATTGCCGTAGATATGTGGGTGGCGGTATATGAGTTTGTCACATAATGCGTTGCACACGTCGGCCATGTCGAACTGCTCTTTCTCTTGTGCTATTCTTGAATAAAAGCAAACGTGCAGCAATACGTCTCCGAGTTCCTTTTTGATGTTGTTTACATCGTCAGACATTAAGGCATCGCATAGTTCGTATGTTTCCTCGATAGTGTTGGGTCGCAGACTTTCGTTAGTCTGTTTAGCGTCCCATGGACATTTCACACGCAGATTATCAAGAATATCCAGTAATCGTCCGAATGAGGCCGTTTTTTCTTCTTTGGTATGCATAATATGTGTGGCGGGCTGATAAATGATTTTATCCGGCAAATTATATCCTTGCCAGAGGTGTAATTTTTAATGCAAAGTTACGGATAATTTCGGAATTTTTGAGTAACTTTGTCAATTCAATTTGTGCATTTGTGTTGTCGCATGGTGCGCCGAGTATAGAAACCGACTTACGTAGAAATGATAGATAAATTGCTTAATGAGCGAGAAGTCAAACATTTACAGCCTTTGTTGAAAGGCTGTCGCAATGTCGTGCTTACATGTCATGTCCGGCCGGACGGAGATGCCGTTGGAAGTACGCTGGGCTTGTTGCACCTGTTGCAATCCATGGGTATAAAGGCCAGGGTGATTACGCCAGACCAACCTCCACGGTCACTGGAATTCCTTCCCGGTTTTTCAGATATTGTTCCTTATGCACGTTACAGTGACTATGGTTCCCGTTTGGTTGACGAGGCAGATCTCATCATCGGATGCGACTTCAACCAGTTGTCTCGTCTTAGCGATTTGGAACCGGCCATAGCGTCGGCGAAAGCGAAGAAAGTGATAATAGACCACCATGAACATCCAGATGTTGCTGCGGACCTGCTTATAAGTTATCCTGACATGTCGTCCACATGTGAGCTTGTGTTCCGTCTTATTGCGGCTATGGGGTATTTCGAGTTTGTGTCGTTTGAATCCGCTACATGTCTGTGTACCGGTATTATCACTGACACTCGCAACCTGAGCGTGAACTGCCAGCATCTGGATATTTATGAAATCATGCTGGAGTTGCTTCGTATGGGTGTAAATAAATCGCTGATTCTTAAGGAAACCATGGATACCAAGTCAGAGGATGCCTTAAAACTTACTTCGTTTGCGTTATGTGAGCGTCTGACTGTCTACAAGAATCATCATGCCGCTGTGGTGTGGCTGGGCAAGGAGGACCTGAGCAGGTATAAATATGAAAAAGGAGATACCGAGGGTCTTGTAAACCAGGCGTTGGAATTGCGGGGGGTGATTTATGCCGTGTTTATGCGCGAGGATGAGGATATGGTGAAATTATCGATGCGCAGCATAGGAGATTTTGCCGTGAACCGGATATGTATTGATCATTTTGATGGCGGAGGACATTTACAGGCCGCCGGTGGTCAGTTCAAGGGATCTGTCCAAGAATGCCTCAAAAAGTTGGAATCTGTAATGCCGGAATATGACGATGAAGTGCGTAAGGCTGCGGACAGGCTTATTGCCCAAGGCTATGTGTTGAAATAATTTGTACTGACAATAAATCATTATGAGAATTAATAAAGGAATATACGCGTGTCTTTTAGTTGCTATGTTTGCCATAGGAGCGTTGTCGTGCAGCAAGGATAAAAGCTACTCGGAATTGCTTCGTTCAGAGGAAAAGGCGGTAAACTGGTATATGTCTAATCAAAAGATTGTATCTTCAGTGCCTAAAGACAGTGTTTTTGAGACAGGACCTGACGCGCCATTTTACCGGATGGACCAGGACGGATATATATACATGCAGGTAGTAAATCCAGGCACTAAGGATAAGAAAGCCAAAAAGGACCAGCTCATATATTTCCGTTATATGCGTACAAATATAATAGATATGTATGAAGGGCGCAATCCCTCGCCGTCGGGTAATGCGGATAATTTGAATGGCAATAATTCTACCAGCTTCCGTTTTGACAATCTTGATATACAGTCAAGTGCGAGCCACGGTTCCGGTGTCCAGTTGCCGCTTCGTTATCTAGGCATTGACTGCGAGGTGAATATTGTGATTCGTTCGTATTATGGCTTTATATCAGAAACAGGCGCATGCCAGCCATATATTTATAATATTAAGTATTTTTCAGCACAATATTGATGTGTGCTTTTGTTTGATCAAGGAGTAAAGACCAAAATTTAAATAATATTCTAATATGTCACTCATAAAATCAATTTCAGGTATACGCGGCACGATAGGAGGTCGCCAGGGAGAAGGACTGAGCGCCGTTGATGTGGTTAGATTTACAACTGCGTATGCTGCCTTTATACGGAAAAACACCACTAAAAGCACCAATACTATCGTAGTAGGACGTGATGCGCGTATTTCCGGCCCTATGGTAAGCCAGCTGGTATGCGGCGCTCTCATGTCTATGGGATTTGATGTGGTTAACATTGGACTGGCCACAACGCCTACTACTGAAATTGCCGTGGTTGAAGAAAATGCCTGCGGAGGAATAATACTGACGGCAAGCCACAATCCGGCACAATGGAACGCTCTGAAGCTTCTGAATGAGAATGGTGAATTTCTTAATGATGCCGAGGGAAAAGAGGTTCTGCGTCTGGCTGAATGCGGCGATTACGAGTATGCGGAAGTTGACAGACTGGGTGAACTGCACACTAATGACACGTATACGCGTAAACATATTGACAAGGTGCTCGCTCTTCCCTTGGTAGATACAGAAGCTATCTCCAAGGCGGATTTTACTGTGGCTGTAGATGCAGTCAATTCAGTGGGAGGTGAGGTTATACCTCGTCTTTTACGGGCTCTCGGTGTCAAGAACATTGTCGAACTGAATTGCGAGGTGACCGGGCGTTTTGCACATACACCGGAGCCGATACCCGAGAATCTGGGACAGATTGCTTCATTGATGAAAGAAGGTAAGGCGGATGTCGGTTTTGTAGTGGATCCTGATGTGGACCGTCTGGCGATCGTTATGGAAAATGGAGAGATGTTTGTCGAAGAATATACCCTCATTGCCGTGGCAGATTATGTTTTGCGGCATACTCCGGGAAATACAGTGAGCAATCTCAGTTCGTCGAGGGCGTTGCGTGATGTAACGTCTCGTTATGACGGCTGTGGATACAATGCGGCTGCTGTAGGAGAAGTCAATGTGGTTGCCAAGATGAAAGCCACGGGTGCGGTTATAGGCGGCGAGGGCAATGGCGGTGTTATCTATCCTGAAAGCCATTATGGCCGCGATGCTCTGGTTGGTGTCGCTCTCTTCTTGTCTCTATTGGCAAAGAGCGGAAAGAAAGTATCCGAGCTTAAAGCGACTTATCCGCAATATGCCATAGCTAAGAATAAGATACAGCTCACACCTGAGATTAATGTGGATGCCATACTTGAAGCTGTCAAATCTCGTTATGAGGGCGAGCAGATCACTGATATAGACGGTGTGAAGATTGATTTTAAGGATTCATGGGTTCACCTGCGTAAGTCAAACACCGAACCGATAATACGTATATACAGTGAAGCCCATACGACAGAGGAGGCTGAACGTCTGGCTTCCGATATAAAGTCGGTCATAGCATCAATGGTGTGAAAATTATTGTATCTAATATATCCAATCAATTAATGCAATGAAGAAATTTTTCTTAAACCTCTTGTCTTCTTTCATGGGGGCCTGGATAGCCATTGTGCTGTCCGGTGTAGTGGCTGTTATCATAATCTTTTCACTGGTCGGAGGCGTTGTAGGCGGTTCTGTAGAAAGTGTGAAAGATGGTTGTATATTGCGCATCGGCCTTGATGGAGAGATAGTGGAACGCGACATGTCCTCGCAGATAGATGTTATGTCGCTGTTGAAGAAAGATTTCAATACACCCCAGAGTGTCAGTACGCTTGTGACGGCAATTAATGAGGCTGCCACGGACAACCGCGTGAAATCCATATATTTGGATTGTGGTTATTTGTCTGCCTCCCCGGCATCTCTACATGCGATTCGGAATGCTCTTTTAGAATTTAAAACGAGCAAAAAGAAGATATATGCCTATGCGGATGTTATGACGCAGGGTGCATATTTTGTGGCAAGTGTGGCAGACGAGATTTCGCTAAATCCGGCAGGCAATTTCAACTTGAGGGGATTGGGTGGTCAGAGCCTGTTTTACAAAGGTCTGTTTGACAAGGTCGGGGTTAGCTTCCAGGCTGTCAGAGTTGGCAAAGGGAAGGCTGCTGTAGAACCGTATACAGCTGATACTATGAGCCAGGTGGCGCGTGCTCAGAACATTGCGTTGCTTGACACGCTATGGATTCAGATGCGTCGCGAGATAGCCTCTTCCCGTAATGCTGTGACGCCGGCATTGATTGATACATTAATAGACAGAGACTATATTAGCAGTAAGCCTGCAAGTTTTGCTGTTAGTAACAAGTTGGTCGACAAGCTTGAATACCGCCACGTGTTTGAGGACAGGATAGCAAAATTGGCCAAGCAGGATGACGGACTAGAGAATGTTGTGACTCCGTCTGCTCTTGTTGCAGCCTCGGCCACGATGTCGGAAAACGTAGGAGCGAGCAATCAGATAGCTGTTTTGTATGCGAGTGGCGGTATAGACGACTTTATGGGCAGCGGCGGTATTTCGTCACCAGACATGGTAGACCAGATTTTGGAGCTGTCCAAGAATGATGATGTCAAGGCTCTTGTGCTGCGTGTAAACTCTCCTGGCGGTTCTGCCTTTGGCAGTGAGCAGATGTGGGAGGCTCTTGAGACGTTTAAAAAGACAGGTAAGACATTTGTGGTATCCATGGGCGATTATGCCGCTTCTGGAGGATATTACATATCTTGCGGTGCCGACCGTATATTTGCCGACCCCTTTACCATTACTGGTTCCATAGGAATATTCGGACTGATTCCCAACATAAAGGGTCTTGTTGACAAAATCGGACTGAGTGTGCAGACAGTGGCTACGAATCCTAACGGCCTTTATCCGGCAGTGTTTACACCTATGGATGAGCAGCAGCTAGCCGCCATGCAGGCGATGGTTGAAGATGGCTATAATCTTTTTGTGAAGCGTGTAGCCGAGGGTCGAAAACTTCCTGTGGCCAAGGTTAAGGAAGTGGCCGATGGCCGTCCCCTGAGTGCGGTTGTTGCCAGGGGACATGGTCTGGTAGACGACCTGGGTTCTCTTCAGAATGCCATAGACTGGGCGAAGAAAAAAGCCAAGGTTGAGCGTGAGAATGTAGTTATATATCCGAAACCAGATATGAATTTCGTGAAACTTATGGGCTCTATCAATGAATCCGTACTGTTCAAACTTCTCTCTGCTGATGATCCTGCGGCTTTGGGTGAAGAAGCGGTATTTGTACTGCAAAATATGTTTGACCGCGATATGGTTATGGCCCGTATGTATCCTTTTGAAGTAAAATTGTAAATCCATAATATGCTTTTTCTGTGAGAACTACGAAAGATGTCATATTTTCTTACTTGCTAACACCGTTGTCATGGATATACGGTGCGGTCACTAATGTGCGCAATAAGCTGTATGACTGGCATATGCTGAAGGCAGAGACATTCGATGTCCCTATAATCTGTGTCGGCAATATCACCGTGGGAGGTACTGGTAAGACCCCTCATGTGGAGTATCTCATAGAATATTTGTCATCGGTATATAATATTGCGGTTTTAAGTCGCGGCTATAAGCGTAAGACAAGAGGTTTTGTTCTGGGTACGCATAATAGCACTCCCAGGACTATTGGTGATGAATCGTACCAGATACTTAGTAAATATGGTAACCGTGTAAAGATAGCAGTTTGTGAGAGCCGCAGGAAAGGAATTCGCGAACTGATGAACATTGATCCCTCGATAAACCTTATTATATTGGATGATGCCTATCAGCATCGTTCCGTAGAGGCAAAGGTCAAGATATTGCTGATGGACTATAACAGGCCTGTTTATACTGATCATGTGCTGCCTCTCGGTCGTTTGCGCGAGAGCAAACGTGCTGTCGGTCGTGCTGACATCGTAGTTGTCACAAAAATGCCTGATGACGCGGCACCGCTCCAATATCGGATTGTATCTAATAATTTGGATCTGTGGGCATTCCAGAAATTGTTCTTTTCGCGCATAGACTATGGCCAGCCCCTTCCTGTATTTCCCGATGATTCTCGTTATACGGTGAGGCTTGACTCGCTTACACGCAATGATATCGTGCTCTTGCTGACAGGCATAGCGAATCCGCGACCGTTAGTACGGTATTTTAAAAATTTTGAGTGCCGTGTCAAGATCAATCATTTCCCTGACCATCATGATTTTTCAAGGAATGATCTGCAAAGGCTCCAGGTCAGGTATGATGAAATGAAAGGCGCGCGCAAACTGATTGTCACTACGGAAAAGGATGCTGTGCGGCTAGCCAATAATCCGTATTTTCCGGAGAAACTGAAGCCGTATATTTTTTATCTGCCTATCTCGGTCGATATGCTGGGCGGTATAGACGGATCAAATTTTATAAATGCTGTCAAGTCTGCCATTGAGGCAAGCCCGAATAATATCGGTTTGCGCAAGGGCGGAAGCGGAGATACGGATGATTTAGATAAACAGGAATAGAAAACCGTTTAATCATATAATATTATGCTTGAAAAAATTAAGTGTGCTGCCGACTATGTTCGCAGCCAGGTAGCAGAAATGCCTAAAGTGGCTATAATCCTTGGCACCGGCCTTGGTGAATTGGTTAACCATATAAATATACAGAAAGAAATTCAATATAACGAAATTCCGTCTATGCCGGTTTCGACTGTGGAGGGGCACAGCGGCAAGTTGATTTTTGGTAATCTTGGCGGACGTTATGTTATGGCTATGCAGGGTCGTTTTCACTATTACGAGGGATACGACATGAAGCAGGTTACATTTCCGGTGAGAGTAATGAAAGCCCTTGGGGTTGAGACACTCTTTGTGAGCAATGCCGCTGGCGGTATGAACAAGGATTTTAAAGTAGGGGATATTATGATTATTACTGACCATATAAATCTTTTCCCTGAAAATCCGTTACGTGGTAAGAATTACGAGGAGCTTGGCACTCGTTTCCCAGCTATGACTGAGGCGTATAGCCATCGTCTTATTAAGATAGCGGATGATATAGCTGCTGAGAAAGATATCAGAGTGATGCACGGAGTGTATGTGGGTACTCCCGGGCCCACTTTTGAAACACCTGCTGAATATGAATATTTCCGTATCATAGGAGGTGATGCCGTGGGTATGTCGACTGTGCCCGAAGTTATTGTGGCTAACCATGCCGGTATGGAGGTGTTTGGCGTCAGCGTTATCACAGATCTTGGCGGAAAGGATATTACCGAGGTGCCCACACACGAAGAAGTGCAGAAAGCGGCGGTACAGGCCCAGCCGTTTATGACAGAGATTATGAAGGAGCTTGTAGCCCGTATCTAATAAAGGAATAAGGGGATGTGTCACTGGTTATGGCGCATCCTCACCTGTTATTTATCATATTGTGCTAATGAAGGAGACAGAGATATCCGATTTGGGTGAGTTCGGGCTTATCGAGCTACTTACCAAAGATTTCCCATTGCGAAACTCATCTTCGAAAAAGGGGGTTGGTGATGATGCCGCTATCCTTGAGTACGGAGACAAGGAGGTGCTTTTGACTACCGATCTTTTGTTGGAGGGTATTCACTTCGACCTTAGATATGTTCCGCTGAAGCATCTTGGCTATAAGGCGGCCATAGTAAATTTCAGTGATATTTATGCCATGAACGGCACACCTAGGCAGATAACAGTCAGCATAGGTGTATCATCTCGCTTCACATTGGAGCACATAGAAGCCTTGTATAGCGGAATACGCCTGGCATGCGATACTTATGGGGTTGACCTGGTAGGCGGTGACACCTCTGCTTCTGTCACAGGTCTCGTGATTAGCATAACCTGTGTTGGCGAGGGACGCCAGGGTAAAACGGTTAAGAGGGACGGGGCCAGGCCCACAGACCTGGTATGTGTTTCCGGTAACCTTGGCGCGGCATATATGGGCCTGCAGTTGCTTGAACGTGAAAACCGTGTTGCGGCCGAGAGTGGCAATGCTGAGTTTACCCCCGAATTTGATGGCAAGGAATATATTTTGGAGCGCCAGCTCAAACCTGAGGCCAGAAAGGATATTGTTGAGCGCCTGGACGCCGCAGGTATTCTGCCGACATCAATGATGGATGTAAGTGACGGGCTATCGTCAGAGCTGATGCATATTTGCAAAGCCAGCCATACAGGATGCAGGGTATATGAGGACAAGATACCTATTGATTACCAGACTGCGATAATGGCTGAGGAGATTAATATGAATCTTGTTACAGCCGCACTTAACGGAGGTGAGGATTACGAACTACTTTTCACCGTGCCGCTTACGGATTATGAAAAGGTCACTTCTATTGAAGACGTCAGGGTGATAGGCTACATTACGAAGCCTGAACTTGGATGTGCCATGATTACACGAGACGAGCAGGAAATTCCATTGAAAGCGCAGGGATGGAATGCATTTACCGGAGCTGATTCTGCCACAAATTAAATGCGCAGACAATATCAGTGCCAGTACATAACAAATTTTAATAATTGGCTGAAAGAATTCAGTAATATTTAACAATAAGAGTTGAGTCTGGTTGCAAATTATGAAGTAATTTTGTATGTACTTAAACCGTGATTATACTCATGCGTTATTAAGATACAGAATTTTACATATCATAGTCATTATATTATGAATGAAACAGTGAATATTCGCGAGCTAAATGAATTGATAGCCGCAAATAGTTCTTTTATATCTTTGATTACTAGAGGGATGGACCAGCGTATCGTGGGACAGAAGCATCTTGTCGATTCGTTGCTGGTAGCATTGTTGTGCAACGGCCATGTGCTGCTCGAGGGAGTTCCTGGTCTGGCAAAGACTTTGGCTATTAAGACGCTTGCAAGCCTGGTAGATGCAAAATACAGCCGGATACAGTTCACTCCTGACCTTTTGCCTGCTGATGTGGTGGGTACCATGATATATAGTGTCAAGAATGAGAAATTTGAAATAAAGAAAGGTCCTGTGTTTGCCAATTTTGTGCTGGCTGATGAGATTAACCGCGCGCCTGCCAAAGTGCAGAGCGCGTTGCTTGAATCCATGCAGGAGCGTCAGGTTACTATTGGCGATGATACGTTTGCCCTGCCCAAACCGTTTCTCGTAATGGCTACTCAGAACCCGATAGAGCAGGAAGGCACTTATCCTCTGCCGGAAGCTCAGATGGACCGTTTTTTATTGAAGGTCGTGATAGGCTATCCTACCAAGGAGGAGGAAAAACGGATCATACGCCAGAATATCGCCGGTGATTTGAGCCCGGTTATGCCGGTGCTTAATCCCGTTGAGATAATTGAGGCGCAAAAGATCGTGCAGAAGATCTACATTGATGAGAAGATTGAAGACTACATAGTAAGCATTGTGTTTGCTTCGCGCCAGCCGGCAGACTACGGCATGACGAATCTGCAGAGCATATTGGAATTCGGAGCCTCGCCCCGAGCCTCTATCAGTCTGGCGCTGGCTGCCAGGGCATACGCTTTCCTGCGAGGCCGTGGTTATGTTATTCCCGAAGATGTGCGCGCAGTGTGCCACGATGTAATGCGCCACCGAATCGGATTGTCTTACGAGGCCGAGGCTAATAATATCACAGCCGATGACGTTATAACTGACATTCTTGACGCCGTACAGGTGCCTTGATAAATATTTGTTCTACGCAGGCGTGCGCTATAAGGGCATGCCTGCAATAGCCGTTATACTATGGACGCGACAGAACTCCTAAAGAAGATAAGGAAAATAGAAATTAAGACGCGCGGGCTTTCGCAGGATATTTTTGCCGGTGAGTACCACACTGCGTTTAAAGGCAGAGGCGTGATCTTCTCCGAGGTACGCGAATATCAGTATGGCGATGATATCCGTGATATAGACTGGAATGTAACGGCACGTCATAACAAACCGTTTGTCAAAGTCTATGAGGAGGAGCGTGAACTTACCATGATGTTGCTCATAGATGTGTCGGGCAGTAGGAATTTTGGTGCTGTCGGAATTGAAAAAAAAGAGATGATGGCCGAGATTGCGGCCACATTGGCATTTTCTTCCATACAGAACAACGACAAGGTCGGCGTTATATTTTTCTCGGACAAGGTTGAGAAATTCATTCCGCCAAAAAAAGGTCGAAAGCATATATTGCTTATCATAAGGGAGATAATTGATTTTCATCCGGAAAATACCGGTACTGACATCAATCTCGTGCTGGAATATATGACCAATATGGTCAAGAAGCGCTGTACAGCGTTTTTGATAAGTGACTTTATTGATGACCATGACTATACCAAATCAATGAGTATCGCCAACCGTAAGCATGATTTGGTGGCAGTACAAGTGTATGACAAACGTGACACACAGTTGCCTGACGTGGGTCTGTTACGTATGCGAGACAGTGAGACTGGTCGGATGTTATGGGTCGACACATCCTCTTCAAAAACACGTAAAATGTATGACCGTATGTGGTACGACCGTCAGCAGAAGCTTACTGAAACCACGCTGCGCAGCGGTGTGGACATAGCCTCGATTGCCACCGATGAAGATTTTGTAAAATCATTGCTCGGACTGTTCAGGAAGCGAGGCATGCGTTAAGCCTGTTGGATAAGTTTAGAAATTGACTGTGACATGACAATGAGAATAGGCCCCGGCCGGGGTATGATATATTTGTTATTGCCATTGCTGTTTGCAGCAATAGCGCCCGTTATGCTCCATGCTGCTCCGGTATCGCTGAAAGCGCGTCTGGACTCGGCATATATTATTATGGGGCATAAGACCAACTTGCATCTTGAGGTGGTTAAAGACCGCAAATCCAAAGGTCATTTTCCCATGTTTGAAGACCAGGACGGCCTTCCTTATGTCACTTTGAACGGGGATACCATCGAATTGTCAAAGAAGTTTACTTCGGATACCGTGGATCTTGGCTCGGGTCGCGCGCAAATAAATTACCATGTGCCGCTACAGGCTTTCGATTCGGGTTTTTATTATCTCCCACCATTCAAATATATTGTCGGCTCCGATACAGCTGTGAGCAACCGTGTGGCTCTGAAAGTAGTGCCGGTAAACGCTACGGCTAAAGACGAGATAGCAGGTATGACCGATGTGGCCGAGCCAGAGGGGAAGTCAATATTTGACAAAGTTCCTGATTTTTTAGTGAACTATTGGTGGGTGATTTTACTGGTGATTTTGATCTTGGCTGCCGGATATATTTTCTATAGAAAGTATATGAAGAACGGAGGATCGTTGAAACGTAAGCAGAATGTGCTTCCTCCTTACGAGGAGGCCGTTAATGCTCTTAAAGCTCTTAAAACTAAGCAATTGTGGCAGAATGGAGATGAGGATGGTTATTTTACCGAACTTACAGATATTTTGCGTAGGTATATAAGTCGTCGTTTTGGTGTTGCCGCTCCAGAAATGACATCCACGCAGTTCTTAGAGGAGGCCAGCCGTAATGAGAAACTTATTCCATATAAGGATAGCCTTCGTGAATTGCTTTCTATAGCAGACTTTGTGAAATTTGCCAAGATGAGGTCTCTGCCTGATGAGAATGAGAAAGCTTTTGCCATATCTATGAAGTTTGTCGAGACTACCAAGCCGACTCCCGAGGAAGAACAGGCACTTAAGACTGATATACCGTCGGAATATTCCAGACCTACACAGACAGGCCGTAAGATTAAGAAGCAGGCGCAGTCATCCGGACGTAAACGAGGTAGTCGAGGTGCGTCTGTGGGGAATAGAACTTCGGTACAATCCAGACGCGGTAAGACTGGCATAAAGAGAAAGGAGGCCGACAAATGATGATGCTTAAGTATCCGTGGCTGATGTTGCTTTTTCTGCTTTATCTGCCGATTATATATTTTTATATCACACGTTTAAAGAGGGGAGACGCATATATCGGGGTTTCGACTGTGCAGGCTTTTGCCAGATATAAACGTCCGTGGAAAGTATGGCTGATGCATCTATGCTTTGTAATCAAGTTGTTTGCTATCGGTTGTATAATAGTGGCGCTATGCCGGCCGCAAACGCATGATTCTAAAGTTAATTCCGAAATTGACGGTACGGATATTGTGATAGCGCTTGATGTCTCTGCCAGTATGGAAACTCCGGATCTGGTTCCCAATCGCTTTGATGCCGCGCGTAAGCTTGCGTCACAATTTGTCGAAAAACGAGACCATGATAATATCGGGCTTGTCGCATTTGCAGGCGAGAGCCTGACATATATGCCTCTGACAACAGACCGGGCCACAGTAATGAATGCCATATCGCATCTTATGATGGGCACACTTGGTGACGGTACTGCGATAGGAGACGGTCTGGTGAGCGCTGTTAACAGGGTGCTGGGTGGCAACGCGGTCTCTAAGAGCGTGATACTTCTTACC
Source organism: uncultured Muribaculaceae bacterium (assembly GCA_910578665.1). Taxonomy (GTDB): domain Bacteria; phylum Bacteroidota; class Bacteroidia; order Bacteroidales; family Muribaculaceae; genus Lepagella. The sequence goes on from CAJTQU010000020.1 coordinate 26,520, forward strand.
GATGGTTCCAATAATGCCGGTGAGATAGATCCTCTGACAGCGGCGCAGATAGCCAAGCAGAAAGGGGTGCGTGTGTATACCATAGGCATAGGTCGTGACAACGTGATGAACATGTCTACTATGTTTGGCAATATCAATACATCGGTGCCTGTAGAGATAGATGAAGAAAGTCTTACGGAGATAGCCGCTATTACCGGCGGTAAGTTTTTCAGAGCGACAGACAACCAGGCTCTTCAAAATGTATTTGCTGAGATTGACAAACTTGAAAAATCAAGGATTAACGTAGACAGTTATTCGCGTACCGAGGATAATTTTATGCCATGGATTGGTGCGGCCCTGCTATTGCTGCTGGTGTATATGTCGCTACGCTATACTCTATTACGCCGGCTTCCCTAAAATATTGTTTTAAAATTGTCTTATCAGATTATGCTGAGTTTCGCATATCCTATATATTTATTGCTCTTATTGCTTGTCCCTTTGCTGGCCGCTTTGTATTGGTACTCGCGCCGTAGTGCCAGGTCACGCCTGGCTCGTTTCGGACGCATAGAGGTATTGAGGCCGCTGATGCCGGATGTGTCGCCGTATAAGCCGGCGATAAGGGTTACATTGCGCCTTATAGCCCTTGCCGCTCTTGTACTGGCTTTTGCCCGTCCATGGGGCGGTCTTACTGAGCAGACGGCAAACAAGGAGGGTATCGAGGTTGTAGCCGTGGTAGATGCCAGTAACTCTATGCTTGCATCGTCCACAGATGACATAGATGGCCCTACCCGTATGACCGCGGCCAAGTTATTACTTGAGCGCATGATTGACGGCATGTCTAATGACAGGATCGGTTTAGTCACATTTGCAGAACAGGCGTATAGTCTGATACCGGTATCGTCTGATTTTGCTTCTGCAAAATCGTTTTTAGGAACTATTGATCCTAACCAGATGACAGCGCAGGGTACAAATATAGCCGATGCACTGGCAGTTGCCGTGGCTTCGTTTACTCCAGGCAATGATGTGGGTAAGGCCATAGTGCTTTTTACCGATGTGGAGGATCTGGATGACGAGAATGCCGTGATGGGCGCGGTTAAAGAGGCGAGAAAACAAGATATACAGATTAATGTTGTCGGTGTCGGTACAGCAGAGGGTTCTGTGATTAATACCCCCCAGGGGCTTTTTACAGATGATGAAGGCAACGTGGTCAATACACGCCTTAATGAGGCATTAGGTAAGCAGATAGCCAAGAGTGGCGGAGGTGTATATGTAAATGCTTCCAGCCTCAATGCGTTGCTGTCGCTGCAAAAGCAGTTGAAAGAGGTGAAACGTACTTCGCTGGCGAGTAGCCATCTGGTGCTTCATGATGAATTATTCATGTATTTTGCCGCCATAGCATTGTTATGTCTCGTAATAGATTGTTTCATGGTGAACCGCAAGAATATGCTTTTGCGCAAAATCACTTTTTTCAAGAAGGAGGACAAGAAATGAGATACGGATATATCTTAAGATTGGCTTTGTGTGCCGCGCTTATGACTTTGTCTCTGTCTGCCGTTTCTGCGGAACAATCTACACGTGAGGAGCGGAAAGCAATCGAAGCCGGTAACAAGGCTTATAGGAATAAGGATTATGCCCAGGCACTTGAGTATTATTCGCTGGCTATAGATGCGAATCCAAACAGTCTTGTGGCGTTATTTAACCAGGCTCTTGCCACTGTCCAGACTGGTAATGCGTTGCCCGGCGAGCAGCAAAATAAGAAAGACGAGATGATGGCAAAAGCCACTGATGCTTTTGCCAATGTGGCCAAACACGGGGCTGACAATCCCTCTTTGGCGTCTAGAGCTAGTTATAACATGGGTAATATAGCATTTAATAAGAAAGATTACCAGGGTGCCATAGATTCATATAAGCAGGCTCTCAGGCTTAATCCCAGTGATGCGGATGCGCGTAGGAATCTGAGAATAGCGCAGCTGCGTCAGGAAAAGAACAAGGATAACAAGAACGAGAACAATAAAGATAAAAATAAGGATAAAAACCAGCAGCAAAACAAGCAAGACCAGGATAAAAAGGAAAATAAAGATAATAATAAGGACCAGAATAATAACAACCAAAATAACAAGCCCAAACCTAAACCCCAGAAGCCGGAGGGCATAAGCCAGCAGGCTGCTGACAGAATATTGAAACGTAGCGCTGATAAAGAGAAAGAAACGCGCAAGCGGTCAGTATATGGTCGCCAGCAGGGGCAGGGCAATGATCCGTTCTCGGCACCCAAGCGAGGTAAACGCTGGTGATTATTATAGCATCATGTAGATGTTGCTTACTCAATAAATTTGAATAAGATGATGAATAGGATATTGATGGTATTTTCCATCTTTTTGTCTGTATTTGTGGTGCAGGCTCAACAAAGTGTGCGCCTGTCAGTCTCGCCGGCAGGAATGACTCCCGGAGTAGGGGATACATTTCACATTATAATTGATATCCAAAACGTATCTGGGCAGCCTTCCGAACCAGCTTCTGTGCCTGGTTGTAAGGTCTTGTTTATGCGGCAGCGCAAAGTTTCTACGATTTCGAGGGTGGTAAACGGAGTCTCTTCGACCATTACAGAAGTCTCATATGCACTTACACTTAGAGCTGAGAAAGCTGGAAGTTTCACATTCGGACCGATTAGTGTGGGTGGAGTTCGCTCAAATATCCTACATTATAAGATAAGTGATGTTTCGTCTTCTCAAAGCAGCTCTAACCAGCAGTCGGCAGCGCAGGGTTCAAATGGTCCTGTACTGACGAATCCGGGTGGTAGCGATTTGTTTTTAAAGGCTACGGTGTCAGATTCGTCACCTTACGAGCAACAAGGTGTTGTTTATACAGTAAAGCTTTATACTACATATTCCAGCATCTTTGACTGGATATCTACTACGGCTCCGTCGTTTGGTAATTGCACATATGAGTCCTCAGACGATGTGTCTCATTCTCTCACCCGGGAGACATATAACGGTAAATCGTATTATACGGCTGTTATAGCGCGTTATATCATATATCCGACACAGGCAGGTGTGGCTAAGATAAAAGGGAATAGTTATACCGGCAGTGTGGGCCGGACTATGGAATATTCAGATCCTTACTTCGGATTTATGAGCAAGATGGTGCCCACGCAGGTAGATGCAAAGCCAAATGATATTGAACTTAGCGTGCGGCCTCTGCCGGGTTCGGATAAATACGAAGATATTAACGGAGTGGGCCAGTTCAAGGTAGGGGCCGAGCTCGTAAGTAAGAATTTTAAAACACACCAGGCCGCCGTGGTTAGATATACGGTGAGCGGTACGGGTAATATGAGTTTTGTCTCTTTGCCCGATTTGTCAGAGAAATTTCCCTCAGAGCTTAAATTTTTGAAAAGCGAGGACAGTGTTAAAAAGCAGGTGGGAGCTTCATCTGTGTCCGGCTCAATCACGTTTGACTGCACATTTATTCCTCAAAAAGAGGGTGATTTTGAAATTCCTGCGCTTAAATTTAATTTCTTTGATCCGGAGAAAGGGACATGGTATACTGTCACTACGCAATCTTTTCATATTAAAGTTGGCGAGGGGGCGTCTACGCATTCTGCAGATGCTTCATTGAAATTTATAGATAAGCTGCAACCGGTTGGTAAATTAGATAAGACACATAAGTTAATCATATCAAAACTGTCTTATTGGTTATGGTTTATAATACCGGTTGTGCTACTTGTGGCAGTGTTGTTTATATACCATAAGCGCCTGTCATTATTATCAGATACTGAATTATTAAGGTTGAAGCAGGCCAATAGTCTTGCGAAGAAGCGTTTGCGTGCGGCGTATCTATGCATGAAACGTAAGGATACCGCTCATTTTTATGATGAGATGCTACATTCATTGTGGGGTTATCTCAGTGATAAACTTGGTATACCCACTTCTGATCTCACACGTGATAATGTAAGTATGGAATTACAGTCGGCCGGAGTTTCAGCAACTGTTATTAATGATACGATAGCTTTGATTGACGAGTGTGAATTTGCAAAATATGCTTCTGCGTCGGGTTCCGATATGGACAAAATATATAGCAGTGGTTGTCATGTTATTAATGCTTTGGAAAGTGAAATCGGAAAGAATCATAGCAAATAATTATGGGAAAATATAAATCATATATGCCAGGCCGGACCGGCAGAACTGTGTGCAAGTCTTCTTCCGGATTGTCTTATAGCATGTTGAAGTGCCTGTTTTTGCTTTATTTATGCATATTTGCCTCATTATCGTTAAGCGCGGCAGAGAATGCAGATTCAGCATATGCCAAGGGAGATTATCTAAATGCGATATCTTTATGGCAGAGGCAGATTAAATCTGCAGGTGTCTCTTCGGAATTATTTTATAATTTGGGTAATGCATACTCTAAGGCCGGCAATCCGGGTGCCGCTGTATTAAATTACAAAAAATCACTTAAGCTTAACCCTAATAATTCGGATGCGAAAAATAATTTGAGATACACGGAAGCCCTCGTCCTTGTGGCCAACGAATCACAGGTAGGGGATAAGACGCTCGATCCTACGCCTGAACCGCTAACCTTTTTTAATGCTATTTCTCATGGCATCGCATCGTTAGGTAGTAATTTTTGGGCAATTTTGACGATAGTCTGCTTTCTGCTTATGATGTCGGCAGTAGTTATATATGTATTTGTCAAAAATGTCAGATTTAGGAAGATAGGCTTTTTTGGTGCTGGTATATTATTTCTGATGAGCGGAGCGATGTATGCATGCGCCTATGTATCCCGGAGCATACAGACTGCGCGGACAGAGGCGGTCGTTATGGATAACGATGTTGCGATATACGCATCCCCGTCTGTAAAGAGCAAGAAAGTGGCTGCGCCATTGAGCGCCGGTACTGTCGTAAGGCTTTTAGGTGTGCATAATGACAAAAATGCCGGAGAAGAGTGGTCAGAGATTTATCTGAATGCTGATTATGCCGGCTGGGTACCGTCATCGTCAATCGAAGCAGTCAGTGCGGACTGTATTAGATGATATGGCTGCAATGAAGTGATAACCTGTAATTTACAATTACGATTAATCTTTTTATCTACTTAATTGTTAGATAGATAACAGACTAAGTGATTTAAAATTATAATTTTTTATCCATAAATACTTGTGGATTTGAAAAAATTATTGTAAATTAGCAAATCGAATAATTAAATCACTTCATTATAAACCTCATAAAATTTACTATCATGAGCAAGACAATTTCATTCAACGAGCTGCGCCGCATTAAAGACTCTTTGCCTGACGGAAGTACACACCGCATTGCTGACAAACTTAATGTAACGGTACAGACTGTACGTAATTATTTTGGAGGTGTTAATTATCAGTTCGGCAAAAATGCCGCCATGCATATTGAGCCGGGTCCCGACGGAGGCATCGTCGTGCTTGATGATACTACTATCTATGATATGGCTATAGCTATACTAGAGGAAGAGAATAATAAAGACTGATTGTCAATTCTAATTGACTGAGCATCGTATTATGGCAAGGTACAGAATATTCCGTATCTTGCCTGTGCGTTTGAATTGACTTGTGATAGTTTGAGTGGTCATTATTAATGATGAAGTGGGTAAATTATGAGAGATAACGTATATATTACTTTGGCCATACACACTTATGATATGGCAGTAGCGCTGAAGCAGGAATTGGAAAGCGCCGGTGTGCCCGTACAGCTTGAAAATGTGGATATATGCAATCCGAGACCTGCTTGCGGGGTAAGAGTACGTATACCGGAAGGCATGTTGCCAAAGGCCCTTAACATAGTAGAAAACCGTGTGCATGGGGCGCAGGTAGAAATGAAGATTAACGGGATGCAGAAAAAGGTGCTTGTCCCGATAGATTTCTCTGAATATAGCATGACCGCTTGCAAGGTAGCTTTCGCGTTTGCCAGGAAGATGTCTTTGCATCCGGTACTTATGCATGTATATGCTACCCCGTATTTTGACGGCTCGTTATCATTCCCTGACAGCTTTACTGTTGACATGCGTGATTCAGAGGTCCGTAAGAATTTGCAGGATGCTGCGGCATTGGAAATGAAGCGGTTTTGTGCGAAAATTGATAGTGAAATTGCGAATGGCAATATGCCTGCTATAGGATATTCGCGAAATATAGCGGAAGGTGTGCCAGAAGATGTAATACTTGACTACACACGGCGTACTCCGCCTGAGCTTGTGGTTATGGCTACGCGTGACGCTAATAAGAAAGCTCGCGAGCTTATAGGCAGTGTGACAGCCGAGGTACTTGATAATTGTCGGGTACCTGTTTTTACTGTGCCCGAAAATTTTGAATTCGGCACATTGGGACAACTGGTTAACGCTGTGTTTTTCTGTAATATTGACCAGCATGATTTGCTTGCCATGGATATGTTTGTCGAACTTTTTCCATCGGAGCATTCAAATATTATTCTGCTTCCTGTCACTGATAAACGAGGCAGCCAGGTCAAAGACAAACTAGAGGTGCTAATGCGATATTTCCAATCAAATTATACAACATTTACATTTGATTATAAGATACTTGAGCAAAGTGATTTTCGGGTGTCTTTTGAAAGACTGGTGCAAGACAGGGGTGTGGATCTTCTGATTGTGCCTAATAAAAAGAAAAATGTTTTTGTCAGGTTATTCAGGCCGGGTATAGCGCATAAGATACTTTTTGAAGGTAATATGCCTATGTTGACTTTGCCAATTTGATTTTTGATAAAATGATTTATCCCTCAGGATTTGAAGATAAGATAGGTTTTGCTACCATAAGAAGATGGGTGGCGGAGAAGTGCATAAGCCCTCTGGGTGTGGCTAAATGCGAAAAGATGAAATTTTCTTCTGATTTCAGCACGGTGCGTATGTTGCTGGGGCAGACAGAAGAGATGTTGTCGTTGCTTAAAAGCAAGCGCCAGCTGCCGTCAGATAATATCCATGATCTTACAGCGGCACTTAAGTCGTTACAGGCAGAAGGTAGTTTTCTATCAGCTACTGATCTGTACCGGCTGCGTATGTCATTGGATACTGTTGCCAGAATAAAGAGTCTGTTTACCACGGAAAATACTGGTGAGGATATGCCTGATTTTCCGCTACTTGCTTCACTATTTGGTAATATAGATTCATTCCCTTTGATTATTAGGGGTGTAGATACTATTGTGAATAAGTATGGCGAGATCTCGGATAACGCGTCACCTGTTTTGGCAGACATACGCCGCCAGATAGCTTCGTCGCAGGCCTCATTGTCGGGAGTGATGAACAGGGTGGTTGCGCGTGGTATAGAGAATGGGGTGCTTGAGCCAGGTGCTACGCCGTCTATGAGAGACGGTCGTCTTGTCATTCCGGTTGCTGCCGGTAAGAAGCGTATGCTGTCCGGCATAGTGCATGATGAGAGTGCCACGGGAAAAACGGCATACATAGAACCAGTCGAAGTTGTAGAGGCATCTAATAGGGTAAGAGAACTTAGAGAGAGGGAGAAAAGAGAGATACAGCGTATCCTTGTAGAGATGGCTGATACTGTAAGGCCGGATATACCGGGGATTTTATATAGTTTTTCGCGTCTCGGTGTATATGACTTTATAAGGGCTAAGGCTCTGTTTGCATTGGATTTTGACGCCCAGATGCCTGCTTTGGAGACTGAATGTGAAATAGACTGGTATGGTGCTATACATCCTGTTTTGGCTTATTCCTTGAAGCAGAAAGGGGAGTCTGTGGTACCGCTTAATCTTCACCTGGATAGAAAAGACAGGATATTGATTATATCTGGTCCTAATGCCGGAGGTAAGTCGGTCTGCCTGAAAACGGCCGGAATAATACAGTATATGCTGCAGTGTGGATTATTGCCTACAATGCATTCAAATTCGCATGTCTGCGTGTTTGAGGATATAATGATTGATATAGGTGATGAGCAGTCGATTGAAAATGATCTGAGTACCTATAGCTCACATCTTAAGAATATGAAGACATTCCTGGCCAGAGCCTCATCTTGTAGTTTTATTCTTGTTGATGAGATGGGCACAGGCACCGAGCCTCAAATAGGCGGAGCGCTTGCCCAAGCCATACTGAGCCAGCTTAACAAGCAGGATGTCATGGGTATTGTTACCACTCATTATCAGAATCTTAAAACATTTGCTGAACATGAACCCGGATTTGTCAATGGTGCCATGCTTTACGACAGGCAGCATATGAAGCCGCTATTCCAGTTATCTATAGGAAATCCTGGTAGTTCGTTTGCTCTCGAGATTGCCCGTAAGACAGGGCTGCCTGCAGATGTGATCAATGATGCAACATCTATAGTTGGTTCTGATTATGTTAATATGGACAAGTATCTGCTGGATCTTGCCCGTGATAAAAGATATTGGGAGCGAAAGCGAAAATCTATTAAAGAAAAGGAGGCAAAGCTGGATGCTGCGGTAGAACGCTATGAAAAATATGTAGGTGAACTTAAGGAGAAGCGTAAAGAGATTATAGGCGAGGCACGTTCTCAGGCCAGGGACATACTGGCAGAATCAAACTCGCGACTTGAGCGCACAATACTTGAGATACGTACGGCGCAGGCAGATAAAGAGCGCACCAGACAGTTACGTAAGGAGCTGGATGAGTATAAAGCCAGAGTTGCTGTAGAAGACGGGCATAATGATGGTTTATCAGCACTCGTGCCAGTCATAAGTAATAGAAAAGCAGAAAAAAAGCCCGATCGGCAGGTTGCAGATGATAAGCCGGCGCAGGCTGCAATATGTGTCGGAGATTATGTGCGTATGTCTAAAGGAGGCGTGACCGGCATGGTGTTAAGCATATCTGGAAAGGATGCGGAAGTGGCGTTTGGCGCATTGCGCACAAGGATTAATGTAAAGAAACTGATAAAGACTGTAAAGCCGCAGCAAAGTGCGGCAACGCAGGTACAGTCGTTATCAAAGAATACATCGGATGATAACCGTCGCAGACAGCTGCAGTTTAAACAGGAAATTGATGTACGTGGCATGAGGGCAGACGAGGCTTTGCAGGCAGTGGCATATTTTCTGGATGACGCTGTTCAGTTTTCAGCATCCAGAGTTCGTATACTTCATGGTACGGGGACTGGTGCATTGCGTGTTGCCGTAAGGCGCTACCTGCAATCTACACTGGATGTGGAATCATTTCATGATGAAGATGTAAGATTTGGCGGGGCAGGCATTACTGTTGTTAATCTACGATAATTCTGTGTGCGATAAAGACACTCTAGCTTTGTATTTGATTGGTGAAAGCCAGAGTGCTTAGTTTTAAATGATAAGTGCTATGCCATTGGTTTTCAAAGGTATAGCACTTGTATTGTCTGAGTGTGAAAATATATGGTAATTCCTTTTGCCGATTGGGGGCATTTTATTAATTTTGTGCCTCAATTATCATTGTAAATCAGCGTTGAAATGTCTTTTAACACAGCGCAATGAAATTTTATTTATATTTCTTATAACAATAGTTCGGTAAAATTTGCATACTCAATTGAATATCAATAAGATACAACAACAATTCAATATCAATGCAAACTATTGTGTATCAGTGCGATACAGCTATGCCTGCTCAAAAATTACCGAACTGTTGTTATAATACTCATCAATTGATATAAATAGTCAAAATAAAGGATGAAGTTTAGATATACGGGCTTGTGGCTCTTGCTGGCGGTCTCACTATTAATAATTACAGCAATTTCATTTGTAGACGATATTTATATCGGCAGTGTGAAATTAAAGAAATCTCCTATTGCGGAAAATCTGACTAAAGAATATAAGACAACAGAGGAAATACAGAAGCAAAAGGAAATTGCACTGGCTAAGGCTGAGGAAAAAGTAAAACCATTGAATATTCCGGTGGATTCAGCTCCTCAGTCATTTCTTATTTTCGGAGATTCCATGTCTCAGAATATTGCTTTGCGCATAGCTGCCTATGCCAAGCAGAACGGGCATACGCTGCATACTATAAATTGGGACAGTTCGGGTACGCGTATTTGGTCGAGAACCGACACTCTCGATTATTATATTGATAAATATAAGCCTACATATATCTTTGTATCATTGGGTGGTAATGAGGCATACGCGAGGAATTTGGATACATACAGAGATTTTGTGACAAAGTTGCTGCATAAAATAGGAGATATACCGTTTGTCTGGATTGGCCCTCCGTCTTTGAAAGAGGAGCACGGGTTCAGCGATATGTTGCTGGAAACTCTGCCGAAGGGCACATTCTTCCGTTCCGATGGTTTGGAGTTGGCTCGTCGCAAGGATAAAGTGCACCCTACCGTAGAAGCTGCTGCCTATCAGATAGACTCTCTGGTGAGATGGATGAAATATTCCGCACATCCGATCCTTATGGATTATCCGGCAGACTCAATAGCTAAAACTAAAATCTCAGATACAAATATCACGTATCTAAAGCCGCTTCATTAATCAATGTATAGACTGTAAACTATGTTTGATACTATTTCTACAGCTCTCTCCAACATCGGCAGCATGCTCCTTTATGACAAAGGAGCTCCTATGATTTTTTCAAGCGGATTGTTCTGGCTGCTGTTTCTGGTATTTCTGCCGGTATATGCTTTGTTGAAAGGCAGAAAGACAGGCATGATAGTGTTTGTGATTGCTTTCAGCCTGTATTTCTACTATAAGTCCAGTGGTATATTTTTCTTGATGCTTATAGGCACGTCATTGGTTGACTGGCTTATTTCGAAACGCATAGCAAAGACAGAGACTAAGCGTGGACGCAAATTGTGGATGTGGCTTTCCATATGCATTTCTCTTTCGATATTAGGATATTTTAAATATGCCAATTTCTTTTTATGGAACTGGAACCAGATGGTACAGGGCAACTATCAGCCGCTTGACATAATTTTACCAGTTGGTATTTCATTTTACACCTTTCAGTCAATTAGTTATGTTGTAGATGTATACCGGGGGCGTATATTACCTACAAAACGGTGGTTTGACTATCTGTTTTTTCTGTCTTTCTTCCCGGCTCTTGTTGCCGGCCCGATTGTAAGGGCAGATTATTTCCTGCCTCAGATAGAAAAAAATAGAAAGCCGACTGGAGTGGATATCTATGGTGGGCTTTGGCTGATAATAATCGGTATTGTAAAAAAAGCTGTCATTGCTGATTACATAGCGCAGTTCAACGATATGATCTTCAACAATGCAGGAGCTTTTGACGGAGTGCAGACACTTATGGGCGTACTCGGATATACTATGCAGATATATTGCGATTTTTCAGGCTACTCCGACATGGCCATAGGCATATCGCTGATTATGGGCTTTAAGCTGGGTATAAATTTTGACTCACCGTATAAGAGCCGCAATTTGTCAGAATTTTGGCATCGCTGGCATATTTCTCTATCAACCTGGCTTAGAGATTTTGTTTATATACCGCTGGGTGGAAATAGAAAAGGCGCGTTTCGCACATATTTAAATAATTTTCTGACCATGCTCATAGGTGGTCTTTGGCACGGAGCAGCATGGAAATTTGTGTTTTGGGGCGGATTGCATGGCATAGGATTGGCTGTGCATAAATTTTGCAAACCGGTTTTAAATAGAATTCCGGATAATATATTCACTAATTTCTTTTTCTGGTTCATTACATTCTGTTATGTCTCGGCAACCATGGTGTTTTTCAGAGCTAAAGATTTAACAGATTCTTTGACCATATTGGCATCGGTATTTAAAGATTTCAATGTTAACTATATTCCCCAATTTATAGATGTTCGTCCCGAATGGTGCGTGATGATGCTCATATTATTTATATGCCATTTCCTGCCATCGTCATTCATAGTTTGGTTAAAGCATAAATTTATACGCTCGCCCTGGGTAGTAAAGCTTCTTATATTCTTGTGTGTGGTACAGTGTGTGATTATATATATGAGTGCTGAAATAGCTCCGTTCATATATTTCCAGTTCTAATCGCATTCTATATAATTTAGCAAATCCTGCTCCCGGACAGTCTAAGGAACGTGTCCGGGATGTTTTTTTATATAGCGTTCGGGTCTTCGGAGTCCGGGCGGCTGTTGTACTGGGAGGT
>CAJTQU010000021.1 GCA_910578665.1 uncultured Muribaculaceae bacterium
TTATGCCTTAAAAAGTTTTGATGTTGTAAAAAATTAAGATGCGTCAGCCCTGATTGTACACCTCAGCAGTATTGTACCTACCAGGGGCAATGTTAAGATGGCTGTAGTGTCATAGATACATGAGGTTTCCTAAATCCAGTGTTTAATTGGCTTGTTGCTCCATAATTTTATGGAGCAACAAATTAAAAATCTGAATGATATGTTTTTTCATAAAAATAAAAAGAATAGAGGTGTTATTATTACGATTGCCGCGTTGTGTAGTACTTATGCTATGGCCGAGGAACCATCAGACACTACGGTCCATGATTTACAGGAGGTCACTATTGAAGGTCAGAACCAGACTGCTACGGTTAATGGATTGACGTTTTCGCCAACTGCCACCCAGAAAAAATCAGCACATAACGCATATGACCTGCTTGACCGCCTGTCGATACCTCTTTTAAACGTTAGTCCTCTGGGAAAAAGTATTACCATGGTCACCGGTGAAAATGTGGCAGTATTTATCAACAATCTGCCAGCCGACCAATACGAACTGAGCAGTTTGAAACCGACTGACGTACTGCGTGTGGAATATCTTGATTTTCCGTCAGACCCAAGATTTGCCGGTGCTCAACATGTGGTTAATTATATTGTACGTAAAAAGGACTGGGGAGGGTATACCAGGCTTTCTATGGATGCCACCATGTTGAATCAATTCGTATTTAGTCCGACAGTATATACTAAGTTTGCAGATAAAAGCATGACATACGATTTACATGTCAACTGGCGTTATCGAAACTCGCATCACGCAGAGAGTTACCAGCAGCAGCGATTCTCTTTGCTTGATGAGAATAACCAGCCTTATGATGTCGAGAGAGTGGAGAATACCGATTATGCGCGATATCGGCAGCATAATCTGCCTGTGGTTTTTCGCGCGTTATATGACTCTAAGAAATTTCAGGCCTACAATACGCTCTCGTTTTACATGTATGATTTGCCTGAATATGTAAACAACGGCATGTTGTCAATCTTTCCTGACCTAGGGACAGACTATACATATACTAGTGGAAGAATTGCAAACAATTATAGTGGAGGCTGGAATGGATTATATTATTTAGCTTTGTCTCACGGCTATGATGTCAGTCTGCGCGGATCATTTAATTATGCCCGTAATAAAGGAAACAACAATTATAGCACAGACCTGCCTGGAGAACTACCTATAATTACAGACTCTAAAGAGGATGCCTATGCTCTCCGGTTTACTCTGACAGGTCGTAAGCGTTTTAACCCCAAGACATCGGTATCTGTGGATTATACTGTTGGCTCTAGGATGAACGATGTCGACTATTCAGGATCGTCGGTGTACAGCAACAGATTTCGTAATGTTTATATGTTTGGTATGTTGGTGTTGGATAAGGCAACCGATGTATTTAACCTGCATGCCGGTGTCGGAGCAGGATGGAGCCGAGACGCTGTCAATAAAAAGCCGATAGTGGCGTGGGATCCAGTAGTTCACTTATCGCTTTCTTATGTTCCCACTTCGCGGCATCGTCTGAATTTGTTCGGTCAGTTAGCGACAAACAGTCCTGATGCGTCAGGGAAATCTGCGAATATAATACAGCAAAATGAGTTGTTATACCAGACAGGTAATCCTCTGCTTAAACCGTGGCGCCATATTACCCTGGACCTGAAATATACATGGCTGCCTCGAAATAATTTTAATGGCACGGCATTTTTCAGATACTATAACGAATTTGACGCAGAGGCAGTACAGTATACGCATTATGACGAAGGATCGGCATTACTCCGGAAACCTATGAATAGTGGTGACTGGATAGATATTAGGGCCGGTCTGTCCGTTACTTACCGGCCCATACAGCAACTGCAAATAAATGGGTCGGCAGGGTACTGTATACAGAAGCGTACAGGTATCTACAAGGCACATCTGAACGATGTATATTGGTCTGCGTCTGCTAATTATTATATTGGTAATTTTTATTGTACGGCAAGTTTTGCATCCCGCACAAAAGATATGTTGCGTACAACCGCTACTACGCTAGCAAAGAATTATTATTACATAGGTGCCGGGTGGGGTAACAGTATATGGAATGTGTCTTTATATGCCGCGAATTTATTCAGTGGAGACTGGCGTTCTTCGTCTGTACATATGAACACCCCTCTGTTTGTTGAAAATTATATTCCCAGAGACGGCAATTATCATCGTTCTCTCCACCTGAGCGTGAGCTATGTGATAAATTATGGTAAGAAGTTGCAGCGGAACAACGAGGTCGGACTTGAAGGTGAAAGTGGTGTCCCGTCGGCCATTATGTGACGGATAAATAAAATGCGCATTGATCAGACGTAAGAAAATAGGATTTAAATTTACGCGCCAAAGAGATGCCATGCATTGCGGGGTGGCCTGTCTGGTTATGGCATTGTCGCAAATGGGGCGCCGTGTGGACGTGGGCCGTGTGGAAGAATTCTGCACGCCTACGAATCAGGGCGTTTCGCTCAAAGGTATAGCTGATGCGGCCGGATGCCTGGGGTTAAAGGGCACGGCTGTGCGCATACCGCCCGATTATCTTTCTTCACACGAAGGTCCTGTGATACTGCACTGGAACCAGAACCATTTTGTGATGTTCCGTCGCTCTTCGCGCGGCGGCCGCCGGTTTTTAATAGCAGATCCGGCAAAGGGCGAACGCTGGTACAGTTTGGCGGAATTGCGCCACCATTGGTTGGTAGATCCGGAAAATCCTGAAGGTAAGGGAATTGCGTTGCTTTTGGAGAAAGGTGGCAATTTTGATGCGCAAGCCGAAGAAGAGAGGTGCGTACGGGCCCTATCGGCAGAATCAGGCTCATTGCGATATTTGGCCGGGCATTTAAAATCGTTCAAGCCGCATTTGTCGGTGGTGGTATTCGGATTGGCCGTGGGCTGTGTCTTGCAGCTGATTCTGCCGTTTCTTACGCAGGCGATAGTAGACCGCGGTATAGCGGAACGCAGTGTGCCGTTCATGTGGCTTATACTTATAGGGGAATTGTTGATTGTGCTCGGACGTACATCGATGGATTTTATCAGGCGCAGGCTGTTGCTCCATATTTCGATGAGGGTCAATGTCCGTCTTGTCTCTGAGTTTTTTATAAAATTGATGAAACTACCCATGGCTTTTTTTGATACTAAGCTTATGGGTGATTTGCTGCAACGTATGAATGACCATCAGCGGGTGCAGACGTTCCTGACGGGACAATGTCTTACTGTGGCGTTCACGTTATTGTCATTTATCGTATTCGGAGTTGTGCTGATAATATATAGCCCGGTGATTTTTGGCGTGTTTGCCATTGGCAGCGTGTTGTATTCAGCGTGGATAGTCTCTTTTATGAAGCGCAGAAAAGTGCTGGACTATGATATGTTTGAGCAGCAGTCGATTAATCATAACCGGACGTACCAGCTTGTCACAACGATGCAGGAAATCAAGTTGCAGGATTGTTGCGAGCGGCGGCGCAAGGAGTGGTATGATGTCCAGAGCGAGCTTTTTGAGGTGCAGATGAGGTCGTTGCGGCTTCAGCAAACCCAGGAAGGAGGCAGTATTTTTATCAACGAGGTGCGAAATATACTGATTACCGTGCTTAGTGCCACGGCTGTTATCAACGGTCATCTTACGCTGGGCGGTATGCTGGCCATACAGTTTATAGTGGGACAGCTTTCTGCCCCCGTAGAGCAGCTCATGAATTTCGTTTATGCCATGCAGGATGTGCGTATCTCTATGGAGCGCATCGGCGAAATCAGGGAACGGGCCGATGAGGATGCTGTTTCGGCCTGCGAGCTGCCCGTTTGTGCCTCTCCGGAATTACAGGAGATTGTTGTGGACCATTTGTCATTCCGCTACGATAGGCACAATCCCCGGTTTACGCTGGAGGATGTCAGTATGCGTATTCCCGCCGGCAAGGTGACGGCCGTGGTTGGTTCTTCCGGTTCGGGGAAGACTACGCTGGTAAAGTTGCTGCTCGGCTTCTACCAGCCGGAGCGCGGCAGTGTGTCGGTGCAGAATCATGATCTGCGTAATCTTAATTTGCAGGTTTGGCGCCGTAGGTGCGGAGTGGTTATGCAGGAAGGTGTCATCTTTTCAGATACTATAGCCCGGAATATCGCGGCTGCCGACGGAGAGCCGGATATGGCACGGGTGGAGGAGGCGGCGCGTGTTGCGTGTCTGCATGACACTGTCATGTCGTTTCCCATGCGGTATGAAACGCGTGTGGGACGGGACGGCATGGGGCTTAGCCTCGGACAGAGGCAGCGCATTCTGATTGCGAGGGCCGTCTATAGGAATCCTGATTATATATTTTTGGACGAGGCGACTAACTCGCTCGACACCCGTAATGAAAAGTCTATTGTTGACGGACTGAGGGACTTCTATCGCGGCCGTACGGTGCTGGTCGTGGCACACAGATTGTCTACGGTTTGTGATGCGGACAATATCGTGGTGCTCGACTCAGGGCGTATTGTCGAACAGGGTACGCATGATTATCTGATCGGGAAACGGGGTTATTATTATGATTTGGTGAAAAATCAGTTGGAACTTGGCTCATGACAACTAGAAAACGACATAGTATTAAGGATCCGATACCGCGTTCGTTGCTGGTGTGGGGGATAGCCGTGCCGTTATTTATTTTGGCTGCGGTTTGTGCTGTCTGGTTTGTGTCGGAGTTTTGATTTGTGCGTGGTGTGGCCGGTGTATGTTGTTGCGGCTTTGCGGTGTGACGCGGTAATGAAATTTTTAGTAATTTAGCATCTGCAAATTTAAATTGGTAGAATTATGAAGATTGCTGTATATTGTTCGTCGAGAGAGGATCTCGGCCCGGATGTGACCGGGGCTGCCGAGATGGTCGGGTCGGCTATAGGCAGGTGCGGGGCCACATTGGTGTACGGTGGCGTGAATGCCGGGCTGATGCACACGGTGGCTGGTGCCGCGAGCCGTGCCGGGGCGCGCGTGCTGGGCGTGGTGCCGGAGGTTTTCCGCCATCGTGCCGATCCTGTGTGCGACGAGGTGGTGTTCACGTCTGATCTGAATGAGCGCAAGGGTGTGATGATACGCCAGGCGGATATCTTTATAGTGCTTCCGGGCGGACTTGGCACTATAGACGAATGGCTGTCTACGTTATCAGACATCATGGTGAGGGAGAGGGTGGACCGTGATGCCGACCGGCCGATACTGGTGCTGAATCTGAACGGTATGTATGACGGTATGGTGAGGCAGTTGTGCGAGACGGCCGGTTCGGTGTTCGCGCGAGGCAAGCGTGTGGACCGCAGTCTGGTTTTTTCTACGGCCCGGGAGCTTGTGGCGGCGTTGGAGTCATTGGTTTAGTTCGCGGCTTATGGTTTCGGCCATGAGCCAGTCGAGTGGTGTGTCGAGGTCGATAGCCCGTTTTGGGTCGGTAGCGCACATCAGCCGGCGGCTGAAGCTGCCCATGGGCATGCGGCGCAGCGATTCGGGGTTTATGACATATACGGCGCCGGTGTATTCCCATACTTTAGGCGCGTCCTGGCGCCGTGTGTACATGCCGTCGCCCTTGCTGATATGCAGGAGGCCCTCGCTGTCGGTCTCGTATGCGTTATAATAAGGGTTTGTTGCGGCTTCTTTCACGCTGACCACCATATCGCAGTCGTCGCGGTACAGGTTGATACACCGCCTTATGTCTTCCAGGCTGCGCAGCGGCGATGTGGGCTGCAGCAGCACTATGCGGTCGGTGTCTGTGCCGATGGCCGTATAGAAGTCGAGGGCGTGCAGCATGACTTCGCGTGATCCGGCGGTGTCTGTGGCGAGTTCGGCCGGACGCAGGAATGGGACGCGGAGGCCGTAATCCTCGGCAACGCCGCGTATCTGTGCCGAGTCAGTCGAGAGGCATATGCGGTCGTCGGTTGTGAATGCGCGTGCCTGGTCTATGGCGTGGCATATGAGCGGTTTGCCGCAGAACGGTCTGATGTTTTTGCCGGGGATGCCTTTGGAGCCGCCCCGTGCCGGGATTATGAATAGCGGTTTCATGCCTGGTAGAAGCTTTTGGGTAGTATGGTTGAGAAGTCTGTGCCGAGTATCGCGTTTACCATTTTGTCCAGAGTGCCGGTGCCGCCGTATGGATTGACGGTTTCTCTGGCTTTTTTGCGGAATTCGTCTGTCAGTATGGCTGACAGGCCTTTGCGTATTTCGGGAGCTGTTTCGCCGCAGTGCAGTACCGATGTGGCGGCTGTGCGTCCGCGCTGGCGTATGCCTATGTCTAGTGTCGGTATCCCCATCGATGGGACCTCGACTATGCCGCCTGAGCTGTTGCCTATCACGGCGTCAACATGCCGCAGGGCCGACAGGTATCTCACCCGGCCCAGGCTCGGTATTACTACGGCCCGGGAGGGGTGGGTGTCTGCGAAGTCGCGCAGCATGTTTATGAGCGGTTCTGGATCTGTATCGTTGTTGGGATGGGTGAACAGGATTCGTAGTTCGGGAAAACTCTCTAGGGCGGCGAGAAGTTCTTCCAACTGCCGTTCGGCAGGCATCCGGCTCATGGTGGCTGCGTGCATGGTGCACAATACGGAACCTCGGCCCAGTTTCATTCCGATTGACGATTCCAGTTCGTCTATGCCTATCGGGGCGAGTGACATGATGTTATGCACTCCGATGGCTCCGGTGTTTATCACGTGCCGCGGATGTTCGCCCATGCTGATCACTCTGCGGCGGTATTCTTCAGTTTCTGTCAGGTGCAATGATGCCAGTTTGGTTATGGCGTGCCTGAAAGCATCGTCAAACGCTCCTTCGGACACGGCGCCTCCTGCTATATGCACTATCGGTATGCGCCTCAGGGACGCGGCAGTGGCTATGGCCAGCATTTCATAGCGGTCGCCGAGGCATATTATGCAGTCGGGACGGGTGGCGTCCAATTCCTTGTCAAAGTGTTGCAGGCATGCGGCCGCTATCTGTGCCGGCGTGCCTGTAGACGGTATGCGGGCAGCCAGGGCGAAGCCGTCTGCCTCGATCTCGCGCCAAGTCTCGCCCATCAGTGGGTCGAAATGCATGGCGGCGGCCATTATCCGTATGTCGGCGCCCGAATCGCGCAGTGCGGCGGCCAGGGGAGAGAGCAGTCCCCAGTCTGCGCGCGTGGTTGTGGCTATGGCGATCTTCATTGCGCGGTCTCTATAAGTTCGTCCGCTCCGAAATCGCGTATAGCCCTGGTGCCTAGTATTTCGTGCCATCGCATCGGAGATATTCCGTTGCCGGGTCTTTTGGTAGTGATGTTTTCCTCTGTCAGGATTTCACCCTCTTTTATATCGCGCAGGGCAACGATGCTTTTTCTGGCTACGGCCATGTTGCCTCGCTCGCTGTCGGTGACATGTTTGTCGCTGCTGCCCAGGGCGAGCTCGATGTTGCGTATGGCTCTGACCATTTGTTTGAGCTCCTGCGGCTCCAGCGAGGCCTTGTGGTCAGGGCCGGGAAGCTCCCGTGACAATGTGAAGTGTTTTTCGACCACGGCGGCACCAAGGGCTGTCGCGGCCACAGGCACTTCGATGCCCGTGGTATGGTCGGAATATCCTGTCTTTACGCCGAGGGCGTCGCGCAGTGTGAGCATGGCGCGCAGATTGACATCGCGCATCGGGGTGGGATACTGCGTGTTGCAGTGCAGCACGGTTATGTCGTCAGTTGTCAGCGGTCCGGAGGTCAGTATGTCTATTGCGCGCCTGGCTTCTTCAGTGGTGGCCATGCCGGTGGATATGATCACCGGTATCCCGTGGTATGCTATGCGTTCCAGATACGGCAGATTTGTGATCTCTCCTGACGGTACTTTCATATAGTCCTGCCCCAGTTCGGCCAGCAGGTCTATGCTGACCAGGTCGAAAGGGGTGGACATGAACCCTATGCCGGTTTCTTCGCAAAGTGCTTTAAGCTCTGCATAGGCATCTAACGGGAGGTGTATGGCCTTGCACATCTCTAGCTGCGAGCGCCCGGTGCCGTCGGTGTCTTTTTGGTATTCGGCCTTTGGGGCGTATGTGCTTATCACGAGTTCGGGTACGGCTGTCTGAAATTTGACGTAGTCGGCGCCGGCCTCTTTAGCGGCCGCCACCATCTCGCGTGCGCGTTCCATGGAGCCGTTATGGTTTACCCCTGCTTCTGCAATTATGATAGTGCGCATCTATTTGTTCTTGTAAAAGATTACTTCTTTCAGATACCTGGTCATGAGCGTGTTGTCGCTCCAGTCGTCACATGTTTTGAGCGGTATGCCGAGAGATTCCTGCAAGATATAGTCGGTGATAGGGGCGCCGGCATAGACCGAGCATACGACGCCTCCGCCCAGACGTGGGTTGATTTCCATGAGCAGGTAGCGTTCGCGCGCCAGGTCTCTGATAAATTGCAGTGTCACGGGGCCGCGCAGTCCGAATGCGTTGATTACGTCGCGGCTCATGGTGATTAGTTCCGGTATGCGGCGTGTCACGGTGCGTGTGACTTCTCCGCCCATTACTTCGGCGCGCAGCCTGGGTACGGTGCAGAGTATTTCGCCGTCGCGGCTGACGTAGCAGTCCACAGTGTATTCTTCTCTCGGCGCTATGTATTCCTGTACCAGGTATTCTGGGAAGTTCTCCAGCTGCATCAGGTCTTCCATGTTGTGGAATACCTTTATGCCGCGTGATGCCGAGCCGAATCTGGGTTTGGCTATGGCAGGTACGGAGGCGGTGAGGGGGGTGTATGCTGTCGGCACAGGAATGCCGGCCTGCTTGTATGCGGCGGCTGCGGCCACTTTGTCAAACATGGTTTTGCATACGTCGTATTCGCTCACAGGGATAAATACGTCCGGCAGCAGGGGGATGCATTTTGACGCTATCTCTATCGCACCGTCGACGAAGGGGAGTATGATGTCGATATCATGTTCGCGGCATACTCTGACAATGTCGTCTACAACATCGGGGTCAGACCATTTGCGGCCCACTATCACTTGGGCTACGGCGGCTACGGGCACTTCTTTGAATAATTCGTAGCTGAATAGTTTGATTTCCTGTCCGAGTCTTGCTCCGCTCTGCCTGAGCAATTCGCTCAGCGAGACACGGCGTGCCCCTCCCAGCATAAGCACATTGAGGCTGTTCCCTTTCATCGGTTATATATGTTTGATTTATACATTTTCAGGTTGTCGGGGTCTGTAAACCATCCGATAGTGCGGCGCAGGCCCTCTTCGAGAGAGACCTGTGGCTGCCATCCTGTGAGGCGGCTTATTTTTTCGTTGGAACCGAGCAGGCGGCGCACCTCGCTTTTGCCGGGGCGCAGGCGTTCGGGGTCGGTCACCCATTTTACATCGGCATCCATGAGGCCTGCTATGGTATGCAGCGTTGTCTCCATCGAGACTTCGCGGCCTGTGGAGATGTTGATTTCCTGACCGGCCACCTTGTCTTCGTCGGCCTCCGCTATTGCCAGAAATCCGCGGCATGTGTCTTCCACATAGTTGAAATCGCGCGTAGGCGTGAGGTCGCCTACTTTGATCTCGCGTTCGCCATTTGCTATCTGGGTGATTATGGTGGGTATTATGGCCCTGGCGCTCTGTCTGGGACCGTAGGTGTTAAACGGTCTTACGATGGACACAGGCAGGTCGAACGCGTTGTAGAAACTCGCGGCTATGGCGTCAGCGCCGATCTTTGTGGCGGAATAAGGGCTTTGCGGTTGGCGCGGATGGTCTTCTGTGATGGGGACGAAACGTGCTGTGCCGTATACCTCGGACGTGGAGGTGACGAGCAGCCGTCTCACGCCGGTGTCACGCGCGGCCTGGCACATGTTGAGAGTCCCCTTTATATTAGTGTCTACATACGAGTCCGGAGCCAGGTATGAATACGGTATGGCTATAAGTGCTGCCAGATGGAACACTGTGTCTGTGTCGCGGCATATGTGGCGGCAGAAATCAGGATCGCGCACATCGCCGCACACCACTTCCAGTTCGGGATGGTGTACCTGTTCTAGCCATCCCCAGTTGTTAAACGAATTATATTGGGAGAGTGCGCGCACGCGGTAGCCGCGGCGGAGCAGAAGTTCCGTAAGATGCGAGCCGATGAATCCGTCGGCGCCGGTTACTAGTACTTGTTTCATAATAAATCATGTATGCCTACCAGCGGTGGAACGTGTAAAACGTGGCCGGTGTGCCGTAAGATAATATCATTTCGCTGCCTTTCAGGCTGACCACCTCCATTTCTGCCTCGCGCGGCAGGCCTAATATCACTGGAGGAATAAAGTCATCATAGGGGAATGAAAGGTATAGTGTCTGGTCTGTAAGTCTGAAATTTCCGAAATTGCGACTTACTTCGTTCATGAATTTTACTTCTTTCATTTCGATGGTAGAGGACTGGAAGCTCCAGAAGATGTTGCCGGTATAGCCGGGCACATTTATTCCGTCTTTCTCCATCGACATGAGTTTCCACTGGCCGTATAGCTCGTGCGGCCCTCCGTCGTTGTGCGTGCATCCCTGCAGGGTCAGCACGGCGGCGAATAATAATATGTAGCGATAGATCGACCTCATGTGTTATTTTTTTCTGAAGACAGGCAGTGAGTAGCGCAATGTGAGCATGCCGCCGAAATTGTCACCATAGAGTTCTCCTGTGTCAAAGGCGAGTTGTCCGGAGAGTGTGAGCCGTTTTACTTTCGGAATCGCCCATGATATGCCGGCCATCATGGATGTGTCACGGCGTTTTTCGATAGCCGGCAGCATCGGAGTGCCCCACGATGTGCGGAAAGAGAACATGGCCTGCCATTGCAGTGCTTTGGATATATATCCCTCGGCCGCTATGTGGAAGCCGCGCACCCTGTTGTCAGTAAACCGCAGATAGCCGTCTGTATTATACACCGGGCTTTTGACAAATGGAGAGCCGATGGCCATACCGTAATTGGCCCATCCGTCATACATGTAATTGTTGTAGTAATCGTCGGCGCCTGTGGCCTGCCCCGGAATGTCGCTGTCGTCATAATCGCCGGGCGCCCAGTGAGACGGACCGCTTTGGTTAGTAAGGTCGACGTATTCGACCACTATCTGGCTGACGGCGGGTTGCGTACCTGAGAGATAACATATGCCCCATACACCGTCAAATCCGTTGAGTTTGCCTATGCCGGAACCGTCTTCCCACGGGCTTTGCAGATATACTGACAGGGTCTTGGCGTCATCGATAGCGTAATTTAGCCTCAGATCCCACGATCCGAGATGGTTGCCGTTGAAATAGTCTGTTTCGCCCTGCACCTGTGACGAACCGCCGCTCCACGGGAAGAAAGCGTTGATAAAGTCTTTGAAATGCACTGGATTGTGTATTACGGACCATTCCTCTCCCTGCCGGTACTGGTGCCATGTGCCGCCAAACTGGGTGGCATGCTGCATGCCTATTGTGCCGCTGAAGCGCCTGCCTTGTGCTATATTGAAGTATATACGCGAATATTGCATATATACTCCGGTGGTTATGAATGAGTTGTAATAGTTATAGTGCGATTCCAGGTAATCAGAATCTGCAAATCGGCCGTATGATATATCGCCGAAAATCTGTACCCATCCGTTTGTGAAAGGTATGTCCTGGAAGTCTGCAAATCCGATACGTACCTGGGGGATCGGGCGTGCGTTGCGGCTGTATACCAGATCGCCGCTGCCGAGTGTGGGGGTGCATAGCGGTGTGTGCTCGCGCATGCCGGCAGTGAGATGCAGGCTTCGCCATTTTACACCGGCCCATAGCTGCCGCAGGCTTATACGTCCCGGATGCCGGGATATTTTTTCAAATTCGCCGGTCGGCGCGTTGTATTTCAGATAATCGGTCGAGGAGGTGTATTCGGCCATTGCTTCCGCACCGAAGCCGTAGTCAAATCGTTTGGCCGGAGCTTTGTAGGAGTTATGGAAATAGCTACCCAGAAAAGGCCGGTTGATTTCTATGAAGCCCTGTATGCCGTTGGTCTGCTGGATTTTGCCATAATGTTCAGACATGTTGTAGTATGGGGCGAAGTTGCCAGTGCCGGCATTTGCCGTTACTGCGGCATGTATGTCGAACAGGTGGGTGCTGTCGTTGTTTTCAGCCGGTTGCGCATGCAGCCCCGGTATGCAGGCTGAGAGCAAAAAAAGGGGGATTGTGAACCTACTTGCCATTGTAAGTGCCTATGTGTCTTGTTTTCTTACTCTCGAATATTTCTGAGATAGCAAAGAAAATACCGCTTTCTTCCACTTCGCCGAATTCGTGGTTTATGGCTGTCCCGAACATTTTCATGGTCGGAGACAGGCTCATGTATGCGTTTACAAGCGGAGGGATATTTACCCCTCGTGCGCGAATCATATGGTTTAGTATCCGATAGTCGTCTTTGAAAGTGCCGCCGCAGAACAACTGTTCGAGTTCCTGCCTCGGTGTGGCTGTCATCACAGGTTCTATGGGACGCACCAGCCCGTCATTGTCTGGGAAGTGTTTGTGCAGAAAGTATAACAACATGTCACGGCACTGACGGTCGTAGTCAGGATACATAGTGACTTTGCCGAACAAATATTTTATTTCCGGGTATACCACGGTGAGGGCCCCCAGCCCGTCCCATAGATTGTCAAGTGCGTATAGCGCTCTTGTGCCGGCCTTGCTGCTCTGGTATTCAAGCGCGACAAAAGAACGTCCCAGCTCTATGGTCTGGGGCAGGTATTCTTCGAGGAACTGTCGTGAGAATCTGAACATGTGTGACGTGGCTATACGGGGGGAGCCGTCGGCATTATACCGTATGTCGCGTCCCAGAATAAAGCGGTAGCCTCCTATTATTTCCCGTTCGCTTGGATTCCATACGATGAGCTGGCGGCATGGTGGATCCATAGTGTCAAACTCGTCGCAGTCACAGTCTTTGCCTGTGCCTCCTCCGGCATCGCGGAAAGCCAGCTCGCGCAGCCGTCCTATCTCACGCATTGTGTGGGGGGCGGTGCGGGCTTCTATTATGTATATTTCGTTGTCGCCCTTATTGGTGTGCCTCAGGCGGCGTTCCTCGGTCAGCTCGGCCTCAAGCAGCGCACGGTCTACGGGTGCTATTACGGGGGTCATGTGTCAATATTGTTGGGAAGCAAAATTAGCAAATAAAACTTAGATATGCAAGCTGGCGGCCTTTCAGCCTGTGACAAGCCGTATCAGTGCCCCTAAAAGAAGAAGGCCCATGCATAGTGCCACGCCTCCGCACATTTTGCCTGTCCGTGCCGCTTCGTGGCTTTCGGCCTGGCGTCCTTCGCTCCATAGTTTCTCGGCTTTGCGCGCGTATATTACAGCAGGTATGCCCAACGGAAAGAACACGATGGCCGAGAGAATCAGGGGGAACGGATACCAGGTGATAGGTTTATGGCTCTCAGCCTCCTTTTCATCGGGCTGTGTCTCGGCCACCTGGTGCGCTACCTCGTTCCAGAATTCTCTGGATTTCATGTGGCGCATCTCTTCGGTGCCGGCTTGTTCCTGCCGCTGCTGTGCTGCCTGCGGTGTCGCTGGTGCCGAGGGATGCATGCGGTCGAAGAGCCGCTGGCGGAAATGCCTGCATATGTCGGCCACATCCTTGGCCGGCTCCCAGTCATCCATACCTTTGCACCATACATAATTGTCGGGACGCAGTCCTGCCTCTACCAGCTCCTCTATTGAGCACGGTCCTATCTGTTTTTTGTCGATTACGGCAAAATATTTCATTGTTACGGGGTTTTATTTGTCTTCCTGTTCCAGGAAGTAGAATGGATGTTCGTGCAGCAGCTTTACGCCCTGCGGACGGCCTACGCCCAGAAAGCGGCGTATGGCCACCGGCTTGTCGTTATATATGTCGTCATTACCGGGATAGCTGTTGCCCAGCCGGCATACGCGCACACTGCCGGAACTGTGTATTATGCGCCCATCGCCCAGATACAGTGCCACATGGTCGATTTTACCACGGCTTCCGAAAAATATCAGGTCACCCGGTGCGGCTTCCTTGAGCGAAGCCACGGGACTTCCGGCCTCAGCCTGCATATAGGCGTCTCGCGGCAGTATCATGCCTGCGGCCAAAAACACCGTCTGAGTGAATCCGGAACAATCGGGGGCCAGTGTGCTGGTGCCTCCCCATAGATAGGGAGCGCCGAGCATACCATATGCTGTTTCGATCACTTTGGAGGCGGACGCTGTGTCGAAAGCTTGTGCGGCCCATTCATTGAGAGGGACACAGCCGGTGGCGGTTCGTGGGTCGTCTGCGTTTAGCACCGAGCCGAAAGTTGCATATCCGGCTGCTTCTGTGCCGTCACCCGATAAGAGCCGCTGCACGCCGGCCGTGCAGTACATACGGTCAGAGCTTCGCCAGAAGTCGAAATCTTCCTGGGAGAGAAGTTTTGCAGAATTATCACGCATCATGCCGCGGTATCCGTCAGGTGTCTCTATGTCCAGCCACCCGCCGCTATGCGAGATTACGCGTAACGGGGTGCCGAGCACAGCCTGGGATACAAGCTCCGAACCGTGTCCGGCTTTTGCGCGTATACAGGCCACAGGTATTGAGACTATTGCCCATCGTTCTGCAAGAGCAGGGTGGATTGCCGACAGAATGAGTATGATAGATATTATGAGACGCGTCATATGGATGCGGCAAGAATGACTGAATAGGCAATGCATAGTGCTAGGGCTAATATTATGGATGTCCACCCCCATGCCCTCGCGGCGCCGGACCGGCGGCCGGCCAGTACATAGCGTCCGCTGTCTTTGGCCACCGATACCCGTGAGGCGCTTATAATGCCGCAGAACAGTAGTACGAGTTCAGCGCTCATTGTGCCTGCTACCAGAGAGATGCTCACAATAAGTCTTGAAGCGGTGATAATGGCCAGTACAAGTGCTAATATGAACAGTCCGATGCCTATTATTGTAGTGAGCCACGGGTTGGCCACATCGTATTGCATCATGTTTATATCCGGCATATATCCTATGGTATTGTCCTGCACAGGCTGTTGCTGCTGGTATGGCTGCGGAAGCAGGTATGCCAGTTCGGGCACGGTGTGTGCAGGTGCCCATGTGGGCATTGACTCGCACCATACCATAGTGTCTCGCCGCAGCCCCGCATTTACCAGTTGCTCCTCACGAAACGGACCTGTCTCGCGATTGTTGATGCCCAGATACCATTCTACCTGTTGTGGGCCGGCCGGTGCCGGAGGGTATGTCGCAGTGCCGGCTACAGGCGGAGCAGGGGGGATGTCCGGCTGTGTGTGCTGGCTAGGGCCGTCGGGGTCGCGATCGGGGTCTTTGATGGTTGAGGTGCCGGCTTGAGGGGATGAAGGAATGTTTGTCGGGCAGGCCGGTGTGTTTGCCGGTTCAGTTTCAGTTCGTGACAGTCTATCTTCTTTTTCTTTAAGATATGTGGCTACTTCTTCTACTTCCGAGGCGTCTTTCCATGACGGCCACCCGGGGGCCCATAGTCGTGATGACGGGTTAAGGCCGAATTGTTCGAGTTCTGGCAATTCGAGGGGGCCTTTATTTTCGTCGTTATACAATATGTAGTATTTCATATTCCAGGTTTATCGTTAGGTGCAAATTTAGCCAAAAAATCCCAAACCGCCAAATATCTAATTTTCAGAGTTTGTCCACAATAAATTGTATACTTGTCAGTTATTATATCGTAGGGAAATATGCGGAATGCTTTCCGCCTGATTTTTCTGTTGATTGAGCTACTAACTGATTTATAGCTGGTTGGATGAATATGAAAATATGCATAAGCTGCCTTGTACTGATGGCGGCATTGTTGTTGCCCGGTGTTTCGTATGCGGACAACGATATAAAGGACAATGAGTTTAACCCTGTTCATACGGGTGTTACTACGCTGGGTATAACGCCGGATGCGCGCGGTTCCGCCATGGGTAACCTGGGTGCGGCCACAGATCCTGATATTAATTCGCAGTTCTGGAATCCGTCGAAATATGCTTTTGCATATTCCAACGGAGGACTGGGCATATCCTATACGCCGTGGCTTCGTAAACTGGTTAACGATATATTCCTGGCCGATCTGTCAGGTTATATGAAGCTGGGCAGCGGTGACAACCAGGCCCTTTCGGCATCGTTCCGATATTTCTCGCTTGGCGAGGTGACTTCAAATGATGATGTGGGAACGGTCATACAGACCATAAATCCCTACGAACTTTCTTTTGACGTGGGTTATTCGCGCAAATTGTCTGAAAAGTTTTCTATGGGCGTGGTGCTCAGATATATATATTCAGACTTGTCTTATGACGATGTATATTCGGGCGAGCAAAATACAGCTGCTTCCGCATTTGCCGCCGACCTGTCTGGATATTTTGTGTCATATCCGATGGTGGGTCGTAACGAATGCCAGTTCGCATGGGGTTTCAATATAAGCAATATAGGCTCCAAGGTTAGCTACAATCATGGTAATAACAATGCTTTCCTGCCTACAAACCTGCGACTGGGGGCAAACTTCATGTTCCCTCTGGCCGATTACAACACGCTTGCATTCGGTCTGGATCTGAATAAGCTGCTTGTCCCTGCCAAGCCTCGTTCGAGCAATTATGACATGGATACGCAGGAAGGTCAGGAACAGTTTGAAAAAGACCTGGATGACTGGGAAAACATGTCTCCGATCACCGGTATTTTTAAGAGCTTTAGCGATGCTCCGGGAGGAATCAAAGAGGAGTTGCAGGAAATCAATTTCTCTCTCGGCGCCGAGTATGCCTATAACCAGCAATTTTTCGCGCGTGCCGGTTATTATTATGAAAATGCCAACAAGGGCGGACGTTCGTATTTCGGTATAGGTGCCGGTTTTTCGCTGAACGTGGTGCGTCTTGATGCTTCCTATATGATAGCCACGGCTCAAAGTTCGCCTTTGGACCAGACGCTGCGTTTCACACTTTCGTTTGATATGGACGGTCTGAGAGACCTGTTGGGCAAACGCCGTAAGTAAAATTAATAAATAGCAGACAGATATGAATATCCGCACGGGGCTTGGTTATGATGTCCATCGCTTGGTCGAGGGGCGAGAATTGTGGCTATGCGGCGTAAAGATAGAGCATACTCTAGGACTTCTCGGGCATAGTGACGCAGATGTAGCTCTCCACGCTTTGTGTGATGCTCTTCTGGGTGCTGCCGCTCTGAGGGATATAGGTTATTATTTTCCGGACACCGACCCGGCCTATAAGGGTGCCGATTCGAAGATTCTGCTGGCCAGGGTGGTGGAATTGCTTGCGGACAAAGGCTTCAGGGTGGGTAACGTGGATATCACTATTTGCGCCGAGGCCCCTAAGATAAACCCTCACATTCCTCTCATGCGGCAGATAGTGGCGCCGTTGCTCGGAGTTACGCCGGATGAAGTGGGTATCAAGGCCACGACTACTGAGAAACTTGGTTTCACGGGTCGTGGCGAGGGTATGGCCGCCATGGCTGCATGCCTTATATTTAAAGACTAACATAAATTTATTTCGGGGATAAAAAGCGTCAGTATGCGCATACCGTCGAAACATGACATATTCGCATCATTAGGTTTTCTGGCTGTGCTCGTTGTGCTGTTTTTTTCCGGTAAATGGGCTTGGGAGACTTATCGTAATCCTACGGCAAGAGTGGATTTTGCCCGTTATCCGGTGAGGGGCATAGATGTGTCTGCGCATAACGGTGATATTGATTTCAGCGCTGTGGCCGCTTCCGGGATTGATTTTGTTTGGATCAAGGCTAGCGAAGGCGAAACTGTCAGAGACTCGCGGTTTGCCGATAATTTCGCAGCCGCTACTGCCGCCGGATTGCGAGTTGGCGCGTATCATTTTTTCCGCTTTGACTGTGACGGCGTAATGCAGGCCATGAATCTCTGCCAGGCTTTGGGTGACTGTAAGCCCGGAATGGGTGTTGCCATAGATGTTGAAGAAGAAAGTAACGCTGTCGGTATTGACAGCGAAGTGATACTTGGCAATCTTGATACTATGATAGATTACTTGCAGCTGCGCGGATACAATATAGTGCTATACTCTAATAAAGACGGCTTTATAGAATATTTTCAGGACCATTTCTCCAGATACCCGATATGGTTGTGTTCGTTTAGCGATGATACTCCGTCTTCGGATATCGACTGGACTTTTTGGCAATATTCACATGCGGGACGCGTGGATGGCATAAAAGGTCCTGTGGATCTTGATGTCTTTGACGGCAGTATGGCAGAGTTTATGCGTTTCCCCGGCAATGACTGAGACACTCTGAGGCCGCTTTACAATATTTAACCACCTGGCTGCACGGTGAATGCTGATTTTTTCGTATCTTTGCAGTTGAGTGGTGTGATTTGCCCGGTTGCGTGTGAAAGGCGCCGCTTGTTTGTTAATCTTTTCACACAGATAGAATACATATGCGTCTCAACAAAATACTTTATAAAACTCTTGCCGTTCTGTTGGCGTGTCTTTTTATGACCGGTACGGCGGCAGATTGCTTTTCTAAGCCGGTAGATACCTATCGTTCGTCTTCGGTACTTGCCGATGGCAGGTGGGCGCGTGTCAGGGTGAGCCAGGACGGCATGCAGCTACTTACAAACGAGCAGTTGAAAGATCTGGGTTTTTCTGACCCTTCAAAGGTGAGAGTGTACGGTTATGGCGGCAGGGAATTGCCGCTGTCGTTTGATTCTACCACCCCTGACGACCTGCCTATGCAGCTTGTTGTGCGTACCGCGCGCGGTATACTGTTTTATGGTACGGGCACGGTAGACTGGCAGCTGAAAGGCTCGAAGCTGGTGCACAGACAGAATCCATATGGTACGGTGTCGTACTATTTTTTGTCTGACAGAGATGCCGAAGATCTTGTCCGAGAGGCTTTGGATGAACCGTATGGTAGTGATGACGAGGTGGTTACGGCAGTTACCCATACTTTGCTACATGAGCAGGAAATGGCTGCGGCCGGACATACGGGCGGTGATCTTTTCGGCGAGGACTTCCGTGCGACTAGTACACGTACTTTCTCGTTCGATATGCCGTGCGCGGTTGACGATGTAGTGCGTTACAAAGTGTTTTTTGGCACCAAAGCTTCAGGTACGTCTAAAGTGTATCTGCTACAGGATGACGATGAAATTGGGTCTGTCGCGATAAGCGGCGTCAGTGATTCCGACATACATCTGTCTCTTAAATCTGTTAGTGGCGAGGGTAGGATAAAAGATGGTAAGGGAGAGCTTGGTATAAAATTTGACGGCACGGGGGTTGTGACCACGGCGCGTCTTGATTTTATCGAGGCTGCATACTTGCGCGAACTGCGTCTGACAGACAACCAGCTCCTGTTCATGCATAATGTGCGCCGCGGTACCCACGAGGTGTTTGCTATAGAGGGTTGCGAGGCCTCTACTGTGATATGGGATGTGAGTGACCCGGTATCTCCTCGTCCTGTAAAATATCATCTTGAGGGTAGTCGGGCCATGTTTGCTCCGACTGGTACAGGCCTTAAGAAATATGTTGTATTCAATCCTGACAATGCCGGTCTAATTCCGTCTTCGACCGGTAATGTCGCTTCGCAGGATATACATGCCATGCCGGTTCCTGACATGGTGATTGTGACACCGCAGGAGTATAAGGCCCAGGCTGAACGTGTGGCGGACATGCACCGAGAGAAAGACGGTATGATAGTACATGTTCTCACGCCTGAAACCATATATAATGAATTTTCGTCGGGTACGCCCGATGTCACAGCAATAAGGCGTATGCTCAAAATGTGGTATGACAGAGGGTCCATTTCTGCCGACGGCCATAAGTTGCAGCATTGCCTGCTATTCGGACGTGCCACTTATGACCAGCGTATGATAACAGACCAGGTGCGTAACGCCGGCTATCCGCGTGTGCTTACCTGGCAGAGCACGCTTGACAATACATTGACCAGCACATCGCTTAACGAGACTTCTTCATATCTTACAGATAATTATATAGCCATGCTTGAGGATTGTTCCTTGGTAGATATGAACAATGTCAAGATGTCCATAGGGGTAGGGCGTATGCCTGTGAAAAATCTGTCAGAAGCGCGCGCGGCTGTTGACAAGTTGTTGAAATATGCTGAAAATCCCGGGGAGGGAGCCTGGCGTAACAATGTCATGATTATAGCGGACGATGGTGACCGGGCCGCGCATCTGGATCAAAGCGAACAAACGTATAAGCAGTTGATCTCTTCTGGCAACGGAAGCTCGTTCCTGTATGAGCGCCTGTATCTTGATGCGTTTCCGTTAGGCACAAATTCTACTACCAAGTCATTCCCGCTGCTGCGTGAAAGGATGTCCAGGCTTCTTGACGAGGGTGTGTCATACTGGCAGTACATAGGCCATGCCAATCCTACATCGTGGACTGCAGAAAATATCCTGACATATTCCGACATTACATCAATGGACAACAAGCATCTGCCGGTGCTGTACACGGCTTCATGCGAGTTTATACGGTTTGATTCAGACGCTGTGAGCGGGGCCGAAGTGATGTGGTTGCATCCATCGTCGGGCATTATAGCCGCGGTGGCTGCAAACCGCAAGGTCTATATAAGTCGCAATGAGTATGTCAGCGTAGCTTTCGGACGCGAGTATTTCCGCAGGGATAAAGACGGGTTGCCTATGCGTCTGGGCGATGTATATAAGAATACCATAAATGCGGTCAGTGATGACAACCGCCATCGCTACGCGCTTATGGGTGACCCTGCCTTGAGGGTGCTGTCTCCGTCATATTCGGTGAGAGTTGACGAATTGGCCGGAGTGGATGTGGAGAATATACCCGATGCTGCGGATTATCCTGTAATCCCGGCCAGAAGCCGCGTGGTAGTCAAAGGCACCGTGCTTTCACCCGACGGTTTGCCTGCCACGGATTTCAACGGCTATGTGGTTCCCACCTTGTATGATGCCGAGATTGTGGTCACTACTTTCGGACGCCGGTGCTCCGCCACGGTAGATGACGGTAAGGTAAGCACATATAATGACCGTAAGAATCGTCTGTATTCGGGTAATTTCAAAGTAGAAAACGGCTGCTGGGAAGCCACTTTGCTGCTTCCGGAAGAGATTGAGAATAATTTTTCTCCGGCAAGGCTCACGCTGTATGCTTACAGCGATGACGGGCGCGATGCCAATGGTGCTACGGATAATTTCTATATTTACGGCTGGGATGATACAGTGATTGATGATACGACAGATCCGGAAATCAAATATATGTATTTAAACAGCGCGGCATTCCATTCCGGCGCCACGGTGTGTCCTGATCCTGTGTTTATGGCAAAGGTGCGTGACGAATCCGGAATAAATATCTCGTCGAGCGGTGTAGGACGGCAGATGACCATTGTGGTGGACGGACGCCGCGTGTTTGACAACGTAGCTGATTATTTTACAACAGACCCCGAAGATCCTTGTGCCGGTAATGTGGCGTATAAACTGGGTAATCTCGAAGTGGGCAGGCACAGTCTTGAGTTTTTAGTATGGGACAACGCCGGTAACAGTTCGCGCGGAAGCTTTGACTTCTCGATAGCCGATGTCTCTGATATGCCGGAACTTGATATATACACTAATGCCAATCCGGCGGTGTCGAGTGTCACATTTTATGTTAACTCTCCTGATGCCGGTACCGGATATGTAGATGTGTTTGACCTTTCAGGCCGCAAGGTCTGGAGTAGCAGCGCGACTATGGATGCCGGAGTAATGGCGGCCACATGGGATTTGCTTGATGCAGGCGGCACACGTGTGCCGCGTGGTATATATCTGTATCGCGCCACGGTCACAGGCCGTGACGGCAAGGAGAAACGGGCTACCAAGAAACTTGCCGTAGGCGAGGGACGTTGAAACCGGTCGTAAAAATTGTACTTAGGAAAAATGACTGAAATAGAAAATATAATATTGCCGGAGCCGACCTTGCGTCGGCTGCCGTGGTATTTGGCCTATATTGAAATATTGAAAGGGACGGGCGTGTCTACCGTGTCTACCACGCGTATCTCGCGTGCGCTTAATGTGGATTCTTCGCAGATAGCCAAAGATTTGTCATTCCTTAACATAAAGGGTAAGCCGCGTATTGGTTATAACATATCTGACTTATCGCAGGCGTTAAGCACTTTTCTGGGCTTTTCACACGAGCACCGCGCTATAGTGGTGGGTGTGGGCAGTCTCGGCGCCGCCCTGTTGCAGGACAAGGGCCTGGCACGCTACGGACTGGGTATCGTAGCCGGGTTTGATGTGGATCCAGGTCTGATAGGCTCGCGAATAGGTGATGTACCGGTCTATGCCATAAGCGAGATCGAACGTGTGCGCAGGGAGACCGGCGCTTCGATAGGTATACTCACGGTCCCTGCCAGAAAAGCCCAGGAGATGACCGACATAATGGTGAGTACGGGAATAAAGGCTATTTGGAATTTCACGCCATACAGGGTGCGTGTGGCTGACGGCATAGTCATGGCCAACACTTCGATATACGCCCATCTGGCATTGATATATAACAGGCTTGGTGCCGCAACTGCGTCTATGGGATGAAAGTTATTGCTCTATGGGATAATTATTGTGAGGGCGGTGATGCCGGCCATGATGTCGCGGCCGACGATATATTTGCCGTGCCTACAGTGTGGATGTCGGATTCATGTCTGCTGAGAGAGCGCAAGCCTTTCTATATACCAGAATTTGATGATGACTTCAGAATTTTTCCCACTCTGGCGGTAAAGATTATGCGTCTGGGTAAAAATATACCTGTGCGTTTCGCATACCGTTATCGCGACGAGCTTTCAGTATGGTTTAATGTACGTGCCTGCGGTTTGCTCAGGCAGTTTGGTTCTGACGGCGCGCCGCTGGCTTCGGCGGTGGCGTTTGACAACAGCCTTGTGAGTGCTCCGTTTTTCAAGATAGGGGGGCAGGATCTTTCAGGACTTGAGATAGTGGCGGAACGAAACGGCGAACCGGCGGTATCATGGAGGCTGGAATCTCTTAAGTTGGGTATAGACGAGGCAATACATGTGTTGAGCAGGACAAACACACTCAAAACAGGCGATGTGATACTGGCTGGTTTTACCAGAGACGGTATACGAATCAGTCGCGGTGACGAGATACGCGCGTTGCTAAGGCGTAATGCGGAATCGGAACAGGAAGTGTTTACAGAATTTAAAATCAAGTAAGCGGCAAGCATATGGAGCAGCAAGACAGCTCAAAAAACATAGAAAAGGTAGATGATGACAACATGGGTTTGTTCGACCAGCAGCAGGCCGGGCAGTCTGATGTGGGCGTATATGACGAGAATTCAATCAATACGCTGGAGTGGAACGTGCATATAAGGCGCCGTCCCGGCATGTATATAGGCAAGCTGGGGGACGGGTCTCATCCGGAAGACGGCATTTATGTGCTGGTCAAAGAGGTCGTAGACAACTCTGTGGATGAATATAATGCCGGAACCGGCCGCCAGATAGATTTGTCTATTGAAGAGGGCATGGTGTCGGTGCGTGACTACGGGCGAGGCATACCCTTAGGCAAAGTGGTCGATGTGACTTCTAAGATAAATACCGGTGCAAAATTTGATTCTGAGACCTTTCAGAAGTCTGTGGGTCTTAATGGTGTGGGTATCAAGGCTGTTAACGCGCTGTCTTCGGAGTTTGAAGTGATAAGTTACCGCGAAGGCAAATGTGTCAGAGTGCTGTACGAACGTGGCGAGCTGGTGTATGCCGGAGATCAGGAAGAT
The DNA here is from genome assembly GCA_910578665.1 of uncultured Muribaculaceae bacterium. Taxonomy (GTDB): domain Bacteria; phylum Bacteroidota; class Bacteroidia; order Bacteroidales; family Muribaculaceae; genus Lepagella. Next base: position 23,602 of record CAJTQU010000021.1, read on the forward strand.
ACCAGGGAGCCTAACGGCACATTTGTAAGATTTAAACCAGACCGGGAATTGTTTCGTGACTATACATACCATTGGGACACGATCGAGACCATGGTCAAGAATTATACTTATCTTAATTCGGGACTGGCCATATATCTGAATGGCAAGCGGTATGTGTCACGGCATGGTCTGCTGGACCTTCTGAAAGACAATCTTACGGCGGAACCGCTGTATCCTATTATTCATCTGCAGGGGCATGATATAGAGATTGTACTGACACATACCGAACAGTATGGCGAGGAGTATTATTCATTTGTCAACGGCCAGCATACCACACAGGGTGGCACGCATCTTACGGCTTTCAGAGAATGGGTAAGCCGGACCATAAAGGAATATTTTGGCAAAAGCTTCGAGTATTCCGATATTCGCGGCGGTATAGTGGGGGCAGTCAGCATACGCATACAGGAGCCTGTGTTTGAGAGCCAGACGAAGACGAAACTCGGCAGTAAGGAAATTGCGCCGGACAGTGCCGTGACGGTCAATAAGTTTATAGGTGATTTCGTAAAGAAGGATCTGGACGACTATCTGCATAAGAATCTTGACACGGCCGATGTGATGCTGCACAAGATACAGCGCACAGAGAAAGAGCGCAAGGCTTTATCGGGAATCACTAAGCTGGCCAGAGAGCGGAGCAAGAAAGTAAGTCTGCACAATAAGAAGCTCACGGACTGTTCGGTGCATTATAATGATAATGTGCGGCAAGGCTCCAAAGCTCCTGATTATCGAGATGAATCGTCAATCTTTATCACCGAGGGCCTTTCGGCCACGGGCACTATAACCAAGGCCCGTAATGCTATGACCCAGGCTGTTTTTTCTCTAAGGGGAAAACCGCTTAATAGTTACGGCCTGACACAGAAAGTAGTGTATGAAAATGAAGAGTTCAACCTGTTGCAGGCCGCTCTCAACATAGAAGACAGCATCGACGGATTACGTTATAATAAGGTAATCATAGCCACCGATGCGGATGTAGACGGCATGCATATCCGTCTGTTGATAATCACATTCTTTTTGCAGTTTTTCCCAGACCTTATAAAGAAAGGCCATGTATATATATTGCAGACACCGCTATTCAGAGTGCGCAACAAGAAGTTGTCGCGCCGCCGGAGCACGAAGCGTAATCCAGGGAAAAAGGTCTCAGGTGAGTCTGTTCAGATAGAGAAAGACACTATATATTGTTATAGCGAGGAAGAACGCCTTGCTGCCATAGAGCACTTCGGTGCTAATGCGGAAATAACACGTTTTAAAGGTCTGGGTGAAATCAATGTAGAGGAATTCCAGGAGTTTATAGGCGATAATATGCGTCTAGATCCGGTGGTACTTCGCAAAGAAGACAGTGTGGACAAACTTTTGGAATTTTATATGGGTAAGAATACGATGAACAGGCAGAATTTCATCATTGATAATCTTGTTATAGAAGACGATTCACAAATATCATAACAGGCAGACACAAATGGTACGTGAACAGAGAATAGCCATATTCCCAGGTAGTTTTAATCCTTTTACCATAGGTCACAAAAGTGTGGTGGACAGAGCTTTGCCATTATTTGACCGTATCATAGTGGCCATAGGGACCAATGCCGGCAAAGAAAGTGCCGATAGTGACGAGACGGCACGGCGCATAAGGAAAATTGCTGAAATTTATGCCGACGAACCCGGTGTCGAGGTATATTCTTATGAGGGGCTGACAGTGGATTTTGCCGTCGAGATGGGTGCGCGTTTCATTTTGCGCGGAGTGCGGACTATGCAGGATTTCGAGTATGAAAGAATGCTGGCGGATGTCAACCGCCGGATATCGGGTATTGAGACAGTGTTGCTGTACACACTACCAGAGCATGCCTGCGTCTCGTCGTCGGTGGTTAGAGAGTTGGAACATTACGGAGTGGATGTGGCAGGTTTCCTGCCCGGAAATGAATGACAATATGAGAAAGTTATTGATAGTGGCTGCGGCAGTTGCCGCCGTATGCGCGGTTGTGGCCCAGAAAGTGCAGAACCCTTTGAACAAACTGCGTTATGCCGAGTCGGCTATAAAACAATTATATGTGGATACGGTGGATGAAGATAAGCTTGTAGAGGATGCCATAAGGGGCATGCTTGAGAAACTGGATCCTCATTCGTCATATTCTACTCCGGAGGAGACGCGTGAGCTTAATGAGCCTCTGGAAGGTAATTTTTCGGGCATAGGCATTTCTTATAACCTTATTACCGACACGGTCTATGTCATACAGACTATTGGCGGCGGCCCTTCGGAGAAAGTAGGTATTTTGCCGGGAGACCGTATAATAGCTGTAAATGACAGTTCTATAGCCGGACAAAAGTATAAGACAAGCGATGTTTCCAAGCGTCTGCGTGGCCCTAAAGGGTCACAGGTGGTGCTTACCACGCTTCGTTCGGAACCTGGCCGTGCTGCTGACACAATTAAGTTTCACGTCACGCGTGACGACATACCTATCTATAGCGTGGACGCTTCTTATATGGTTTCTCCAGAGACAGGATATATAGCTGTCAATAAGTTTGCGGCAGAAACGGCTAACGAATTCAGGGAAGCGCTGCGCGGTTTGCAAAAGAAAGGTATGAAAAACCTTATTCTGGATTTGACAGACAATACCGGCGGATATCTTCACAGCTCGGTGGATATGCTGGGCGAGCTGCTTGATGACGGCAGACTGGTTGTTTATACAGAAGGTGTGAATTCCGAACGCCGAGATTTCAAGGCCCGGGCTTCCAAGGGCAAGCCTCTGTTTGCCGACGGACGCCTGGTGGTTATGGCCAACCAGTACAGTGCTTCGGCAGCAGAAATTATGTCAGGTGCCGTCCAGGACTGGGACAGGGGTCTCATTGTGGGTAGAAGAACTTATGGCAAGGGACTTGTACAAAGGCCGATACCGTTTCCTGACGGCTCTATGATAAGGCTTACCACGGCTCATTATTACACTCCTGCCGGACGGGATATACAGAAGCCTTACGAGAAAGGTGCGGCTGATGCTTATCGAGATGATATAAGCGAACGATTCAACCATGGGGAGCTTATGCATGCCGATTCGACACATTATGATGAGAAATTGCGCACAAGCACATTACTGCATGGTAGGAAGATTTATGGCGGCGGAGGAATATCGCCGGATTGTTTTGTGCCTCTTGACACTATGCCGTTGTCCCGTTACTATCGGGAATTGACTGCTAAGGGATTGATTATAAAGTATTCTGTAAATTATGTAGATTCGCATAGGAAAGAGATCAAGAAACTTTATAAGGATGACAACAAGTTTGTAAGCGGTTTTGAGGTGTCTCCCGTCATGCTTGACGAAATAAAAGCCATGGCAGACAAGGCCGGTATCAAGTTTGACCAGAAAGAATACGATCGCTGCGTGCCGCTGCTTAAAACAGTAGTCAAAGGTCTGATAAGTCGCGATATATATGAGAATCAGACTTATGACAAGGTCTATAACTCTCATAATGACATATTTCGCGAGGCTTTGAGGGTGATAGAGAGTGAAGATTACGATAAATTGTTGTCTGGTAAATAATTGATGTCATATGCGTGTGAGATTGCTGACTCTCCTTGCGGTATACGCCGCGTTGTTTATGAATGCCGCGGCTGTTGCTGACGAGGCGGTATACCAGTCGTCCGGAGAACCACGCAGTGTCGATGAGATACTGCTTTCATTGCCCGGAGGGAGGGATGCCGGTACCGTTGTGCCTCTGTCTATGCGTCCGTTGATTTTTTCAAAATTCCACATACCCGGGCGTATGCCTGGAGCGGAATGTCCGGTCTCTCAGAATGTGCTGCGCCAGGCATGTCTGTCCGCAACTGAATCATATGCAGGAGGGCTGCCCGGGGCCGACAGTGACTCGGTGTTTACTGATATAATGAGGCGTTATATGCTTTCTAATCCTGGCAGGGCCGAATATCTTGCGTGGACGTTGCCGGATCCGCCCAGTTTGAAGAAAGTAAAGGACAATCCGTCTGCATTCCTTATATCTGATACTTCCGGGGGGATGGCTGATACACCGGCTCCCATGCCGTTTGATGACATACGGCGTACCAACTGGCTGCATACGCTGGACGGCGGTTTGCAATTCTCGCAAGCGTATCTGTCACCCAACTGGTACCAGGGCGGTATTAATAATTTGACGCTCATCATAAATTTTTTGTGGAATGTCAAACTGAACGAGGTGTACCATCCGAAATTGTTGCTGGAAAGTAATCTGTCGTATAAACTCGGTATGTATTCCACGCCGCAGGACACATATCATAAATATTCTATTTCGGAAGACCTGTTTCAGTATAACTTTAAATTTGGTGTCAGGGCACGTGACAAGTGGTTCTATAGTGTGACGGCGCAGTTGAAGACACAGTTTCTGAATAATTATGGTGAAAATTCGCAGGAACGTAAAGCCGCATTCTTATCTCCGGGAGAGCTTAATCTGGGTCTCGGTATGACCTATTCGCAAAGTCTGCGTAAGAACACGTTGAAAATAAATGTGTCGATAGCGCCGGCGTCATATAATCTTAAGACATGTATAGATACGCAGGTCAATCCTACACAGTTCAGTATCCCTATGGGCAAGAAATATGTAAACCAGATAGGTAGCAGTGCCGAGTTCACCATGGACTGGGCTATGGCTTCTAATATTTCTTGGAAATCCCGATTGTTTATCTTTACTGATTATGGTGACTTTCAGGGAGACTGGGAAAATACTATGAATTTTTCAATCAACAAATTTCTGTCTACACAATTGTATCTGCATCTCAGGTATGACACTGCATCCGAAGCATCTAAGTCGCATTGGAGGCATTGGATGTTTAAGGAGATTTTAAGTTTCGGTTTCAGGTATGTGTTTTCCACGAAGTAGGGTAGTGTCGTTATGTTCCGTGGCTTTATGCGTGTTGACATGCGTAGTGGCGGAAGGCAGGAGGGTGAAAGTACGGCACGCTCCCGTGGTTGCGGAGGCTGAACCGGCTTTTGCCGATATACCGCGTCAGGTGACTGATGCGGACACGCTTACCATGATACGTATTTTCGGTTATGACAAGCCTCTGTCATCAGACAGAGAGAGCATGTTTCTGACTTCGGAAATTGATTCTGACACTATATGCGGTATAGAGTTGCGGATAGACTATCTTACTACTGCCGGAGTATGTCTGCATACCCGTACTCTTAAGCTTCCATGCGAAGTACCTGGAGGCCAGACACGCCGCCTGGTTTTTAAGAGTTGGGACGAGACGAATACATTTTATTATTTCCGCACACCGCCTCGCACCCGTAAACAAGTAACGCCCTACACCGTAAAGGTGAGGGCGCTGTCTGTACTCTTGAAATGATAATGTCAGTCTGGGTTTACAGATGATTCCTCTGCCCAGAATTCATCGTTCCAGTCTTCGTCGGTGAGCAGCATGCTGTCATCATCAGGATCTTCTTGTTCAAACACGAAATTGTCTTCTTCAGGCACGCGGTGGTGCACATCTAGCGCGCGGTGTGTGATAGCCACCTGTGTTTTGGCAGCATCGGAATTAATTTCGTGCCAGAGAATGTCTTTAAGTTCGTTTATACCTTGTCCTGTCACTGCCGATATAAAGACGGTGGGAATTCCCTCTGGAAGTTCGGCACGCAGTGCCTCGGTCAGTTCTTCGTCAAGCATGTCGCATTTTGTTACGGCAAGCACGCGTCCTTTATCCATTAGCTCCGGATTGAATTCTTTTAATTCTTTGAGAAGTACGGCATAATCTTTTCTTATGTCGGCACTGTCGGCAGGAATCATAAATAGCAGTACGGCATTGCGTTCTATATGACGTAGGAAGCGCAGACCAAGCCCCTTGCCTTCGCTGGCGCCTTCGATTATACCTGGTATATCGGCCATTACAAACGATTTGCCGTCACGATAGCTGACTATGCCCAGACTGGGTTCCATTGTAGTGAAAGGGTAGTCTGCTATTTTGGGCTTTGCCGCGGATATTGAAGAGAGCAGGGTCGATTTGCCGGCGTTCGGAAATCCGACTAATCCTACATCACCGAGTAGCTTGAGCTCAAGGACGATGCTTTTTTCTATAGCGGGTTGTCCTGGCTGCGCATATCTCGGCGCGCGATTTGTTGGGGTGGCGAAATGGCAGTTGCCAAGTCCGCCTTTGCCTCCTTTAAGCAATTTTATTTCTTGACCGTCTTCGGTGATTTCGGCAAGGAATTGTCCGGTTTCAGCATCGAATACGGCTGTGCCTACCGGCACTTCTATGATACGGTCTTCGCCATCTTTTCCGAATGAGCGTCCGGCTCCTCCGCTTTCTCCATCAGTGGCGAAGATGTGTCGCTGGTATCTCAGGTGGAGCAATGTCCATAGATTGCGGTTGCCTCTTAGTATGATGTGTCCGCCACGTCCGCCGTCTCCGCCGTCGGGGCCTCCCTTAGGCACATATTTGGCACGGTGGTAGTGTCGCGAGCCGGCACCTCCTTTGCCAGACCGGCAAAGGATTTTTACGTAGTCTATAAAGTTGGAATCTGCCATAATTTTTAATTTTTACGGGGCCATTTTTTTACATGCCATGTCGTAGTCATCGGGCGAGCCTATGTCGATCCATGTCCCGTCAATAGGGAAATAGCCCACTTTAAGTCCCTGTGACAGCAGTGTGTCGATGAAATCGGTGGCATCGATGCGTGTGCTGCCGTCGATATCTTTAAGTAGGTGCCTATGTAGGATATAAACACCAGCATTGGCAAAATAGTTGTATGTCGGCTTCTCTTCAAAGCCGAGCACACGGTCCTGCTCTGTGCGTAGTATCGCGTATGGCACGCTGACGGTGTATGGCACTACGGCCATAGTGAGTGCTGCCTGTGAAGATATGTGGTGCTCATACATCTTTTCGAAATTAAGAGTGGTTAGCAGGTCTGAATTCATCACCAGTACGTTGTCGTGCTTCAGGTCTTTGATCAGTCCTACAGAACCGAATGTGCCGAGCGGTCTGTCTTCCGGCACACATTTCACGCGTGCTGTTCCATGGTAGCGTGAGCAATGCTCTATGATCTGTTCTCGCAAATAGTTCACGGTGACAAATATATCACAGATGCCGTATGCGGACAGAGACTCGATATTGTAGTCTATTATGGGTTTGCCGCCTACAGGCAGCAAAGGTTTTGGCGTGGTAACTGTGAGAGGACGCAGTCTTTCACCCCTGCCTCCGGCCATGAGTACGGCATCAAGAGGCAGCATGGACGATTGGTGTCGCAGGTCGGCGGTGCCAATGATATGTTTGTCTTTGTCTAAGACGGGCAGAAGCTCTATGCCCAGTTCGCGTGCCGAGCGGAATGCGCCTAGGTTGTCAGCGCCATCTGACAGATAGCGGAAGTGGCGCTGCATGATGTTTGTGACAGGGTCAGACAGCGTGTAGCCTCCGAGCAACCCGCGGCGTATGTCTCCGTCGGTGAGAGTGCCTGACATCTTTCCAGACGGATCGGTTATAAACAGTGTGAGAGGCACACCCTTGAGCATGTTTATATGCTTAAGGGCCATGGCTATGTCTGCTGTGTCTGGCAGCAGGCAGCATGTGTAGTGTCCGAGACTGTGCAGGTTATGGGTATCCATCATTCGAGTGTGGCGGCAAACTCCATGAGGTATGCCTTGATAAAGTCGTCAAGCTCGCCGTCCATCACTCCGTTTACGTCAGAAGTCTGGTGGCCGGTACGGTGGTCTTTCACCCTGCGGTCGTCAAAGACGTAAGAACGTATCTGGCTGCCCCATTCTATCTTCTTTTTGCCAGCCTCGATTTTAGCCTGTTCGGCCATACGGTGCTGCATCTCCTTTTCGTATAGTATGGAGCGCAGGTGTCTCATTGCGTTCTCCTTGTTTTTGGGCTGGTCGCGAGTCTCGGTGTTTTCAATTAAGATTTCCTCCTCCTCGCCGGTATAAGGATCTTTATACTGGTATCTGAGTCGTACGCCGGATTCCACTTTGTTCACATTCTGTCCGCCGGCACCTCCCGAACGGAAAGTATCCCAGCTGATTGCGGCAGGAGAGATCTGGATTTCTATAGTGTCGTCCACCAGCGGTGTTACGAATACTGATGCAAACGATGTCATACGTTTGCCCTGGGCGTTGTAAGGACTGACGCGTACCAGGCGGTGCACCCCGTTCTCACTTTTGAGGTATCCGTATACGTAGTCGCCTTCGATATTTATAGTGGTGGATTTGATACCGGCATCGTCGCCTTCGAGCAATTGTGCGATAGATGTTTTATAATTATGGCGTTCTGCCCATCGCAGGTACATGCGCATGAGCATCTGTGCCCAGTCCTGGCTTTCTGTACCGCCTGCGCCGGAATTTATTTTTAATACAACTCCCATTTGGTCTTCTTCGCGGCGCAGCATATTGCGCAGCTCGAGACGCTCTATGTCGGAAAGTACGGCAGCGTATTGCGTGTCTATTTCCTCTTCAGAGACAAGACCGTCTTTTACAAAATCAAAAGCCAGCTGTAGTTCTTCGACCTGTTTTGACAGAGCTTCAAAATTGTCAATCCAGTACCGCAGTTCTTTTATTTTGCGCATTTGGGCCTCTGCCGTTTTTTGGTCGTTCCAAAAGTCTGGCACATGTGTGCGGAGTTCTTCCTCCTCCACTTGTATTTTTTTAGTATCAATGTCGAGATAATGGTGGAGAGCGTCGCGGCGCTCTATAACTTCTTTCAATTGTTCTTGCGTGATCATTTTGGTATCGTTATTGTCAGAAAGATGTATTAATCAAGGTATTTGTCAGGATACATGGCGCTTATCGCATCGGCGTAATTTTTTGCAATTACATTGCGTTTAAGCTTTAATGTATTGGTCATTTCTCCCTTTTCCAGCGAGAAACTGTGTGGCAGAAGCGTGATGTACTTAACCGTCTCGAATTCGGCCATATCGGACTGCAGGCTGTGTATTCCTTTTAGAATTAGCTGGTTTATGCGAGGGTCGGCACACATAGCCTCTCTGCTTTCGAAACTGAGTCCGTGCGCTTTTGCCCATTTGTCCAGCGCGTGGAAATCAGGCACTACGAGCGCGGTTACATATTTTCTTTGCTCCCCTATGACGGCTGCCGCGTCTATATAGGGGTTTGAAGCCATAAGGCTCTCGATATATTGCGGCGATATATATTTGCCGTTAGAAGTTTTAAAGAGTTCCTTTTTTCTTGCGGAAAGTACCAGAGCTCCGTTGGTATCGAAATAACCGGCATCGCCCGTACGAAACCAGCCGTCATTGGTAAATGCAGCCTTGTTAGCCTCCTCATTATGGTAATATCCCGGTGTTATGGTGGGGCCTTTTAGCAATATTTCGCCAGTATTGTCGATTTTTATTTGTACCTGGCTCAGCGGTGTGCCCACAGTGCCTATCTCATAACCTGTTTTAGGAAAGCACGTTACTGTGGCCGTACTTTCTGTCAGACCGTACCCCATTATTATGTCTGCGCCAATACTTCGCATGAATTCGCATATTTTGGGAGAAAGGGCGGCGCCGGCTGTCGGAAAGATGTTGGGATATGGTATGCCGATCGCTTTTTTTACTTTGGAGATAAGGCGCCTGTCCCAGAATCTGAATTCATGTTTGAGCAGGAACGGAATATTCTTTCCCAGACGGCGGTAATGCAGGTTCACACGTCCGCATACTTTGAGCGCGCGATAGGTCATCATGCGCTGTATCCATGTCATGCTGTCTATGCGCTGCATTATCGCGGTATATATTTTTTCCCAGAAACGTGGCACGCAGCACATGAGGTTAGGATTGGTTTCGTGCAGTGCCGACTCTATTTCACGAGGATCATAATTGAATGCCACGCGCAGACCTTTGACAACGCAGAAAAACATCCATGCTTTTTCAAAAACGTGGCTCATAGGGAGAAAACACAATGATAATTCGTTTTCGCTGATATCGGTTAGCCGTACCAGATGCTCCTTTAATTGAGATTCGAATTGAGAGTGATTAAGTATAACCCCTTTAGGCTCGCCTGTAGTCCCTGATGTGTAAATGAGGGATGCGAGGTCAGACGGTGTTCCGCTATCGGCACGTAGCATAAGCGGTGTCTGAAGCTCCATGTTGTCACCAAGCTGCATGAACCTGCTCCATGTCATGGTGGTCATATCATCAGGCGCCACGTATGATGTGTCGTCTGTGAGAAGTATGATGCTTTTTAGCGCTCCGGGATGCTTAGACGCATATTCATGTGCCAGGGCGTATTGGTCCAAGGATCCTATAAATGCGATTTGTGCTCCCGAATCGTTGGCAATGAATGAAAACTGCGCGACTGTGGAATGGGCATATACGGGTACGCCGGCCATGCGGTTGAAGAAACATGCGTATTCTGCTATTAGCAGTTCAGGTCTGTTGGGACTACAGAGTATGGCTTTGTCCAGTTCTTTTACACCGAGTGCGTATAAAGCGCGCCCTGCTCTGAGTACAGAGTCGTGGAATTCCATCCACGATGTTAGCTCCCAGTGGCCGCTCCCAGGCTCTTTGAATCTGTAAAATGCGCGGTTTCTATATTTTTCTGCCTGCTGTAGCAGTGTCTCTACGAGATAATTTGCCATGTTAAATTTATGTGTCAGCGTTCAGCTTCCGGATGAGGGACTGTGGCGCTGTGTATGCGTCGTTGCTATAGTTGTTGTCGCGTCGCGTCCGTTAAAGATGCATTCCGGCCTCTTTAAACATAACGCGGTCTTCTTCCACCTTGTTCCCGATAGATGTAAGCATATCGCCCATGAGCACGCCGTTGATGCCTCCGTGCAGCATTCGTTTCATGGCTTCGGTGCCGAGCCGTGCCCTTCCTCCGGCAAAGCGTAATACCTGGGTCGGTAGTATGAAGCGGAATATGGCCGCAGTGCGTATGACTTCGGATTCCCCGATTAGCGGCGTGTCTTCCAACGGTGTCCCCTTGATAGGGTTTAGTATGTTGATAGGTACGGAATCCACTCCGAGAGACCGTAATTCTATGGCAAACTCTATGCGGTCTTCTATTGATTCGCCCATGCCGATTATTCCACCTGAACATACTTCCAGTCCTTCTGCACGGGCAGCCTGGATTGTGTCGCGTTTATCCTGCGGCGTATGGCTGGTGCATAGTGTCGGGAAGAACCGTTCGGATGTCTCCATATTGCAATGATAACGCTTTACCCCTGCCTCGCGTAGGGCTTTCATCTGGCTGCGTCCTAGCAATCCCATAGAGGCGCACAGGTATAGTCCCGTCTCTTTGCTTAACCTACGGTATATGTCCAGAAAATGTTGCAGGTCTTTGTCTGTTACACTGCGGCCGCTTGTGACTAGCGACAGTCGCTTTATTCCGGCCTGTTCGTTCATAGCGGCGGCCTGCATTACTTCTTCGGCATCGATTGCATTGTAAGTGGCACACCCTGTGTGGTGCCGTGTGGCCTGGGCGCACCATTTGCAGTCTTCGCCGCATAAGCCAGAACGGGCATTCACGATCGAACAGCTGTCTATGCGTCCATAAGAAGAACAAGCCTTGGTGATACGGTCTGCCGCATCGCATAGGGCTTCGAGGTCAGGATAATGGGCCAGAGCCATGGCCTCTTGTTTGCTGGTAAGCCATGGTGCGTCACATATGCCGCCATGTGCGGCAGAGACTGTTTCACTGTCTGTTGTTGCTGCACGTTGCCCGCGCACTCCTGTTATCAGCCGGTCAGCCAATGCTTCGATATCTATCAAGGCTTTATCTGTTGTCATTACGGGATAAGTTAATCCGACAAAGGTAATAAAAAATTGTGTGGCCTACAAGAAGAAAATAATATACAGGCTCGTATATTGTGCTTAATGTATTTATGCATAATGTGTTACATTGTATTGTGTGTAAGTTGTGAATGACAAATCTAGTTAAGGCCGTCGAAATGTTATATATTATTTTATTAAGATATATAAATCACTGGTATATAATGTTTTAGTTTTATAAGATGAAAAAAGTTGACAAAATATTTGTCCGGTAAATGAAAAATAACTAATTTTGCACCCGGGTAAGTCCTTCACGACCAGCTCCCCCTGAATTCCCCCAGGTCTTGACCGAAGCAAGGGTAGGGGGTTGAGCGGTGCGATGACGGTAGCTTGCCCACCTGCCTCTTTAGCTCAGTTGGCCAGAGCACGTGATTTGTAATCTCGGGGTCGTTGGTTCGAATCCGACAAGAGGCTCAGAAAGGCGCGCATATTTTGCGTGCCTTTTTTGTATTCCGGTGGTTATGTTTTATCCGCAGAATTTGTTACTTCCGATTAAGTTAGTTAATTTTGTGCGAACTAAACAAATTTGCAAAGATGTATATAATCCGAGTGATGTATAAGAAACCTCTTGAAGAGGTAGACAGATACCTGGCCGATCACAGGGCTTTTCTTGACCGGCATTTCGAAGCCGGACACCTGATAGCCTCAGGCCCCCAGATACCTCGGCAAGGCGGTGTGATTATGATACGTGATATGGAGGCCGGGGAGATGCAGGCTATTTTGGACCAGGATCCTTTCCGAGTCAATGATATCGCAGACTATTATGTGACAGAGTTTGTGCCGACCAAATTCTGTGATCCGGCGTTAGAGACTTTAATAACTAAACTATAACTAATTTAACTATGCTTAACGAAAGAGTTCACGAGGCAATAAATGCCCAGATTAACGCCGAAATGTGGTCGGCATATCTTTATCTCGCCATGTCCATGGATGCCGAAGCCAAGGGTTACAAAGGCGTTGCCAACTGGTTTTTCATCCAGTATCGCGAAGAACTTGACCATGCCCACATCTTTATGAACTATCTCAACTCGCGTGACGCCAAAGTAGAATTACGCTCTATTGAGGCTGTGCCGACGGAATGGAATTCCGTGCAGGAGATGTATCGCGACACACTTGCCCACGAACAGAAAGTGACAGCCCTTATAAACGCTATCGGAGCACTGGCTAACGAAGTGAACGATTTTGCTACGGCCAACCGTATGGCCTGGTTTATAGACGAACAGGTAGAAGAAGAGGAAAACGCACGCGAGATGTTAGCTTCGGCCGAAGCAGTAGAGGATAACAAATACGGCATGTATATGCTCGATAAAGAACTGGCAGGACGTACTTATACCACGCCTGGCCCTCTTGCTTCCAAATAAATTGGTAAGACTTCGAGGCGGCACACCGTAACTTTATCGGCGTGCCGTCTTTGTATATGTATATATCTTGGTGTTTATGGTATATGCAAACCGCACATATGCAGGCAGATACAAGAAATATTATAAAATACTGGCTGAAAAATTTGCAAGAATCGCCATAAATGTCTAACTTTGCAACCGCAAAGGCATAGAACTGCTGCGGCTTAGGCCGGCAATCTCAAAGGAGAGGTGGGTGAGTGGCTGAAACCACCAGTTTGCTAAACTGACGTAGGAGCAATCCTACCACGAGTTCGAATCTCGTCCTCTCCGCGATGAGTCAATGAAGACTAAAAATCTTAAATCCAGCTAATCATTGATTAGCTGGATTTTTGTTGGTAATCAGTTGTTGTCCGGACATTATTAGGACACTAGTAGGATATCCACAGGACCCAAAAGGGGTAGTTGAGTAACCAATGCGTAGCCAAAAATCGATTTTTGAAATGGTTATGGGTATCTGGTTAAGACTTGGTTATTACAGACCATAACTGGAGCCACGACTCTGGCACGGTGAAAACACACGGCTACATAATCGCGCTGACAGCCCATGTAAATTATTAATTTTTATTATGGAAATCAGGGCACTGAAAAGTGATCACTTTTCAGTGCCCTGATTGATTTCGGGGGTATTCGTATTATTCGAACTCCGAGTATTCAGCTCCTTTGAATAAGATGGTGTTGTTGAATTCGTCGAATCCTACAGGAATCGGGCTGTCAAGCAGGATGAGTTTTTCCTTTATCTCAGAGAGGGGTTCAGAGGACTCCAAGTATGTCGCGCCTCCGTGAGTGGCTACTATCATGCCGTCTTTGATTTCGGCAAGGTAATATGAGTCTTCGGCCGGCAGATTCACACGCATCCAGTTCACGTTTATAAGCGCGTGTGCCCGATCGACGGGTTCGATGTTGATTGATCCCTGGAAGCGTATCTTGTCGAGAGGCTTGTTGGATGTTAGGTTTTTCCTGAACATCTCTTTCGGGATTACGGCATCATAAGTCGTGGCCACAGACTGGGATACGTAAGCCTCTGTGCCGTTGTTGTCTACCTTGTACCATCCGTCAAGTTCTTCAAGTAAAGGAAGGAGTTCGGCTTTTGAAAAAGTCCTCGCCTTTGCCGCCGTAGTGGACGGTTCCGTGCGTAGATTGACGTTGCCTTTCATCGGGCTTACGTATTGGCTTTGGGCATTGCCGCAGAATGCTGAAGCAGCGATTGCCATCGCTGCCAAGATTGCGTGTTTTGTCTAGTCCGGAAAAGTGTTGACCGTCAGATTCAACATTTTTTAGTAAAATGT
>CAJTQU010000022.1 GCA_910578665.1 uncultured Muribaculaceae bacterium
TTTATGCCTTAAAAAGTTTTGATGTTGTAAAAAATTAAGATGCGTCAGCCCTGTGTGGATAGGCAGCAATACCGTAATACTTCCCGGTGCCGTAATAGGCGCCGGATGCACCGTGGGCGCCGGATCAGTAGTGAGGGGGACACTGCCGCCGCGCTCGGTGGCAGCCGGCTGCCCGGCACGCGTGGTACGCGCCCTGACATGACATGTGATTTGCAATAGTAAGTTTTTTTCATTAATTTTGCACAATTTTATACGATGGCTCCATTATGGTCTCCGACATAAAGGCCACTATGGCGCCAGCGACTAATAACCAACCAGTAACATATTATCATGCAAGCCACAGACGCTCCCCGTCGCGCTTTCCTCACCCTCGAGGATGGCTCCGTCTTCCAGGGATTCTCTTTCGGTTATGAGAAGCCCTGCGCCGGCGAAGTTGTGTTCAACACTGCAATGACCGGCTATCCAGAAAGCCTCACCGACCCCTCTTACGAGGGACAGATACTGGTCACCACCTATCCTATACTGGGCAACTACGGAGTGCCTAGCAAGGAGGTTAAGAGTGAGGACAACGTAAGCGATTATTTCGAATCAAGCCACATACACTGCGAGGCCATAGTATGCCAGGACTACAGCTGGGTGCCCAGCCACTGGCAGGCCGAAAGGCCGCTGTCAGACTGGCTGCGAGAAGAACACATACCGGGCATCTACGGCATCGACACACGGACCCTGACCAAACTGCTGAGGGAAAAGGGGTCCATGCTCGGCAAAATAACTTTCGAGGGAGGAGAGGATATAGACTTTCATGACCCCAACACCGAAAACCTGATAGCACGTGTCAGCACACGTGAAGTGAAAGAGTTCGGCGAGGGGGAGAAAACCGTGATACTGGTGGACTGCGGTACCAAATACAACATCCTGCGCTGCCTCACACGCCGCGGCGTGAAAGTCGTGCTCGTACCCTGGGACTATGACTTCAACACCATAGACTACGACGGCCTGTTCATATCCAACGGTCCCGGTTCGCCGGAATTTGCGGAAGTAACCGTGGCCAACATACGCAAGGCAATGGAACGGGGCAAGCCTATCTGCGGCATATGCATGGGCAACCAACTGCTGTCAAAAGCAGCCGGTGCCCGGATATACAAGTTAAAGTACGGTCATCGCTCGCACAACCAGCCGGTGCGCCTGGCCGGCACCGAGCGCTGCTTCATAACCAGCCAGAACCACGGATTCGCGGTAGACAACGACACTATACCGGCCGACTGGGAACCTCATTTCATAAATATGAACGACGGCACCAACGAAGGAATACGCCACCGCACAAAACCGTTCTTCTCGGCCCAGTTCCATCCGGAGGCCAGCAGCGGTCCTAAAGACACGGAATTCATATTTGATGACTTTATCGCGATGCTCTGACATATTTTTTTACCAATCTAAGAAGCAAGTCCATGAATAATATAAAAAAAGTGCTCCTGCTCGGTTCCGGAGCGTTGAAGATAGGCGAGGCCGGCGAATTCGACTACAGCGGTTCGCAGGCGCTCAAAGCGATGAAAGAAGAGGGCATCTCCACCGTGCTCATAAATCCGAATATAGCCACCGTGCAGACATCAGAAGGGTTTGCCGACAAAATATATTTCCTGCCCGTAACGCCGTATTTCGTACGCAAGGTGATAGAGAAAGAACGTCCTGACGGCATTTTTCTGGCTTTCGGCGGACAGACCGCTCTAAACTGCGGCGTCAAACTGTATGAAGAGGGCACTCTCGAAGAATTCGGTGTCAAGGTGCTGGGCACTCCCGTGCAGGCTATTATGGATACCGAAGACCGCGAACTGTTTGTAAAAAAGCTTGACGAAATAAATGTAAAGACCATCAAGAGCGAGGCTGTTTCCTCTGTAGAGGACGCCGTGGCAGCCGCCGACGAACTGGGATACCCCGTAATAGTCCGCGCGGCATATGCCCTGGGAGGTCTCGGCTCGGGATTCTGCGACAACCGCGACGAACTGGTGTCCCTTGTGGAAAAGGCATTGTCATTCTCCCCACAGGTGCTCGTGGAGAAGAGCCTGAAAGGATGGAAAGAGGTTGAATACGAAGTGGTGCGCGACCGTTTTGACAACTGCATCACGGTCTGCAACATGGAAAACTTCGACCCTCTCGGCATCCACACTGGCGAAAGTATCGTGGTGGCGCCTTCGCAGACACTGAGTAACGAAGACTACCACACGCTGCGCAAACTGGCCATAAAGATCATACGCCACGTGGGTATCATAGGCGAGTGCAATGTGCAGTATGCCTATGATCCGCAGAGCATGGACTACCGCGTGATCGAGGTAAACGCGCGTCTGTCACGCTCATCGGCACTGGCATCAAAAGCCACAGGCTACCCCCTGGCTTTCGTAGCGGCCAAGCTAGGCCTGGGATACGGTCTGTTTGACCTGAAAAATTCTGTCACTAAAAGCACGTCGGCATTTTTCGAGCCGGCACTTGACTACATAGTCTGCAAAATACCGCGCTGGGACCTGGGAAAATTCCACGGCGTACGCCGCGAAATCGGCTCGTCCATGAAGAGTGTGGGCGAAGTGATGGCCATAGGCCGCACTTTCGAAGAGGTCATACAGAAAGGCCTGCGCATGATAGGCCAGGGCATGCACGGCTTCGTAGAAAACAAAGCTATAGAAATCAACGATATCGACAAAGCGCTGTCCGAGCCTACCGACAAACGCATATTCGTTATAGCCAAGGCATTGCGCAAAGGATATACGGTAGAGCGCATACACGCTCTGACCAAGATAGACCGCTGGTTCCTAGAGAAGCTTAACAATATCATACGCACCGGCAGGGAGATAGAGGCCTATGACAGTCTTGAATCACTGCCCACAGAGCTGCTGCGCCGGGCCAAACAGCAGGGTTTCAGCGACTTCCAGGTAGCACGCGCGATATTTGGCGACCGCATGCACAGAGAGAGCGAACCGCTCAGCGACGAGGTGCGCGCCATGCGCAAGAAACACGGCATCGTGCCCGTAGTCAAACAGATAGACACTCTGGCAGCCGAATATCCGGCACAGACTAATTATCTCTACCTCACATACAACGGCTCGCAGAACGACATCCGGTATACCGGCGACCACCGTTCGGTCGTAGTGCTCGGATCGGGAGCATACCGCATAGGCTCCTCTGTAGAATTCGACTGGTGCGGCGTCAACGCCCTTATGACAGTGGCCAAGCAGGGATACCGCCCTGTTATGATAAACTACAATCCCGAGACCGTGTCCACAGACTACGACATGTGTGACCGCCTCTATTTCGACGAACTCACTTTCGAGCGTGTGATGGACATTCTCGACATGGAAATGCCCCACGGCGTAATCTTGTCGACCGGCGGACAGATACCCAACAACCTGGCCATGCGTCTGGATGCCAACGAGGTAAATATACTCGGCACCCAGGCTGTAGACATAGACCATGCCGAAGACCGCAACAAGTTTTCCAGCCTCTGCGACGCCATAGGCGTAGACCAGCCGCGCTGGCGCGAGCTGACATCCATGGGGGCCATAGACGAATTTGTGGCCGAAGTCGGATTCCCCATCCTGGTACGTCCCAGCTACGTGCTGTCGGGTGCCGCGATGAATGTGTGCTCTAACGAAGACGAGCTCAACCGTTTCCTCCAGCTGGCCGCAAATGTGAGCAAGCAGCACCCCGTGGTAGTGTCAGAATTCATCCAGGAAGCCAAAGAAATAGAGATGGACGCAGTGGCTCAGAACGGCGAAATCAAGCTATACGCAATCAGCGAGCACATAGAATTTGCCGGCGTGCACTCGGGTGATGCCACCATACAGTTCCCCCCGCAAAAACTTTATGTGGAGACCATGCGCCGCATCAAAAAGATTTCGGGCAAAATAGCCGCCGCACTGCACATCTCGGGACCGTTCAACATACAGTTCCTTGCCAAAAACAATGACATAAAGGTCATCGAGTGCAACCTGAGGGCCTCGCGCAGCTTCCCGTTCGTCAGCAAGGTATCCAAACAGAATTTCATCGACACCGCCACACGCGTGATGCTCGGCGTCCCGGTAGACAAACCCGGCAAAAGCGCTTTCGACCTCGACTATGTGGGCATCAAGGCCTCGCAGTTCAGTTTCTCGAGACTGCAGGGCGCCGATCCCGTGCTCGGCGTGGACATGAGCTCCACGGGCGAGGTGGGATGCCTGGGTGACGACACTTCGGAAGCCGTTCTCAAAGCCATGCTCTCCGTAGGATACCAGATACCGAGAAAGGAGAAAGCCATCCTGATAAGTTCCGGCACAGCGCGACAGAAAGTAGGACTGCTCGATGCCGCACGCATGCTGCACCGCAAGGGTTACACCATCTGCGCTACCGAAGGAACCCATAATTTCCTGAGCGAAAACGGCATACCGTCGATACAAGTCTACATGCCCTCCGAGCAGGGCAAGCCGCAGGCCATCGACATGCTGCACTCCAAAGAGATAGACTTCGTGGTAAACATCCCGAAAAATCTCACACCAAAAGAACTGAGCAACGGCTACAAAGTGCGCCGTGCCGCGGTAGACCTCAACATACCCCTCATCACCAATGTGCGTCTGGCCTCTGCCTTTATCCAGGCATTCTGCGAGCTCAGCCTCGACGACATACGCATAAAGTCGTGGGATGAATATTGATTTCACATATTGACAGACAGACGTATGGCAGGAATAAAGGCATTGGCTAAGGAAACGGCTATCTATGGCCTGAGCAGCATTATAGGACGATTTCTGAACTGGTGCCTGGTGCCTCTGTACGTCTGGATGTTCCCCACAGACGAATACGGCATAGTCAGCTATCTGTATTCGTTCACTGCCGTGGCGCTGGTCATACTCACCTACGGCATGGAGACTGGCTTTTTCAGATTCGCCAGCAAGCATGACAGGCCGGACACGGTTTACACCACATCACTGCTGTCAGTAGCGTCAACATCCCTGCTGGCCATTTTTCTGCTCTCTCTCTTTCTGCAACCGGTGAGCGCGGCCATAAAGCTGCCAGGCCATACGGACTATGTGTGGATGCTCGGGGTAATCGTAGCCCTCGACGCATTCACCAACATTCCGTTCGCATATCTGCGCTATAAGAAACGGGCACTGCGGTTCGCATCTATAAAGATGCTCAACGTAGCTCTGAACATAGGCCTCAACCTCTTCTTCCTGCTGCTCTGCCCATGGCTGTGTAAACACTGTCCGGACCTCATAAGCTGGTTCTACAGCATACCCGGAGGCGACAGCTACGGCATCGGCTGGATTTTTGTGGCAAACTTCATATCCACTGTCGTAGTCCTGCTCTGCCTGCTGCCGGAAATGACATCTCCGCGCTACAGTTTCGACGGTGCCCTGCTGAGGCGCATGCTGCGCTATTCATGGCCACTGCTCATACTCGGCGTAGCCGGCATCATGAGCCAGAACATGGGACAGATGGTCATACCCTATCTCTTCGACGACCAGAAAGCCGCACAGTCCATGGTAGGTATCTACGGCGCCAACATCAAGATAGCCATAATCATGGTGATGTTCACCCAGGCTTTCCGCTACGCCTACGAGCCGTTCATATTCGCGCAAGCCGGCAAAAGCGGCGAAGACAAGCCGCAGGCATTCTGCGACGCCATGAAATTCTTCGTCATACTCGGCCTGTTCATTTTTCTGGCAGTCATGTTCTACCTGCCGGTCATAAAGCGGTTCATATCTCCAGCATACTGGGACGGTCTCGACGTAGTCCCTGTCATGATGCTTGCCGAATTATGCTGCGGAGTAGCGTTCAACCTGTCGTTGTGGTACAAACTTACCGACCGCACCGAATGGGGCATGTACATGTCGGTAGGCTGCTTCGCCGTAATGCTCGGTCTAAACCTGCTCCTAGTGCCGGCCATAGGCATACCCGGCGGCTTCATGGGTTCCGCATGGGCCGCACTGATAAGCTACGCCCTGCTCATGGCCGTGTCATGGATAGCTGGGCGGCATTATTACCCCCTGCCCTACCAGTACAAACGCATGGGGGCATACGCACTGCTGGCGGCCCTTATGTACGCTGCCGGAGGCGAACTCCTGCTGTTTCCAGACATGATGTGGTGCACCTATACCGTACGCACCCTCATGCTCGTGCTCTACCTCTACCTTGTGGCACGTTACGAACACCTGCCCCTGCCCGGACATAGACGCAGGGCACGATGAGCCGCACACCGTTCGTTCCTCTGAGCGCGGCGCTGGCAGCCGGCATTCTTATTGGACGCACCGGAGCATACGCCCCCACTGCACTATGCTGCACACTGGCAGGCATAGCCGCACTTCTGGCACTCGCGGCTGTCGACTTCGCATCACGCCGCCGGCCCGTTCCACTGAGGCGCAAAACAATAGCCCTGTCTTTCAGACTGCGCAACGCCATATGGGTTCCGGCATCGCTGCTCATATGCGCGTTCGGCACCATGCTGCTGCGCGCCACATACTCCGATCCTGACATATACTTTGCAAACCACGGCCGCCATGCTTCCGGCATAATACGCGAGATCACCCGTGGCAGCGAGGGAGACAGAGCCGTAATAACCGTAGACAGCTACATAGAGCGCGACGGCGGCAGCCACGGGATACACAGTTTCCGCACCCTGCTGTCAGCACCCGTTATACCCGGCAATCCGGGAGACCGCGTTATCTTCCCCGGATATTTTGAAGAAACATCCTCTGGCGGCAACACCGAAAATTTCGATTACAAAGAATATCTGTACACGCGCGGTATCGACCACGCCGCATCGCCTGTACGCGTCGTTGTCGCAGGCAGCGGTGACAGGCTGTGGAGCGTTGTCACAAGATGCAGGGACGCATGCATAACCGCCATAGAGAAGACCCCGTGGCACAAAGACACAAAAGCCTTTGTCTGCGCCATACTTCTGGGCGAACGGTCCATGCTCTCCGAACAGACACGCGACAACTACACCGGCTCGGGCCTGGCCCACATACTGGCTGTGAGCGGACTACACGTGGGCATCATAACCATCCTGGCCGGACTGCTGTTCAAACCTCTAGACCTGGCCGGCAGCCGCACTCCGCGCCGCATAGCCACCATATGCGCTATCATACTCTACGCCCTGGCCACAGGGCTTGCACCCTCGGTGGCCAGGGCCTCGGTTATGGCCGTCGCGGCCATGACAGCAACACTGCTGCAACGGCCGCACAGCAATATAAACGCACTGGCTGCAGCCGCATTCGCGATACTCGCATGCGATCCGCGCGCACTCTTCGATCTAGGCTTCCAGCTCAGTTTCGCCACAACGCTCGGCGTGATAGCCGTTATGCCGCTGGTCCGGCAGAGATCCGGCAGCAACATCATGTCAAAGGCCGTCTCGGCAGCCATACTGCCTGTCGCGGCATTCCTGGTATCCTGGCCGCTCACCGCCGGCGCATTCCATGAAATATCGTTACTCTTCCTGCCACTAAACATAGTGGCCCTACCGCTTCTTCCTGGCTTCTTCCTGTCTGTAGCATGCTATCTATGCCTGCATGCGGCAGGCATACACTGCGTCTGGCTCGGCACAGCCATCGACACGGCCAGACACTGGCTTGACACATCGGCCGCCCTAATCTCAGCATCAGGCGCGTCACACATAGACATCAGGCTCTCGGAAGCCTCCCTGTGGCTCTACATGGCCGGTGTAACCACGGGTATATGCCTGCTTTACCGCTACTCGAGGCTCACTTTCAGGCTCTCGGCCGCACTGCTGGGCGCAGCCGTACTGACAGCGGCATTCACCAGCCCGGATATGCCGCCTGACGGATACATAGTAACCACCGACCACCTGCAATGCGGTATAAACAGCTACAGCGGCGGCCGCGAAGAAAGACTGTCATCCCCTGCCGGAAGCATCCAACTGAGGCAGACAGGCCCCGACCTCGTTGTCTGGATAGACCGCAAAACCGGCGAAGCCTCTTTCTCCAAACCATTTCCGTGCGCCACACTCATAATAGGGAGCGGCTACCGTGGCGAGATACGGCAACTCCTACAACATTTTGCCCCACAACGAATAGTGCTGCACACCAGTATCGAACCCGAAGTGGCCGCAGACTACGCCGCAGAATCAGATATACTCGGCATACCTTGCCATAACACAGCCACCGACGGCCCGTATCGCAGATATTTTGACTAACTTTGCAATATGAAGCCCCCTCTCAAAGCAAAAAGGTCTCTGCTTTTTACAGCAAAGACCTTGAAATTGCGGAAGCTCAGGGATTCGAACCCTGGGTACCCGTAAGGGTACAACGGTTTTCGAGACCGTCCCGTTCGACCACTCCGGCAAACTTCCTGTTTGTTTTTGATAGTGACGCAAAATTAGTCATTTTTTTCCAATTGCATGCCCACTACGCCGCTTTTTTTGAGACATAAAAGTATATACACTTATAAATCAATATAATACACACCTCATGAATAAATTATTACCAACTCTAGCGCTGACTGCGGCCGCCATAACGTCCTGCAGCCGTGCCGGCAGCAATCCCACGACAGAGCATATGCCCATGACAGCACTACAAGATTCCCTGCAAAGCATCATAAAGGGCAAGCCCGGACAATTCGGCATAGCCGTCATATTCGACAGCCGCGACACCCTGGTCATGAACAATACCCCTGACTACCCAATGATGAGCATGTTCAAACTACCTGAGGCACTCGCCGTGTGCCACATGCTCGACAACAACGAAACCGGTCTTGACACAGTGATCAACATAAGGCGTGGCGAACTCGACCCATCCACATGGAGCCCGATGCTCAAAGACTATCCTGACGGAGACATACGTATAACGGCAGGCGATCTGATACGCTACATACTCATAGACAGCGACAATAATGCCAGCAACCTGCTGTTTGACAAAATCGTGTCAGTGCCCGAAACCGGGAAGTGGACATCCACGCTGGTCTCCGAACCGGAGTTTGCAATGATGTATAAGGAATCGGAAATGAAAGAGAACAACTCTCTGTGCTACAGGAACCGGTGCAGTCCGCTGGCATACACCGTACTGGTCAACAAGGTCTTCACCGACAGCATCGTCTCGTCGGGCAAACAAGAATTCATACGCCGCGCCATGACCGAATGCCAGACCGGAGAGAAACGCATCGCAGCACCGCTCGCAGGCCGGCGCGACATCAAATTCTCACACCGCACAGGCTCCGGCTATACCAACGACAAAGGCGAAATAACCGCCGTCAACGATGGTGGCTACGTGCTCATGCCGTCCGGCAAAGGCTACTCGGTGTCTGTCTTTGTAAAAGATTTCGCAGGCAGCCAGGCAGATGCCGAACAGATAATGGCCGAAATCTCAGGCGCCATTTTCAACTACGCCTCACAACGTCTATAAACAGAAAAATCCTGGCTGCTCCAGGCGCAGCAGCCACTCCTTCATATCCAGGCCGCCGGCATAGCCGGTGAGCCTGCCACCGACACCCAGCACCCTGTGGCAGGGCACGATAACAGCCAGCGGATTGGCATTGCACACACCGGCCACGGCCCTGACCGACCCAGGCCTCCCCACACGGCGCGCCAGCAGCCCGTAAGTCACGGTCGCGCCATAAGGTATGCGCAACAGCTCCCTCCATACTTCCTGCTGGAAAGCCGTGCCGCCCGGACATAGAGGCAGGTCGAACCCACGCCTCGTTCCGGCAAAATACTCATCCAGCTGCCGTGCCGCCTCCATCAAAACAGCCTGTCCTCCACATCCCCCAGAGACGCCTGCGCCGTCATACCTGCGACACACGCACAACATGCCTCCGCACGCCTCGAGCCTTAATATCCCGAAAGGAGATTTATGCAGCAACACCGCACGGTCTTCTTCTAAGCCTGGATTAAAACAATATCCCATTTTACAAAATTAACTTTTTTATACCAGTCCTGCAATACCGTATTCGCCAAAACGTTTTAATATACATAAACAGATTCACACAACTCTCAGATATAATGCATACGTAGCCAACAACACTCTATAACTTAGTATTTTACGTTTCATTAATATAATTTAACGCTTCGGGGGGGGTAAAATTTGATATTAATTTTATAATTTTGCAAGACAGAAGACAGTCTCCTCCATTATCCCTTTATTGAGAAACACAATTGGAATAATGAAGAACACCGCTCTATCAATTTTCTACATGCTTGGTACACAGCCAGCTGTCTTCCAAACATCAATGCCAATACAACCAATAATCTGGCAATATCAGCATTTCTTCGAACCATAATTATTACTACGACTAATGAACTTATTAAAGACAGTTCTTACAACCGCAGCACTTGCCATGGCTACATCCGGCGCATACAGCCAGATAGCTGTCAAGACCAACCTGCTCTATGACGCCACCACGACACCTAACCTAGGCGTCGAAGCCGCAGTAAGCCCTAAATCCACGCTCAACCTCGTCTACGGTCTGAATCCCTGGAAATTCAACTCTGACACCCACGGCGAGCGCAAGGTAAAACACTGGGTGCTGATGCCCGAATACCGCTGGTGGACATGTTCGGCTTTCAACGGCCACTTTCTAGGCGTGCACGCGTTCGGAGGGCAATACAACGCAGCCAACGTCGACCTACCGCTGCCAGGCGGATTCTTCAGCGGCGAAAATCTGCGTTCAGGCGTGCGCGACCACCGCTACCAGGGAGAATTTGCCGGCATAGGCCTCACATACGGATACCAATGGATCATAAGCCGCCACTTTAATATCGAGGCGGAAATCGGAGTAGGCTACGGCCATGTCTGGTATGACAAATTCTCATGCGAAGAATGTGTGGGCAAGGTCGGTTCCGGCACCACTAACTATGCCGGCCTCACAAAACTCGGACTGTCTTTAATGTACATCTTCTGATCCGAAAAACGGACCTTTCTCCCACAATGCTGACACAAAATACCGCGCAACGCACAAAACATATTCCGACAACATGAAACACATATACAAACTATTAATAATCACTGTCCTGCTGCCGCTGGCGGCACTGGCGGCCAAAGAGACAGGAAGCCTTAAGACATCCAACATAAAATTCAACCGCATTGGCAGCAACGTACAACTGTCGGCCGACCTCGTGCTCGACTCGTTGCGGCTCGGCGGCAACCGGCAGATCTACGTCACGCCCGTAGTGGAAGGCCCCGGCGGAGAAAACGTGGCACTCCCCTCGGTGCTCGTCAACGGTCGCAACATGCACTACGCCTACCTGCGCGGCAACATGCCCAAAGAAAAACACTCCGGCTACGACATCGCATACGAGGTGCGCCGCCACAACGGCAGGCAGCAGAGCCTGCACTACACGGCCCTCACACCCATGGAAGCGTGGATGCTCGACCCCTCGGCAGCCGTGCGCATGGTGCTCGACACATGCGGCTGCGGCCGCGCCGCAGGATCGTCCGTGGGCACCCCCACACCGCTTAACCTCAACCCGGCACCGCGCATGCGCCTCGTATATCGCACACCTGAGGTCACTGAACAGCCTGTATCTGTACACGAAGGACGTGCGAGGGTACAGTTCGAGGTAGACCGCACCGAACTCCACGACATCCCCTACACATGCCGCAACGGACAGCGCATCGACAACCGCGCGCAGTTAAAAATCATTGAAGACAGCGTGCGTTATGCACTGAGCGACCCCAACGTGGAGATAGCCTCGATCGACATATGCGGCTATGCTTCGCCCGAATCGCCATACCTGCATAACGAATATCTGGCCACAAACCGTTCGCGAGCATTATCGGAATACATAGGCCGCCGCTTCAACCTGCCGACCGATAAATGCACCTACAGTTCCGTACCTGAAAACTGGGGCGAGTTTCGCGAAATGGTTGAAAACGCCTCCGACATAACACCCGTACAGCGCCGGGAACTGCTAGCCCTTATCGACCGCCCGGCCTACGGTCCCTCCGATTATGACGCAAAGGAAAAGGAGCTTAAGACCGACCCACGGTTCGCCCAGCTATACCGCGGCAAGATCCTGCCACAGTGGTTTCCCCAGTTGCGATGCACCAAATTTGCAATCAATACCCGTCTGAAACCTCTTGACGACAAAAAGCTGGACGAAGTGATACGGAAGACACCCGAACTCATGTCACTCAACCAGATGTTCCGCGTGGCCCGTCTGTACCCTGAGGGTTCCGACCAGTTTAATGAAGTTATCGGCATAGCGCGCCAGTACTATCCTGAAGACCCCGTGGCCAATATTAACGCCGCCGTGGCCGCAATGCACAAAGGAGACTTTGACGCGGCAGCCTCCATGCTCGGCAAAGCCGGCAACTCTCCCGAAGCGGAAAACGCCCGCGGCGTGCTTGCCGCCCGTAAAGGTGATTTTGAAACCGCGCTCAGGCACTTCGAAGCCGCAGGCAACCTGCCAGAGGCCCTCAAGAACAAAGCCTTGCTAATCGAATAACAAATAATAATACACAACAAAACTTTAATTAACGCATGAATTTCAAAAAATTTCTGATCGGAGCAGCTCCTGCATTATTGCTGGCCTCCTGCGCTTCAGAGGACATGCCCGACAATCCCGACAACGGTAAAACAGGCAACCTCTACACCACGGTAAAGCTCCACATGGCCACCTCGAACCGTAGCACAACCGGCGACTACGACGGCAACACAAACTCTTCTGACGGTTTCGAAATCGGCAAGGACCGCGAGAACACTATCAGCAACATGACTGTAGTCCTCGCAACCAAGGATGCTGACGGCATCGGCTACACTCCCCTGGCATCCAGCACTAAATATGTGGCAACTATGCCTGATCCCGTCAACGGTAACTACACCATCCTGTTCGAAGACCAGGAGATCATCGCGGCTGCCGAAAAAGATGTTTATGTGTTCGCATTCTGTAACACCACAGTAGATTTAGACAACGCCCTGGACGTAGTGACCAACGGCATTGCCTCAATCAGCAGTGACAACGCTCCCATCTGGCAGGATGACAACTTCATGATGCTCAACGCTCCCAACACCACTCTCACAGCGGTCAAAATGCCTACTGAGAAAGAGCTCCTGAACAACTATAACAGTGCGGAGAAAGCTTTTAACCTCGGCACAGTTGACGTTGCCCGTGTTGCTGCCCGTCTGGACTTCAAAAACAACAACACCCCCAATAACACCTATGACATCAAAGATGTAAACGATGATAATGCCACAGTGGCACAAGTCCAGTTTGTCGGCATGGCTCCCATCAACATCGCCAAAGACTTTTATTATCTTCCCCGTGTGTCTGCCGACGGCACCAGCCATAACTGGAACATCTGCGGCACCGAGACTAACAACAACTATGTTGTCAGCCCCAACTTCGACCTCAAAGCCAGCAGTCCTCTGGGCAATGAAATCCTCGGCAAATATCTGCACCAGCTGAACTCAGGAAACCTGTCTGCACTCAACTACACATCTCTGGCAACATTTGACGGCGAAGATGATAATGATGACAACTGGGGTAACGGCCAGAGCGCAGGTTTTAACAAAGAAGGCTACAAGATCTGGCGCTATGTCACCGAAAACACTATCCCTGGCAAAGACAACCAAAAACGAGGCATTACCACAGGCGTTGTATTCAAGGCCGAAATCATCAATCCCCAGCTTGACGTCTTGAAGAAGACTATGGAAGAGGGCAGAGCTATCTACCAGTATAACGGCGTATTCTACGGTGATGTGAACTCACTGCGTCTCATGGCCGCAAAACAATCAACCGGTTCCAAATTCTACCAGGACTTCGTAGCCGTATTCGGAGAAGCAGCTATGAAACATGAAGTAAAAGATTCGGAAAACGGCAAAATATACAAATTTGAAATTGAAACACTGCCTGAGGACTACCAGTCAAACAATACAGTTAACGGGAAGAATGTCTACAAAATCTACCGTCCCACTGTAGAAGGCGGCGCAAACCACTACTACGTTTATTACACCTACTACAACCGCCACAACGACAATGGCAATAACAACGAAATGGGTACAATGGAGTTCGGCACCGTCCGCAACAACATCTACAAGCTCGCCATCAATTCTGTAAGCCGCTTCGGCCATACCGACAATCCCGATGACGACGATGATCCCGACACTCCCGACACTCCCGACGAGGATCCCAAGACATACTTCAAGGTATCCTGCCGTGTCCTCCCCTGGATGGTACGTATAAACAACATTGACTTCTAATCTTAAGATTATCTAACTTTCAACCACCTGCCTGGCCGGAATCAGTCCGGCCAGGCAGACATAACAAGCAGAGGGGCTGCCGCAAGGCGCACTGCTTGTGCGACAGCCCCTCTTAATTTATAACAACTCCTAATTTCATCCTAAAAACCATCTCCACTCCCGGAGAAACCATGAATTTTAAACATCTGCTTTCGATGAAAAAAGACTTTTTGAAACGGATTGCACGAGCCTTTATGGTTATCTTTCCCACACTCATGGCCTTTCTGGCGCTGACAGGCTGCAACGCTATACTCGACGATGAGCCGGAACCATGCCCTGTAGGACTGGAGATTCGTTTTGTATACGATTACAACCTCGAACGCGCCAACGCGTTCCCGGCACAAGTAGACTGCCTCACCCTCCACATCTACGACGCCGAGGGCAAATATGTGACGACACGCACCGAGACATCCTCGGTCCTGTCCGATGAAAACTACCGCATGGCCATCGACCTGCCCGAAGGCGAATACCGCCTCGTTGCATACGGCGGTGCCGAATGCGGAAAAGCTTCGTTCAGCCACACGGCCATACCGGCCTCCGGCTCCAAAGACACTGAGCTGGGCATGAAGCTCAACCCCGAGTGTCTCGAACCCGGCAATCCTGCCGGACACCTGCACGACCACTTCTACGGCTCGCTGAAAGTAAGCGTGAAACGTGCTCCGCAGCTCACCCCGGTCACTGTGAAAATGATGAAGAATACCAACCATTTCCGCCTCATACTCCAGCACATGACCTACGAACCGCTTGACGGACATGACTACGAATTTAAAATAGTAGACGACAATACTCTTTTCGACCATAACAACCTCCTTGTGGACAACGGTATGGTGACATACACGCCGTGGGACTGCGGCAGTATCAGCACCGGCACCGGCGAGATACCCGGCGACAACGCTTCCGGCAATTCTTCCACTATCACAGAAGTACAGATAGCATATGCCGACCTGAGCACGTCCAGACTCATGACTATGCGCTCGCCTAAACTCATCGTCACTCACAAGGAGTCTGGCTCGGAACTAATCAACATACCGCTGAACAACTACCTGCTGGCCCTGCGCAGCAACCATTTCGACTGGTGCGGCGAACAGGAATTCCTCGACCGCAAGAGCGACTGGCAACTGTTCTTCTTCCTTGACGATCCGAGACACTGGAACAGCGCTTTTATCCGTGTGGACGACTGGATAGTGCGCATCAACGACATAGACCAATAAGATATTCCGTGCCAGACACGGCACAAACTAAGCGATAACTCTAAATGAGATTTACGAGACTGTTAAATACATTCTGCACCCTGTGCGCCATCCTGCTCATGGCAGGATGCGCTTCCGAGCAGCCCTGCCCGCCCGGACCAGGAGAGTACACGCGGCTTGTGCTCTCTGTAGACTTAGGCCAGGGGCACCGTGCCAAACCGGCTGCCGGATTTGACAACTTTGACAACGAGGATGACAAATGGGGCGCGCCGGGAGAGAACATGGAGCAATTGCGCATAATAATTCTCGACCAGGCAGGTAATGTGGAACACAACAACCTATACACTACCGGCAGCGATGCCGTGCAGGCCGGCCAATATGAATTCCAGGTCAAACGAAACGACACGAAGACTGTAATCTTCCTGGCCAACGAGAAAGACTACCTGCTCGACGAAGAGGGCATGGAGATAGCCGGGGGCACACGCTCGCTAACCCGGTATATGGAGCAATTTCCTGTCAATTCATGGATGGATACTGATGCCGTACGCCGCCTGACCATAGCCCTCAGGCAGAACAGCCCGGACGGCAAGGGGCAGTCTTTAAGAACTCCGCTGCCGATCTCCGCAATATACACCGAACACATAGGAAACGAGGATGTCACCGAGCGCTCATACAACCTGCACCGCGCGGCTGTGAAATACAGCTTCCGCATAATCAATAATTCCAATACGAAACACACACTAAGCGGCCTGCGCATAGACCGCATAGCCGACCGCGAATTTCTTTTCCCAGACGCCCGATACGAAACCAATGCCCAGGGATGCCAGGTGGTCAAGGAGTATAACGTGCCGGCCACTTCCAAAGAGGGTGAATACGAGATAACAGGGCTGTCCCTGCAACTTCCGGCACACATGCCGCAGGCCGTGCAGGCCGTTGCCCCGGTCTATGTGCCGGAAGGCAGCCCCGGCAACGAGCAAGCCCAGAGAGTATCGATATCGCTTGACGGCGTCCCTCTCCAGATCTGGAAAGATCTCAAATGGCACATGCCGGGCGAAGACGAGGCATCGGCACGTCCCATGGCCGACCTTCCGCGCAATTCCCACGTAGTGGTCAATATAACTGTCAACGACCACGGAATCGACTTTATAGCCGATGTGCAGCCATATGCCGAGATCATCGTGCGGCCGCCGTTCGGACTAGACCGCGACGACGAAGGCAACATAATCATTGAACGCTACCCCGACGGGACATACGATGTCGTAATCGACAATAACAGGGTGAGAAAAGACGCCGACGATGACGAAGTCTTAAAAATATTCAAAGACGGAACCCTGCTCTGTATGACCGAGGTTCTGAAAGACTACATACACGATGACGGAGAAGTGGATTACCAGTATTTCTTTGAAAAAGACGCATCGGGCGGCAACATGGTCATAATCCGCCAGACAACTACCGGCGGCCAATACCACGGCGGCAAAGACGACTTGGTAGTGGCAGATCATGAACATGACACCAATGACCGTCCGTTATTCGTACTCGACAAAAAGGGTGACTTCTACAAGGTATACTATGACACTGCCGACGGAGTGCCCGAACTGAGCCCCACGGACGATGACGGCGCCGAAATCATACAGGCCAACGGGTTCCAGTTCCGCGACGTACTCGACATGCACCGGTATCTAGGCACTTATGTAGTAGTAAAAGACGGAAATGAAGAACTGAGATATTACAAAGACGGAAGCGTGCTCGACTGGGAGACAGGCGTTCCGGAAACAGGAACAAGAAGCACCAGCCGCGCTACAGACAAAAATAAAATCCGGAAAATACTAAATTCCATGCGCCGCGGCAGTCTGCAGCCACTACGCGTCCTCAACAAACACAAATAAGACATCCGTGCGGCCGGTACCGGCCGCACGACCACACTGATAACAATCCTATATTGCTGTTTAAGACATGAAAACACTGCTGAAATACGGATACATCATACCAGTGCTGGCAACACTGCTGGCGCTGGCAGGCTGCTACGATGACGGTCTGGACGCCCCCTATCCCGGCGAATACCCTGAGGGGGATACCGAGATAAATGTCAGGATGGACTTCGAGCCGTTTGCGAGCAACTCTGTAAACACACGCGGCACTGCCGGTGACAAAATGGACAATCTCGATGATCTCTGCGTTGTGGCCTACGACACAGAGGGCAATCTGTTAGACGGATTCCCGGTAGAGATAACTAAAAGCGACCACGGTCTGAACGTGGTAAAAGTGCCTAGAAAGGACTCCGACGCCTCTAACGGCGCATCGGCCCAGAGCTCCACATATCAGGCCACATTTAAGATGACCGTGCCTTACGGACGCTACTATATCTACGGGGTGGCCAATCTGGGTCACTATACCGGCGATACACGCACGACCACCACGTATCAGGAACTGACCTCTGGCGGCCGATTTGCAGAAGCTGCCAAGACACGCGAGGGGCTGCTCAACTGCCAGACAGAATGGGACGAGAAAAACTACCTCAACAACTGCGAGATGCTGGGATATTTCACCAACGATTTAAATGAGAAATCTCCCTCTACTGGTAATGATACGAACAATAAGACTGTGTCTATAGACCGTCCCGGCATGACCGTGCACTCATGGTTGCGCCGCTGCGCGTCGAAAGTAACGATCGATTTCGACGGTTCCGGCCTGAGAGAGAATATCTATGTATACATCAAGCGTGCCACAATACATGACATACCGCGCCATTGCGCTCTGGGAATGCCCAACGGCATAGGAAGCGAAGCCGAAATGATCTCTTATAAAAATGACCAGTACAGGCCCGACAGCGACAACAAAGGGGTATATATCGACTATGGCACAGGCAGCGATTACCGCAATTGGCCGAGCATATCCAAAGGCCATCCAAACTTAACAGATGCCAGCGATGAGCCCAGAGACTTCCACAGCGAGACAGCCGAAGCGCTGTATCTGTATGAAAACCGGCAGGGAGACCAGGGAGATGACTTCAACAAAGAACAGATTCCGGATAAAGACGGCAATATAATCGGCAAAGACGATATGAAAGACGAAGTGCCTTACGGAAGTTACATAGAAGTAGAGGCATACTATGACATGGCGTCATCGTCAGAAGTATCGCAGGGAAAGATAATATACCGCTTCATGCTGGGCAAGGACGCACTCAAGAATTTTGATGTGGACCGCAACCACCACTACAAGATAACGATGTGTGTGCGTGGCAACGGCAATGACGTGGACTGGCATATCGAATATGAGGAAAAGAACGGTTTTAAATTCCGCGTCCCCTATTACGTGTCTTATCTCTACAACCACGAATCAACCCTGCGTTTCACCTACACGCCGCCGGAAGGGGTAACAGTGACATCGCTTGACGCCGAAATTATAGCCAATAACTGGTGGCCGGAACAAGGTTCGTACAGTACCAATGAAGCTAACAAGCAAAATCCTCTCGTATCATTGAATGCCGACCCTCTGGATCCGGCATCATATAGGACTGACAATAAATACCCCGAAAACGCAGGAGCATTAGCAGGCCGTACCAAATATCTAGGCAACGGATTTCTGTCACTGCGCGCCACATCTCTCACTGTGCTCAATATTGAGAACACAACCGAGATAAACCCCAATAAAGACTGGCACAAGAGAGACGAGAACCAATATATGAATGACAACTACTTCTATGGCAACGGATTCAAACTCAAACCTGGAGACGCAAACATAGACCGCAGCAGGCGTACATACACGTTTAACGAAAACGGTAGTGACAAAAGCGATCCTTCAAACACCGGACGCGAGGCTTATGAAGTGACAAAACTATCAAACGGCTCACTATATTTCAAACTGCCGGTGTTCACCCGTGCCAAGAACCTGGTGAAGCGCACAGGATACACAGGCAATAACCCGTATGAAAGTTCAGAACGAATGGCGTATGTCAAAATAACCGTGCATCTCAGCAATGGCGACACTCCGACCGAGATCATACCGGTTAAACAGGTACCTCGAATCACCAACCCCAAAGGGATATACCGCAAGTCCGGAAACAATGAGAATTTCCATGTTCTTCTGACTGAACAAGAAAGCGACAACGGATCTACATTTACACCTTTCAAGTCAGACGGACCGTGGATGGCGGAAGTGCTTTCCAATGACGCCAATTTCATAAATCTAAACGGACGCAGCACAATAAAAGGTTCTACAGGTTCTTACATTGAATTCAATGTGAGGTTCAACAAGATGAACAGGGACAAGAAGGTGCGAAACGCCGTAATACGTGTGAGATACCATAACTACTCCTGTGTGCACCTCATCTTTGTGCGCCAAGGCTATGACGCACAACAACTGTCATCAGACGGCGTGAAATGGCACACCACAAACCGTATCACAGCCACCGACGAGGGTGACGATCCGCGCGATGAAGGCTCGCTCTTCCGATATGGCAACACCACACTTCCTATAGACGTGCAGAGCAACGCGTATCCAAATATCGGTATAGCGCCGACAATCGAAGGCTTTACCGCGGCAGGCGTGCTCAACATAGCGACCGGCAAAAATACATATACAAACAAGGACAAGGATAATAATTATTATTACTGGCAGTCTATCGAGACAAACGATGACGGATTTAAAGACACCGACATAGCAAGAATGTCGGACTTTGAAAAGTTATATCGCTCGGAAAACATAGAACATGGCTTCGGTGTGCTCTATGCCGACGGGGCGACCGAGACCTTGCTTGAAACTGAGGATGTATACGGATACTGCCGCCACGATCCTTCTGCAGAGCGGGACAAGAGAGGTATGTGCGGTGTATTTGCCTATTACTTTGACAAAAGCGAAAACGACAGTAATAACACATACAACTACCGCAGTATATTTTTCCCGGTAGGACGCTCTGGCTACGGACACCGCAAACATACTGACAGATACGGAAGACAAACTGGTGACGGTGTCCTGCGATATTCCTGCGGCCAGACTGGCGAATTCAAAAGTGCCTGGGTGCCTAATTTCATCTTCTGGTGTCCGCTGTTCTACGACCTTTACATGCGTAAAGGCGCGATCTACTGGGCAAGGGAAATGGCACCGGCCTACGAGGTCACAGGCGAATACCAGACCGAGGCCGTAGGACTTGATATGAATTTCTTTACATTCGACGTTAACGCAATAGTAAAATCCAATCTTTACACCCAGCGGGCACAACAAGATAACCGAAACTGGGACGCATGTTTCCTAAGGGCGATAGATGAATAAACGATCTAACAAACTCTGCCTATAAACCCGGCCGGCGCCATACTAGCTAGTGTGGTGCCGGCAATGTATAAAATAGTAAGAACAGTTATGAAACATCTGGTATCCATAATGCTTCTGACAGTGCTGGCCTTAACGGGCGGATGCGTCACTGAAAAGGACCGGCCGGCATATTCGCTGCAGAAAGGTGACAGCGTGCCTCATTTCGAAGTTGTGATGAACAACGGTCAGTTATTCTCGACACCGATGCTTGCCAAGAAGACCTCGGTGATAGCGTTTTTCAACACCGGATGTTCCGACTGCCGTCGCGAACTGCCGGAAATACAGAAAGCATACGAGACATGCCTGAAGGAGGGGCTATCCGTGATATTTGCATGCATAGCCAGGGAAGAGGATGCCGCCTCAATAGCCGTATACTGGGAACAGAACGGCCTGTCACTCCCCTATTCAGCCCAGACAGACAGGGAGGTCTACAGTCTGTTTGCGTCAGGCGGTATTCCGCGCATCTATGTCGCTACGCCGTTTGCGGACGGGGCCGTGGTAGCCGCGGCCTATACGGATACAAAGGCTCCAGACGCCGAATCTCTGCTGGCCTTACTCAGGCAGCTAGAAACGTTACGGAATATCAAAAAACAAGGGAAAGGTACCACTTATCTTAAAAGAATGTAAAACCCGGCATGCCGTTCGTTTGTTCTCAAGTGTATGACATGTACAGGCATACAGAATAAAACGGGCATCCACAGGCTGACCATGGCCGGTCTCCTGGTAACGATGGGAATTGTCTTCGGCGATATAGGCACATCGCCCCTATATGTGATGAAAGCCGTGATGGCGGCAAACAGCACGCCTGACAATGACTATATAATCGGCGCCGTATCTTGCGTGATTTGGACTCTCACGCTCCAGACAACTATTAAATACGTGCTTATAGCCCTCAGGGCCGATAACAAAGGCGAAGGGGGCATCCTGGCCCTATATGCCCTGTTGCGCCATACTCCGAGAAAATGGCTCTACATAGCCGGATGTGTCGGCGCGGCGGCACTCATAGCCGACGGCGTGATCACTCCGGCCATCACGGTAACATCGGCCGTAGAAGGCCTCGGCACTGTCACAGACTCTGTGCCGGTGCTGCCGGTAGTGGTGGTAGTCATCGTTCTGATATTTGCCAGCCAGCAGGCCGGCACAGAGCGTATAGGGCGCTTCTTCGGTCCATTTATGCTTCTGTGGTTTCTCATGCTCGGCATACTGGGAGCCGTGGGGCTGGCAGCCTCTCCCGGCATACTTAAGGCATTCAATCCCTGGTATGCCGCACGCCTCCTATGGCACGACCCGGCCTGGTTCGCAATACTCGGCGCCGTATTCCTATGCACCACGGGTGCCGAGGCCCTATATTCCGACCTGGGGCATTGCGGTAGGAAAAATATAACCGCCAGCTGGCTCTTCGTAAAAACGATGCTCATATTAAACTATCTGGGCCAGGGGGCATGGCTTATGGGCAGTACGCAGGAGGTGATCCGTTCGTCAAACCCTTTTTATGCCATTATGCCCCCGTGGTTCACAATAGCCGGAGTGGCCATGTCTACCGGGGCAGCCATAATAGCGAGCCAGGCACTACTGAGCGGATCGTTTACGATTTTCTCAGAAGCCGTAAACCTCGGTCTGTGGCCCAGGCTTAAGATAAAATATATGACGGCGGCCAGGGGGCAATTATATATACCGGCCGTAAACTGGTCACTTATGGCCGGATGCCTGCTGACAGTGGCTATATTCCGCAATTCGGGGGGAATGGAAGCTGCATACGGACTGGCTATAACTGTGACCATGCTGATGACGACATTGCTGCTGGCACTGTGGCTGCGCAGCCGCGGAACCAGCCTATGGGCCACTATATTGTTCCTGGCCGTATTTGCCTCGGTAGAGGGAATCTTCTTTCTGGCAAACGCATCTAAATTTGTCCACGGAGGCTGGTACAGCCTGCTGGTGGCGGCAGTCCTGGCCGGTATCATGATAATATGGCATAAGGCGCTACTCGCGCGATTGAAATACATAGATTTCCGCAGGTTGGACAAATGCACGGCTATCATAAAAGGAATAAAAGAGGATGCGGCGATTGCGAAATGCGCGTCAAATATCGTATATATAAGCCATGCTCCGGAATACGGGCTGGTAGAAAGCAAGATCATATATTCGATCATAAACAAACAACCCAAACGGGCCGACCACTACTGGATAATCCGCATCGAGCATCTTGACGAGCCGGACACGCTCGAGTATTCGGCCGACGTGGCAGCGCCGGACACCCTGTACCTAATCACACTACGCCTCGGATTCCGCATAGAACCGAGGCTGAACACATATGTACGCCAGATCGTGGAAGACCTGGTGGCAGAAGGTTCTCTGGACCTGGTGAGCACTTACCCGTCGTTGCGCAGCCATAACATACCGGGGGATTTCCGTTTTATACTGATACGCCGTGTGTTTTCACCCTCGAGCAGCTGTTGCCACAAAGACAGGTTGCTGATGCAGATCTACGAGAAACTGAGACATCTTGGCATATCAGACCAGGACGCATTCGGACTTGATACCAGCATGGTCACGGCGGAAACCGTACCCCTCATAATCAATACCGCCCCTTCACGCCGCATAACAAGAGTACCAAACCGGACATAGCTCCGTATCACCGCACGGCCGCATTCCCCCATTTGCGCATATCGACAGGTTTTCTTATCTTTGCACTATGAAAAGCATCTGCGAGATGCTGCTACCAAACATCGCGCTCTCCAGATAAGCAATTATACAACACTGAAAGCAATGAGCAAAGAAATCCTATATCTGCTTCTTCCCGAATATGCAGACCACGAGGCAGCATATCTCACACAGGCAATAGCATCAGACGAATTATCTATAAAAGAGTATCCCAAATATACTAACAAAGTGCTGGCACCGACCATGGCACCGGTAAAGTCCATCGGAGGCTTCCGCACCATGCCCGACTACTCGTTTGAAACAATGCCAGACAACTATGCAGCGCTCGTGCTGGTAGGCGGATTCGGATGGAAAATGCCTCTGGCCGACCAGGTTGCCCCTGTCGTGCAGAAAGCCATGACAGAAGGCAAAATAGTAGGTGCCATATGCAACGCGGCCTCATTCATGGCCAGACACGGATTTTTAAACCATGTCCGGCATACCGGCAACGGCATAGAGCAACTCCGAATATGGGGCGGAGACAATTATACCAACCAGACAGGATACATCCACAGCCAGGCAGTATCAGACGGTAACATAGTGACGGCAAACGGTTCGGCTGCTCTGGAGTTTGCCAAAGAACTGCTCCTGCTTCTGGAAAACGATACCCCGGACAAAATCAATATGTTCTACCAATTTAACAAGCAGGGATTCTGCACCCTGTTTCCCGAATGATGACAAAAACATGATACAACACCAATAAACCAAATAAAGAAATGAAGAAGATTATTTATTCTTTCGTAACTCTCAGCCTCATAACTTGTGCCTGCGGCACAACAACCCAAAACACAGTGGCTGATTCTGCCTCTGAAGCAGAACCGCAAGCAGCCCAGACAGCACCGGACACCACTCCGGATATAGAGGGACAATGGAAAATAGAACAGGTGGCAATAGGCGATTCTATAACCTTACGCCCGGCAGAGGAAAAGAATGGCAATGCCGGTATAACGTTTGAAAATGGCAGATATTCCATAACTACAAACTGCAACAGCATCCAGGGCGAATACACGCTCAATGGCAATTCCATAGTCCTGCACGCCGGTCTGACCACAGAAATGGCTTGTGACAACATGCAGCTAGAAGACGGCCTTAAAAAGATTCTGCCTGCCATAAGCACTATCGAGAGCCAGAATGACAGCACAATACGGCTCAGCAGCAAAAATTCTGACTATATCATGCTGTCACATCCTTGATACCGACGCAAGAAAAAACAAACGCTTGCCAAGCAATAAAAACGAGCCGCACACCTCCGAAATAATTTCGGAAGTGTGCGACTTCATTTATTCAGACAATCCATAATCACAGCACCCTCCGGCAACAAAGCTACAGAACGCTGTCAGAAGTCTTATAAGCCAGACACACGACAGATCTCCAAAAGCAAACCGGCATCTGTAAATAGGCTATAACTATCAATGACAAAACCGGTCAAAACCGAATAACAATATTATAGTTCTTCAATTTCCCAACCCTGTTTTGCTGCAAACCTTAAAAGAGGACTAAAGTTGTCATTCCCTCCTTTGCAATAGTTCCACATTATATAAATACGTATTTTCGATCTATCACCGGGTACATCCAGTCTCATTTTCTCAGGCCAGGATCTGTTTGGATCCTTTACATCATTTTCCAGTTTAAAGATACTGGAAGTTACTTTGGCAGATTTAAGTTCTTTCCTCAATTCATTTATGGTACAATTAGTCTCATTTACGTATTCCTTAACTATAGCATACGCCAAATCACTACAACCGTTATAGACTTGACCCTTAAATTTAAATTTATGCCGTTGACCTGGTGACTCTGCTTTAGGATAAGGCAATTCATCATCCTTATTATCAATATTAAGAGAATGAAGCGGCTTAACTGAAATTTCGAAATTATCAAGAATTTCATCAATCATGCCAACATATTCAGCCGCTTCAGGACCTTCACTATTAAGTTTTGCTTTTATGGCCGTATGTATGAATTCAACTGATTTAATTTTATTTACGATACTGTCCTTGAACTTCTGCTGCCGAGCTTCCTCCTGTTTCTTATTTTTAAGATCAATCAAGGCAGATTTGATTGTTTCCGGATTAAAATTTGAAAAATCCAAGAGCCTTACCACATCGTCTCCATCAGTGCAAATATCCGAAAACGGAACTATAAAAACCGCATCATCAAGCATTTTCATATTTCTTCCACAATTGTCATCATAAAAGAAATAAAATTTATCTCTGATTAAAATTCCTAAATCAACTCCCAAATGTAACATATAAGAGCCTAATTGCTCAACACCTGACTCTGCAGAGTAAGCGGTTTTAACTTCTATCGGGACAACACATGAATTATCCTTTTTAAGAACAAAGTCCACTCTTTTTGGAGTTGAACCCTGACGTATTTTCATTTCTCTGTCAATAGAATTCTCAGGCCATCCAAGATATTCTGTAAAAATTTTGTAAATATTGTCCTGATGCCTAATTTCACCACCTTGTAAATCTTTTGAAAGATCGAGCAAACAAGATATTACTCTCCATTTTGTTACATTGTCCATAGTTAAACAGTTATTATAGTCACTTTTATAATGAGTTTAAATCAGATTATCATATAATTTCATCCCAGTTAGGTTAGATTGAGAATATATTTTTATTCCTTATCTTTACCCTTGTTTTTGACGGTTTGACATTATGGTATCAAAGTTGTCTCGCCCCCAGTTGATGAGGGCTTCGATGTGTGGCAAAAGCGTCTTGCCGAAATCTGTCACAGAATATTCCGTCCTGGGAGGCACGTCGGCGAACAACTCACTGCGGATTATTCCGTCAGCAGCCAACTGACGAAGCACTTGAGACAGCACCTTCTCAGACACCGACGGAATAGTGCGGTACAACTCGTTAAAGCGAACCGGCTCTTTCTCGGAAATCTTCATGAGAACCACCAATGTCCATTTGTTACCCAACCATTCGAGCATCGGAGCGGCCTTGCAATATGCGTAGTCTAATTTCTTTACCATTATCAATGAAGCAAAAGAGGCTGATAACGAGCAAAACTGTCTTTCCGGTAAGGGTCAAACTATCTGGTAAGTTATTGCTTCCACCCTGATTATCACCTAATTTTGCATCACAAATGTGAAACATTCGCGAGTGAGCAGAGAGCGCATGTCGGCGAAGCCGGTGCGCGGTGCAAAGCACTCTGACTCACCGCAAAATTAGTAAAAATCACTGAGATATGATATATCCTGAGTTACATTTCACACGGCAGACGCATCTTAATTTTTTACAATATCAAAACTTTTTAAGGCATAAAGCAGATAGTCGTTGTCCCAACCGGCTTTCTTCCGATGTCCTTTGACACCCATTGATGACACTTTTGCATTCTTGATAATGTTAAGTCCGATACGGCTGAGCAGAGAGAAATTCTGAGCTGCATTATCCTTTTGCTTACGCGAGGCATCATCTCCAAAAGCGACGTCCAATGTCCAATGCAGTTGATTCTCCACGCTCCAGTGTGTCCTGATAGAATGATTAATATATTGAGCGTCAGCTTCAAGGCTCGACAGGTAATATCTGGTCTCCTTGTGGATTTGTCCAGACTTGACATCCCGGGTACGGGATTCTATTCTCACGATGCTTTTAAGACCGGGCCATCTGTCCCTGTCGATGATGTTGTCG
The DNA here is from genome assembly GCA_910578665.1 of uncultured Muribaculaceae bacterium. Classification (GTDB taxonomy): domain Bacteria; phylum Bacteroidota; class Bacteroidia; order Bacteroidales; family Muribaculaceae; genus Lepagella. The sequence goes on from CAJTQU010000022.1 coordinate 27,053, forward strand.
AGATTGGTTATGACCGAACAGGCCCTTGTTTCTTCCCGCCCATGAGCCTTCCCGTCCATCGTATGCTCAGATGACGGCTTAATATATGTGAAAGAACCGCTGACACGGTCAAGCATTTCGGGCTGATTCCCTTTCAGGGCAAGGATATAGTCGGCTCCGCGCTCGATTATTGTCTTGGCAATCTCTCTCTGACAGCCCATGGCGTCGATTGTGACTATGCAGTTTTTCAGTTCCAGGATGCGCAGCAGCCCGGGTATCGCGGTAATCTCGTTGCTCTTTCCGGCAACCTTTTCCTGCGCGAGCAAAAGGTTGTTCGCCGATGCCCATGCGCTGACAAGGTGGGGATAGGTGCCGGTACCCTCATCGCTGCTTCCCCGCATGCATTTGCCGTCTATGGCGACAACCTCACCGTCGGTAAGTTCGGCGATGCTCTTGGTCCACGCCACGAATGAATCATTCAGCTCTTTGGGGTCTAACGCGCTGATAACCCGATTGAAAGTGTCGTGTGACGGTATTCCGTTGGGCAGATGCAGAAATTTCTCAAGCCAGTCAATTTTGGCGTTACCGTAATCCTCTATCTCGTTCCATCCTTCGGCTCCGCAGATGACTGCGCAAAGAGATATGAACAGGATTGACTCAAGGCTGTGTTTCTGTGTGCGTTCCACACGGGGATCGCTGATAGATGAAAAGAAATCTATGGGTGGGTTGGTGTTTGTCATAGCAGATTAACGGCTGTCTGCCTGTTTATATTGGTAAACAGCCGTTAAGGTTATTTAACATGCGTCTGCCGTGTTACATTTCACAGGGCAGGTGTGGCGATCGCTCATCCCACTTGCCGATTCTCAAAGTTCTCTCTTTTGAATGCAAAAAAGTGGAATCTTAACTAATAAGCAAATAGCCAAAATGCATTAACTCAATTTAACAAAGTATATTTTATCAAAATCGCTAATCAGAATCAGTCAAAATCAGAAAATAGTTTGGTTTACTCGGATAAAATCACTAATTTCGCAATCAATTATGAAAGAGATGAAATACCTGAGTAGAATTGCCGACAAGACTCTTGATCTGAGGCTTGAAGCTTTTGGTGCTGTGCAGATTGCCGGACCTAAGTGGTGTGGCAAGACGACTACGGCTGAACGTCGGGCGGCAAGCGTTATAAAGATGCAGGATCCGGACCGACGGGAGGGCTATTTGGCTACTGCACGTACAAAGCCATCGCTACTGCTTAAAGGCGACACGCCACGCCTCATTGATGAATGGCAGGTCGCCCCGGTTATATGGGATGCAGTGCGTCATGTCGTAGATGAACGTAAAGAGAAAGGACAATTTATTCTTACAGGCTCTACCGTAATTGACGATGATGAAATAATGCATACTGGAACTGGTCGCATTACCAAAATGGCAATGTATCCAATGAGTCTGTTTGAATCTCTTGAATCGAATGGCTCTATTTCATTGCATCGTCTATTTGACGAGCCTGATTATGATATTGACGGCGAGATATCACAACTCTCTATTGAGCAGCTAATATTTGCCGCATGCCGTGGTGGATGGCCGGCCTCGCTTGATGTAATGAGCATAAAGGCAAAATTGCTCATCGCAAAGGATTATGTTGATGAAATCTGCGATAAGGACATTTCAAGAGTGGACAAGACCCGTAGAAATCCAACATTAGCTCGACTAATTCTTCGTTCTTATGCCCGGAATATCTGTACTTTGGCAAAGAAAACTTCAATGGTTGCAGATGTAGCAGAGGAGATGGAAGGAACATCTATGCCAACGTTTGATGACTATATAGGTGCGCTGGAAAAACTTTTTGTTATAGATGACATTGAGGCTTGGTCGCCGGCTATTCGTTCCAAGACGGTTATACGCACAGGAAAGAAGCGTTGTTTTGTGGACCCCTCTATCGCCGTTGCTTCGTTGGGTGCATCTCCTCAGAGTCTTGAACTTGACCTTAATACATTCGGATTTATTTTTGAGTGTCTCTGCTTCCGAGATCTGCGAGTATATTCACAAGCATTGGGTGGACGGTTGTCATATTATCATGATCGCTTTGGCTTAGAGGCTGACGCTGTTTTACACCTTAATGATGGACGATACGCACTTATCGAATGTAAACTCGGAAGTCGAGAGATTGAGGAAGGTGCAAATCACCTCCTTGAAATCAAACATCTTGTGGCTGAAAAGAACAAGTCAGAGAAGCAGATCAAACTTCGAGAACCGGATTTGCTGATTGTTCTCACAGGTGGAGAAATGGCATATACTCGCGAGGATGGAGTTAAGATCATCCCAATCGGCTGTTTACGCGACTGAGTACGTTGATTTGCTATAACATACATTAACATAATAGTATCTTGACCTATATAAGTTTATATGGACGAAATAATAAATAATATCTTTGATTTTTTAAAAGGTAATATTTGGTTTAATATTACCACATTGTTTATTGCAATTCTGGGAGTCATCTGTGCAATTGTTTTCTTTATAAAAGGAAAAAAGTCAAAGAAGCCAACCTATATGGTCGCAACTAACAATCTAGTACGTGACAGTTTTAAAGATATTGATAGTGTTCAAATAACCTATAAAAGGGAGAATATTACCAATTTATCGGTATCAAAAGTGACTTTTTGGAATGCTGGTAAGGATACAATACAAAAGTTCGATGTTCCTAAAAGATTTCCCATTAAAATAACAATAAAAGAAGGATACAGAATTCTTGATGCGAAAATAATTTACCAAAAGAATATTGCAAATTCAATTAAGGCACATCTTAATTCAGAGAATAACGAAGTCATTATATCATTTGACTACTTAGATTTTGAGGATGGTTTTGTATTACAAATATTTCATACTGCTGACTCAAGTGATGAGATTTCTGTAAATGGAACTATAAAGACTGTTCGTAAACTCGAAAGGCGTTCAAATACCGATATTGTGACCGGTTTTATGAGAAAATTCACACATAGTCGAAATGTAATTAACATACTCAAGTTTGTAAACAGCTGGAATATAGTTGTTTTAGGAGTACTATTAATGATAACTGCGCTATTACCAGAATCAATACTGATGCCTTCGCAAAACAAAACCAGTCTGACATCATTAAGAATAGTATTTATAATCTTAGGTATACTTTATACATATTTAGGATACTCACGAGTAAAAAGAGGCATACCGAAAGGATATCCCAAATGAAGTCGGACTTCAATTGATCTGCATTTTTGTGAACTAACACTTAACCTCAACAAACGATAAATCGCCTGTCGAGGTTAATACCTTAATTACTATTTATACGGAGGATGATAATTCTGCTGGAGGTATGCTTCGATTTCGTGTTCAGCGTAGAGGATTTTACCTTCGAGGGAGTAGAAGCCAAATAGTCCTTTCAGTCGGTAGTTGGCGAGAGTGGATTTGCTTACCGACAGACGGTGGGATAGTTCGGAGTCGGATAGAAATCTAAATCCGTTGAACATCGGCCTTGACAGTTCGACAAGGTCTTCCGCTGTTGACTTAATTTCGCCTATAATCCTGAATATTTCCTTTCGTTCATCTTTTGTCTGCAAGGGTACATTATCAGTCATATCTTTCATAGTTATTGGTGAGGAGTCTTCCTATTTCGTTTGCCGGATAGAACACTTTACCTTCGCATCTAACAATTGAAAAGGGACCCGGATAGCAATTGAAAATGGGACCACCCGGATGGGATTGCAAAGATAATTAAATTTGTTGGTTCATCATTTCCTGAGTTTCCTTCATGCGGTACGACTTGCCAGTCATGTTGAGCAGTATGGCCTTGTGAGTCAGTCTGTCGACCATTGCGGTGACCAGGACCTTGTCATCGATAATCTCGTTCCAGCGGTTGAAAGCGAGGTTCGTGGTGACGACGGTGGTCTTTTTGTCGGTGCGGAGAGACAGATGGTTGAACAGCATCTCGGCTCCGGCCTTGTCGCATGAGACATAACCGAACTCGTCGCATATGACCATGTCGTATCTCTCGAACTTGTTTTCCAGCGAGCGGAGAGTCAGCGCGTTACGGCATTCGCGTATCTGCGTCAGGAGCCTGGGCACGGAAGTGGACAGCACGGAGTATCCGGCATTGCAGGCTGCTATTCCGAGGGCGGTCGCCAGATGTGTCTTGCCCGTGCCGGGATTGCCGTACAGGATGAGATTCCGTCCGTTTTTAATGAAGTCAGGTGTCTCGAGTGCCGGGAGCGCCTTTCGTGCATCGTCCGGAAGGGCGTCGGTGTCTGTCTCGTTGAGATAGCGCAGCTGCGGGAATCCGGCGTTTTTGATGCGGTGGCGCCGCTGGTTCTCGGTACGGTTTTCTTTCTCGCGTCGCAGCAGTTCTGCGGTGAACTGCCACAGGCTCCACTGTCCGTCGGCGCTCTGCTGTATCAGCAGGTCGATATCGCGCCTTACAAGCGGGAGTTTCAGGTCGAAGGCGCACGAGCGTATTGTCTCGCGCAGTCTGTCCATGTCTGATTCGGTTGTCATTGTCATTCTGTATTTTAACTGTTTTTTGGGGGGATTTAGTTTGCCTGTATTGCACGGCCTGCATCCATAAAGGAGGAAAGCATATCGAGTGTATGGCTTGCCGAACTTTCTATCTCAGCCTGCAGAGGGTCGGAGATGTCCGCTGCGGGGACATCGGTAACAGTCTGTACGGCACCTTCAGACGAAAGCATCTGGGCCTGTACCTGTTCGGCGGATATGCGCTGTAGCCCGCGGGCTGCAAGGCTTGCGGCGGCGCAGACTATGTCCGTGTATGCCAGGTTGTTGTCCCGGGCATATACGAGCAGCTCAATGAAGTCGCGCGGTAACTCGCGGAAGTGTTCGCGGTAAAGCGCCGCCACCGACGGATGTACCTGTTGCAGAGCCACAGACCGTCCCAGCGCGGCGGGCTTACGCAGGAATGTGCCCAGATAATGCATCAGATCTATGACCCAGTCGCCGCTGCGGCGGCTGCGGGCATGTGACGCCGCCTTGTCGCGTCCCGACAGGGCCACGATACACTCGGAATAGAGCTTTACCGCCACCTGTGAGCCTACAAACCGGTCGGGGACAGAGTAATGTACGCCTTCGACGGTTATCGCGGAGTATTTGCCCACACGGTAGAGCCTCTGCTCGAAGCAGCCGATGTCTCCGTGGTCCAGCGGGCGGAGCGCCGCAATGTCCGCCCGTATGCGGCTGCGTTTCTCATCGGCCGACATGTTTGATGCCTCGGAGTTGATTCTGTCGCAGACCGCCGGCAGATGCCTCCGGGCCGCCTCCAGGGAGTCAAACCGGACCTCGAACGAGAATGCACGGCGCCGGATATATTCCACCGAACGCTCCACCTTCCCTTTCTCCCATCCGGAACGCGGATTGCAGAAATGCGGTGTGAAACAGTAGTGTACCTCCGTGCGAAGCAGAGCCTCCGTATGCTCCCGGTCGCGGCCGAGGAACTTCTTTACGGCCGTGCGCATGTTGTCGTATGCCATCACACGCGGAGTCCCTCCCAGTTCCCTGAAGCAGTTGCGGTGCGCCTCCATAAGGGCCGGCGTATCCTCTCGCGAGAACAGATAGGCCTTGCGCATGTTGCTGTGGTCGAGGGTGAAAACCGCCATGTGCAGACGCGTGCGGACACCTCCGAGCCACAGGGTGGCCACTCCCCAGTCAAACTCGCACCGGAATCCCGGTTCATAGTCCTGGCGGATGTACGCCTTTACCGGCTTCCGTGGATGTACCGGAACTGCCTCCAGGGCGCGTACATACTGACATACCGCGGAATACGCTATGCGGATGCCCCCGTCCCGAAGGCGACGCCACATATCGAGCTTGCGCATCTGCTGCTTGTGCAGCCCTGCCGCCACATTTTCCCTGTTGCGGCATATGAAGCCGTCAATGCGGCGGCGGACTTCTTCGGTCACCACACGCCGCACACGGCTGCTGCTGTCATACTTCGGTTTTGTCAGGAGATAGCCGTCTACCTCCCCCGATGTGGGCGAAGGACCTGTTTCCTTCTCGAACTCCCGGAGATATTTGCGCACCGTCTTGCGGCTCATGCCGTTGCGACGCGCTATCTCATGGATGCTCATCCCCTCGCGGCGATGAGACAGAATGATGGTTGTCTTTTCCTCCATGTGTAACATTTTGTGGACGCCTTGATATGATTTATTTTCTCAACGGTGTCCGGGGGTAACTTACCCATGGGGTGGGTCCATTTTCAATTGCTATCCGGGTCCCTTTTCAATTGTTAGATGCAATATATCTGCATAAGTGTGCCTTTATATATGGATATACCTATGTCTATCCGCCTATATACATTGCATATTCTGTATAAGCCGATTCTATACAATGTATGCGTCTGACCCGGACACGGCTATCAAGCCGGGCGAACCAATGCGCGCACAGTATTCACCCACTAATCCCACTCTTGAAGTATGGACTACATTATGATTGAGCACACCGTTTATGACGCTATGGTGTCAGCTCTATAAGAATGTCGGGAACTGCTGGCTAAATCCGTCAACAGACTTTCCGGCAATACGCGTCAGGAATGGATTGACAACCATTCCGCACAAGCAATTCTATGTAGTTCTCAACAGTCAATGGCGATGTTGCGTACCGAAGGGAAAATCGGATATACCCTCATCGAAGATGCAGAAATGGGCCTTGCATCATCAGTCTAAACTTCTGTTTAGGCGTGAGGCAAAGCCCTTTTCTCCGCTTATGCGGTAGTCGGCATACGTTCGTCCAAAATCTCTTTGGGCGATGGTGTGCCGACGGACAGAACCGCTTTTACGGAAAAACTTATATGTGAGGATAAAAAATCAGGAGATTTATTT
>CAJTQU010000023.1 GCA_910578665.1 uncultured Muribaculaceae bacterium
CATTTTACTAAAAAATGTTGAATCTGACGGTCAACACTTTTCCGGACTAGACAAATAGACCAAACCTATAATATAATAAATGATGATTATATTATGTTTGTTTTGGAGTGTGTTAAATTATTATATATGTCTGGTAATTAGGAGTGTACAATGAAAAATGGTATATAATGGGTATGGTTATAAGATTATAAATGAAATATTTTTCATACTCTATTTATTTTGGTGCTTGTTGTTTAAGATCAAACTATTAAGACTTAAACGGAGCCGGTAGAAGAGCTATATTCATCGGCATAGAGAATCCTCGCGTTGGGATAGGCGCACTAGTAGATGCAATCTCGGTGACATTCATTCCGATTATCATCGGATCGGGAGAAAATATGTTATATAACACCCATAGTATATTTGCATTATTCAAGAATGAATAGTAATTTTGTGAATATGAAAAAGGTATGGCTGTATATTTTATTCCTTTATATTCAGTTGTCAGCACAAGCACAATCAAAGATAGCTGAGGATTATTATGTTTCAGCTTTTAATGAGATGTCAGACATGCTTGCCGGACGAGATAATCTGTCGATAAAAAGAGCTGTATTTCTTGCAGAATGGGCATATTATGAGGGAAAGTTGGATTATTACATAGATTTCTGCAATGAGATTGATAGAATAAAGACCTTTATCCGATCCTTTTATACGGCAAATAAGCTCCAGACGTACAAAACAGGTATGCAGATGGCTATCACTTCATATATGGTCAGCCCCTATTCTGGAAATGGCTATACACCATATACCTATGACTTTGAAACATTTTCGATTGATAATGAGCCGTAGGGGCGGCAATTTGTCAGTAAGACGCTAAAAACACATAAAGGTCAGTGTCGTTCCCTTCCTTGGATGTATAAAATCCTTGCAATGCCGGAATTGATCATGGCCCTAAAACATTAGTTACACAACCATCCATGTTGCCAATATTTAGATAAATGAAATATCTTGCACCACTTCTTTTTCTAATAGTTAGTTTTATAGTATATAGTTCACAGTTGAATAATCAACATTTCGATGTTATAAGCGGTTTTAATGATTCAATAACTAATATAATTGAAGAAAAGGAATTCCTTTATTATACTAAAGGACACCACGGACATATTTGGTCTCTAGTCGTTTCAGAAAAAGACCGTTATATTCTGATTTCAGGTAATTCGCGAAATAATGATTGTCGTTTTGACACCATATCTATAAATAAATCCGTATTGAAATGGGGATTAGACACGATGGCATTATATTGTAATAAAATGAAACCGGTAGAGAACTTCGCATATTGGCCATTTCATGAGCGATTAGTTCTGTTTTCATCAAAAAAAGAAATAATCTTTGATTGTATGGACACTGCTACCTATAGCGGCACAGACAGTGTAAATTTTAATAATAAATTAAATAATCTTAAATATTTTATGTACTGGATTGCGGTCCCGATAGAGATTCAGGAAAAACTCCCGACTCCGTTATAGACATATTTACCAATGGGTATAATCTCTTTGTCCTTCACATAGGCCGTTATTTGTTTGTATTTTTACGATATTCCCACATTGTCTGCAAAGGCAGTGAATTATATACAAACAAAACGGGAAAATTTGTGTAAAATATTGCATTTTACACAAACAAATTCGGCTATTTTAGGCCATAAAACGCCAGCCATACAAACAAATTTCAATTATTTATATGGCTGGTAATCAGTATTTTATGTGAATTTAAGGGACTTAATACTCTTCCTCGTTGAAGAAGAAGTCGTCTTTGGAGGGGTAGTCGGGCCAGATGTCTTCTATGCTTTCGTATGTTTCGCCTTCGTCCTCTATTTCTTGTAGGTTTTCTATTACTTCCATGGGGGCTCCGGAGCGCATCGCGTAGTCTATGAGTTCTTCGCGTGTGGCGGGCCAGGGAGCGTCTTCAAGCTTTGATGCTAATTCGAGTGTCCAGTACATGATTTTATCTTGTTATTCTGTTGTCTTATCCTGTTCTGTGCGGCCGTAGTGGCCTGCCAGCCGCCGTGGTCGCTAAAAATGTGCGCGAAGTTAGTTATTTACGCTCAATTATGCAAATATGAATACCTGAATTTTGCTCAGTTTTTCTTCCATATCGTCTCTTCGACCCCGGCACGGTGGTTGAAGCTGCGTGCCAGTATGAATAGGAAGTCTGACAGGCGGTTGAAATATGTCAGGACAACGGGGGCAACGTAGCTGCTTCGCGAAAGGGCCACTATTCTACGTTCGGCGCGGCGGCATACGGTGCGGGCTACGTGAGCGTGAGCGGCCTCTGCAGTACCTGAAGGTAGTATGAACGCGTTGGCTTTGGGGACTTCTGCGTCAAGAGCGTCGATCACTTGTTCGATCTCTTTGCAGTCGGCTTCGGTCAGTCCCACGGGCTTCGGCTCTGTTCCCGGGTTTGGTTCTGTGGCCAGGTAGGCGCCTATGTTGAACAGGCGGTTTTGCACGCTGGTCAGTACGGACCGTATGGCAGTCTCTATATTTTGTGACGCGAGTATTACGCCGAGGTGTGACGAAAATTCGTCTACGGTGCCGTAGGCCTCGAGGCGTGTGTCGTCTTTGCCTACGCGTTGTCCGCCTACCAGCGAGGTGCTTCCCATGTCGCCTGTGCCGGTGTATAATCTGCTCTTTTCCATAGTTCTTTTTTTAGTATTTTATTCTATTAACGCGACGTGCTGAAATATTGTTGTAGATACGGACTTTTTTTACTAACTTCGCTTGATAATTCCCTGCTTTATGGACACACCCTATATTGTCTCGGCGCGTAAGTACCGCCCTTCTACGTTTCGCAGCGTGGTTGGGCAGAAGTCGCTCACGGGCACTCTTAAAAATGCTATTGACTCTGACCGGCTGGCGCAGGCTTATATGTTTTGCGGACCGCGCGGGGTGGGTAAGACCTCGTGCGCTCGTATTTTTGCCAAGACAATCAATTGTCTGAATCCCACGGCTGAGGGGGAGGCTTGCAATGAGTGTGAGAGTTGCCGCGCGTTTAACGAAGGACGCAGTATCAATGTCGTTGAGCTTGATGCCGCTTCTAATAATTCGGTCGAGAATATCAGGGCGCTCAACGAGCAGGTGCGCATACCGCCGCAGATAGGTAGTTACAGGGTGTTCATCATAGACGAGGTGCATATGCTTTCTACTGCTGCTTTCAACGCGTTTCTTAAGACGCTTGAGGAGCCGCCGCGTTATGTGGTGTTCATTCTGGCCACTACGGAGAAACACAAGGTCATACCGACTATATTGTCGCGTTGCCAGATATATGATTTCAGCCGTATTACGGTGGCGGACATAGCCGAGCATCTGGCCTATGTGGCTTCTCAGGAGCATATTGATGCCGAGCCTGCGGCTTTAAACGTGATAGCGCGTAAGGCTGACGGGGCCATGCGCGACGCGCTGTCTATTTTTGACCAGGTCGCGGCTTCATGCCAGGGGCATATCACATATTCTGGCACCATTGCCAACCTTAATGTGTTGGATTATGATTATTATTTCCGGCTCGTAGAGGTGTTTCTGGCCGGCGATGTGGCGCAGTCGTTGCTCATATATAAGGAGGTGCGTGATGCCGGATTTGACTCGTTGTCGTTTGTCAACGGTATAGGATCGCATGTGCGTGATCTGATGGTGGCGGCAGACGCGCGCACGCTGCCGCTGCTCGAGGTCAGCCAGGATGTGGCCGAGAAATATAAGGAGCAGGCCGCGCTTATAAAGCCGCGCTGGGCTTATGCCGCTATGAATCTGGTGAATGACTGTGATCTGAATTATCGTTCGGCTACGAATAAACAGTTTCTTGTCGAACTAACTTTGATCAGGCTCTGCCAGCTTGCAAATCCAGATGGCCCTGCCGATTCTGCGAGCGTTCCGCCACGTCTGGCACTACAGTCTGCCGATTCCGCTCCGGCCCGGGAATCTTCTGCCGTCCGGCAGGCTCCTGTGCAGCAGACTGCTGCCGTGCCTCAGGCTGCGACGGTACAGCAGCCGCGACCGGCCGCCGTGATTCCGCCAAAAACCGTTCCACGGCCTATGTCGCGTCCGCATACGGTGCGCATTTCCTCCCAACAGCACACCCCTGTATCTTCTGGGACGCAGACCGTAGCCACAAATACCACGGGTGCTGTTTCAAATGCCGAACCGGGCTCTCCGGTCAATTATGATGCTTTGAAGCGTGCGTGGGCCCAGTTTATGGCTGACCATAAGGAACAGCGAATACTTGTGTCTTCTATGCGTGTGTCGGAACCGGCGCCGACAGATGATCCGTCTGTGTTCAGGGTGACTGTGGATAATCCGGGCCAGCGCCAGGCTTTTGAAGACAGCGCGTTGCTGTACGATTATCTGCGGCGTGCGACAGGCAATCCGTCTTTGCGCCTGGACGTAGTGGTAGACACTACCGTGCAGCGCCCTATTGCTATGACACAGCGAGAGTTTCTGGATTCGCTCATGGAGCGCAACCCGAATATTAAAAGTGTGCTTGGATCAATAGAAGCTGAACTTATAAATTGAGATGTACCAAGGCCCTGGCAGGGACATAAAAAAATTGATTGTCATCGCGACAACCAATCCATTGTGTTAACCTTAAAATCTAATACCATGAAAAACTCACTGCAAAGTTACAAATATTTTTTATAACTATGTTATAGAACATGCCAATGATTGTATTTTTTAATATTTATTAAGATTTTCTGCCGTGCTTTGCTTGTGTGAAAATAAATATTAACAATTATGTGCTTTATATGAGCGGTATATATGTCCATATCCCTTTTTGCAGACACAAGTGTATATATTGTGATTTTTACAGCGTGGGTGCGCGCCGTGCCCCGTGGGAACGGCTGGCTGCTGCAATAGTACGCGAGGCGCGTCTCAGGTCTGCCGAAGTGTGTGGATCGGTCAGAACATTGTATATCGGCGGAGGCACGCCGTCTGCTATGCCTGCGGAATTGCTGGCGGACATGTGCGTCAGGCTTAGAGAGCTGTTTGCTGAAAAGATTCAGCTGGAAGAATTTACGGTGGAGGTTAATCCCGATGATGTGACTGAGGAATTTGCCGAATCATTATTACAGACGGGTGTAAACCGTGTGAGTATGGGGGTGCAGAGCTTTCATGACGAGGAGCTGAGAGCAATAGGGAGGCGCCATACTGCGGCGCAGGCCGTACGTGCGTGCAGTATCTTAAGCCAGATCGGTAATCTGGGTATAGATCTGATCTTCGGACTTCCTGGGCAGACTTTGTCTTCGTGGGCCGATAATGTGGCACGTGCCATAGAATTGCGTCCGCAGCATATTTCGGCTTATGCGCTGATGTGGGAACCGGGTACTCCGCTTGATATCATGCGTCGCCAGCAACGTGTGTGTGAAGTTCCTGACACTACTTCTGCCCAGATGTACGAAGTGTTGAGGCGTGAATTGTCGGACGCGGGCTATGAGCATTACGAGATATCTAATTATGCGCTTCCCGGCTATCGTTCGCGTCATAATTCATCTTATTGGGCTGGCGCGCCTTATCTGGGTCTTGGTCCCGGTGCGCATTCCTATGACGGCCGGTATCTGCGCCGTGCCAATCCTGCAGATATAGACGGCTATCTTGAATATTATTCTGGCAGCGAGTGTGCGTCTGTGCCATTCTTTGAGGATGAATGTCTGACAGATAATGATTTGCGAGAAGAATATATTATGACACGACTGCGCACGGCCGCCGGTCTTTCAATAGACGATTTCAAGACACGTTTCGGCCTCCGGGAGTCGGAGGAGCTCCTAAAAAAGGCCGGACCGCATATAGCGGCCCGGCGGCTTATTTTTTCGGCAGACGGCCGGCTGTATATTGACCCAGGCAGTATGCTGGTGTCTGACAGCGTTATAGTCGACCTTTTTTGATATTGTTATTTCTTGCGGCTTTTTTCGCCGGTGGACGTTTCGATGCCTTTCATTATATCGGCAAATATTTCGTCTACTACTCCCGTACCATTGACAGGGATGTATTTGCCCTGGTTGCGGTAGAATTCCTGTACTGGCTGTGTCTGGTCGTGGTATACTTTTAGTCGGTTCTTGATGGTTTCAGGGGTGTCATCGGCACGCCCGGTCTGTTGGCCACGCTTTATCATGCGTTCTACGAGCTCGTCTTCGGGCACTTCCAGTCCGATTACCGCGTGCAGTTCCGAACCATGTTTTGCAAGCAGCTCTTTTAGTGCTTCGGCCTGTGCTATGGTGCGGGGGAATCCGTCGAATACCACACCCTCGCGGTCTTTCAGATGGCGTAGCAGTATTTCGTCCAGAATCTTTATCATCAGGTCATCGGGGATGAGCTGGCCTTTTGAGATGAAGCTGTCGGCCAGTTTGCCCAGTTCCGAGCCCGAGGCTATCTCGTGGCGCAGCACTTCGCCGGTAGAGATATGGTATAGGCTGTATTCATCAATCAGTTTTGCACTCTGGGTGCCTTTGCCGCTGCCCGGAGCACCGAAAATTACAAGATTAAGCATTACTATGAATGATTTTTATATACTCGGTTAGTTGTCGTAGTCCTCGTGCACATAAATGTCGGGGAGGTTGCGGGCGCTTCCGTCAAGATCAAGACCGTAGCCTATGATAAAGTCTGAGGGTATGGTGAACGCCACATAGTCTGGCACGAATCCCGTGCGCGAGCTTTCTTTCTTGTGCAGCAGGGTTGCGAATCGCAGAGATGCCGGTTTGCGCGCGCCAAGGTCCTCCATCATTTTGCAGGCTGTCAGTCCCGTGTCCACAATGTCTTCGATTATTACAACGTCCCGGCCCTCTATATCCTCTTTGAGGCCCATCAGTTGTTTTACCTCGCCGGTAGTCTGGGTACCTTCATAGCTCGAATAACGCACAAAGGCAACTGATGAATCTGTGATGCCCACTTCCCTTATCAGGTCGGCGGCAAACATAAATGCGCCTGTGAGGACGCATATGAACAATGGCCTGCGGCCTTCGAGGTCGCGGCGTATTTCAGAGGCAACACGCTTTACTTCTGCCGCTATTTGCTCTCTGTCTAGATAGGGAGAGAAACGCAAGCCGTTGACAGTGATAGACTTATCCATATTTGGTAATTGAATTATCGTTGTTTGACAATGGGTGGCCTCAAAGCCCGATACAAAATTACAATAAATCTGTGGAAATGCCGCATAAAAACGTACAAAAGTCAAATGCTGCTTGCTCATACAAGTGTGTTGACATTGTGTGGCTGTCTTCCTTATAAGGTTTAGTATAGTACACAGTGGCCCGTCTAATCCATAATGCTGGATTAGACGGGCCTGCTTTGTCGGGGTGTGCTGCAGTGTCAGTTGGCTTCTATGTGTTTGCCGTCTTTTGAAATTTGGTATGTCTTTGAGATGTTAGCGTCTTTGTGATGGACGCCTATTATGATCTGTTGGGAGGATATTAGGAAGCTGTCGATGTAGCCTTTGTCTTTATATCCTGATGCTTCGAGGGCTTCTTTACAGTAGGTAGAAAGGTTGTCCAGATATGGTTTGATGTCATTGTAGGTAAATAGCATGTCTTTGTATCCGTCATATGAGTCTACCACGTCATCTTCGAGGAATGTCGATACCGTAAGTTCAAACTGTTCATATGTATTTCTGCGGTCTTTCATGTCGCTCCAGCTGTATTGCAGCATTTTATTCTTGTCTTCGGGCGATACAATCTGTACGTGTACGTTGGCATTATTGTCGCCGGGCTTATACTGGAAATTGGACGCGATTTCAGCAAATTCCACTTTGGTAGAGTCTGTGCCGGCCTGCTCCAGCAGTTCGTTTATTTTGGCCTTTAGTTCTCCAGGGGTGTCTCCTACGATATCGTCAGGTACGGGGGCTGGTTTGAGATTGTCGCATGATGTTATTGATAGCGATAACATTGAAGCGGCGAGGATGGATGCGGATAATAATTTTTTCATGTCGTTTGATTTATTGTGTATTTTAGTTTTCAATGTATGTACAGGATATCTGTGCCGCAAAATTAATAAAATAAATTGAAAAACAAACCGATTGGTCGGTTTTTGCGCGTAAAAAAGCGGATGACGTGAGAGGCTCCGCTTTATTGCTTTATCTCAAGCCTTTAGCAATGAGTAAATAAAGTGTAGTTTGTTTGAAAGCAGTCGGGTGTCAAGTCCCTTGAGAAATGCTTGTTCAAATGAAAGTCCGAAAAACATCTGCCTGAACAGCATGGCTGAATCATCCACATCCAGGTCCTGCCGGAGTTCGCCACTTTCTTTTGCCGCTTTGATGGCTGTCCGCCAGACTTCATAGTCTTGCATGAATATTTCGTTGATTTTTTTGTCCGCGTCCGGATAATACAGCCTGACCTGCATCAACAGGTGGTAATAGTAGAAATTAGGTTTGCATTTGTGCGGACTGCCTCCTTCTCCGAGCAGTGCGACAAGCCTGCGCATCGTGTGTTCTACGCCTGCTATGTATTGGTCTATGAATTCGGCCATGGTGCGGTAGGCGAAGTTGAATTTTCTGGATGCCGACTGCATGCCGAAGACATATTTGTCAATCACCGCGATAAACAGATCCTGCTTAAACGGGTAATAGTATATGAGCCCTGCTTTCGAGAGACCGCATGCTTTTGCGATTACTGTCTGGCTTGCTTTCTCATAATTCATCTTGGCGAATACCCGTAGGGCGTTTTCAAGCACTTCTTCGCGATTAGTTATCATGATTGACTTTTTGCGTTCGGGATTGGAAGTTAAAAAATTATTAGGACAATGGCGGTGCCTTAAATAAAAACCTTTCGCGCCTGTATTTCCGAATTGACGGCCGGGCGCGAAAGGTTTGCTTTATTTGTAACGTATGGATTTACATATGGGCATATCAGCGCCGGCGCCGGCGTACCGATTTTTCTGCCGATGAGTTAGGCTGGTTTCCTCCGCTTGAATTTTTCACCTTTGGTGCTTTCGGAGCCTTGCGTTTTTTACTTTTGTTAGTACGTTTTGTGCGTACCGACTTGCGTGTATCCTGGTTGTCAGAAGCAGAGACGCGTTCCGTCGGACTGTCGTTGTCGCCGTATGTCGCTTTGTCCGCTTTTTCGGCCTCTCCGTTCTGTTCACGTTCCAATTGGGCCAGATACTCTTCTCTGCTGGGCACCCACAGGTTGTCACCGAAGGCATGGAGACGTTTTTCTATACTGTCCTGTGCCAGTTTCATATCATCAGGATCTGGGAACATCTGTGCCATAGACAGGTTGCGCAGATTTTTGGTCTTGTATATGTCGCCATCATACATGCCCATGTTGAAATAGTCGTCCAGGCTGTATTGTGCCAGATTATTGTCATCGCTCAAAAACACATACTGTTGTGCCAGATAGGGGCGTAGCTGGTCGAATTTCACCCAGAACATGGGGTATTTGGCCTCGCCGCCGAAGTCGCCGTAGCGGTTGAGCACGGGGCATATAGCTTCCACACGTGTTTTCATCTGGTTGGAGCGCTTGTCAAACTCCCATTTTTCTACAATGTAGTAGTTTAGCACTTGTGACGTGGGTACGTCGGCCTCTTCGATAACGAATTTCTGTCCGTTGCGGCCGGATTCTCCGGTTTTGTAATATATGCCGAAGCGGTCGAGCATTTCCTGTACCTTTATCTGGTATTTGTCGCTGTACACTTCGCGTCCGTCCAGATATTCATAAGCCGGTATTTTGCCGTCTACCACTAATCCCAGCATGATTCTGAACAGGTTTTCCTGTCCGTCTACCACATCTTCCGGAAAATAGAGGGGAGCGTTGGCATCTTTGCTTAAGTCTATTTGGCGGTATATGGTCCTCATCCATGCCAGATCGGCATCATGGGGTTCCTTTATATCGTAGAAACTCTGCATGCGGTCGGTAATCCTGGGTCCGGCATCGGCTTCGACACCCCTTTTTTTGCGGTCTTTGCCGCTGCGGCGTGTCACACCTGAGGCCGATTCCACCTGGGCCAGGGCGGCAAGTCCTGTGAGCAGAAGCGAGCATACTATGATCGAACGAAGTATTTTCATTGTTTCTATTATTTTAAATTAGTTAAGCGCTACTTCCATCGGTGGCACGTCGCGCGTTATGCCGTCTGGGCCTTTGGCCTTTATATTTGTTATAAAGAAGCTCTTGCCTACCTTCATGCGGCGGAACTGTTCTGTCTGTCGTGCCGAGAAATTGCTTCCGGCCGAATTTTCAGGTATGGCGTTGCCCATTGAATCGAAGAACACTGTTGAGAAAGACACGACCTGGTAGGTTATATTCAGAATGCCGTCGTCCAGTGCGGCTCCGAGCCCTGAGGCACTCATGAGCGCCCCTTTTGACAGGCGGCGCGGCGTGCCTTTGTAGTGCTGTATGGAGCCAGAGCCGTCTTTATAAGCGATGTAGGGTAGCGGATCAGGCAGTTTGCGTATGCGGAATTTCATTGATCCCAGAGCCATAGTGCGGCCTTCCAGATTGGCGCTGACTTTGATTTCAGCCTCTTGTCCTACTGCCGACACCCTGGCGACCCATCCGTTTCCGCTGCGTGTGAGCGAGCCGCTGGTGATGCTGGCCGATATGGCCTCCATAGGCACTCCGGGAGCGGAAATACTGACCGGGTTATCGATGCCGGCGTAAAGCACGTTCATCATTGTGGGTGATATGGTGGCCATGGGTTCGATGACTGTGTAGCTGGATTTAAACGGATATTTGGAAGACGAGCCGTCGCTCTTCAGTACTTCGATGAAGCCTGCGAAGTCGTGGTTGCCCAGGCCGCTTGCGTTAAACGCATATTTGCCGCCCGGTATCTCGCGGCCTCCTACAAATACACGCGGCATTCTCGTGGTGTCTACTGCGGCAAGCACGATATCGGCCTCATAACGTCCTCCGGACATGATCATGGTGCTGCGCGGTATGACATAGGCACTCATCTGGTTCACTTTTGCCTCACCCATATCGATTGTGTTGATTACGTTAGACATAGCCTCGCTCTCGGCCTGACGCAGATTAGTCTGCAGGTGGGTCAGGAACGTGATAGAGGCTATTACTGGCATATTTTCAAAATTGGCCTGTTCCCATGATGATGGGCCTATGGTGCCTTGTTGTGCCTTGACAGAGGTCGAAAGCAGGTTTTCCACAGCTTTGCGTTTGTCGGGATCATCGATATGTTTCAGGATAAACGTGCGGTATGCGTCCAGCTTCTTGCGCAGATTTTCGCCGCGCCGCGTCGTGGGGTTGAGCATCATGACGCTTGACGCTTCCAGATCGTCCTGGTTTATGAGATTGCGGTAGTCTGCGTTGCGGCCGTCGGCCTTGCGCGCTATGTCTATTTTCAGATTTTCGATTTCAGCATATAGGTCGTTGGTGCGTTTGCGCACTTCGGAGCCTTTCTGCATCCATGGGCCCACCTGTTGGGGATGGGCGTCATAGAGCAGCTGCAGGTAGCGGTATTGCGCCTCATTCTTGGATGTGAGGTTTTCCGATGTTTTCTGCAGACCGGCCTGCACCTGGCTGAAGCCGTTGAGCACGTCGCTGCTCACGTTAAGCGCGAGCATGGCTGTCAGGACGATATACATAAGGTTTATCATCCTTTGGCGTGGCGACATTCTTGCTACGTTGTTGCTTCCTCCTGCCATATTGTAGTGCTGTTATTCGTTGGTCTGGTTTGGCTTGGCAAACGGATTTTCGATGTTTCCGCCGCCGGCCTGCGTTCCGCCCATCATAGGGTTGTACATATTCACGGTCATGGCCGTGATCATTTTTTCATATACCGAGTTCAACTGTTTCATATAGCGAGCCATCTTCTCGGTTTCCTCGCAATATCTCGAGCTTTCGTTGGCGCTCTTTTCATACATGTCGCGTATGTCCTTAAGGCCGCGGTTCACCCTGTCTATAGAATCAAGCTGCGAGGCTATGCTCTTGAGCTGGATTTCGTAAATAGTGTTCAGGCCGCTCACGTTTCGGTTGAGTGCCTCCATCTGGTCTACATAACCGCCGGAAGACTGGCGTATATTGTCACTGTTCTGCGTGATGGCGGAATAGCTTTGTAGCAGAGTGGTGCTCACGGCGTTCAGTTGCTCGGTAGTGGCGCGCAGTGCGCTCATCTGCTCCGCTATGCCGGCCATCTGGCCCAGATATTCCTGTGTGGCAGAGGTCAGCTCTGCCATCTGGCTTAGCTGGTCAGACGCTGACGCCATCTTCTGTATGCTCTCGCGCAGCGCCATAGTGTCCTCCTCGCTCAGTGCTACCGAGGCCGGTATGCCGGGTTGCGGCGTTTCCTGCATCACAGGTGCGTAATAGGCGCCCTCTTCGGACGAGGAAGGAACCATGACGGCCGGTGTGCCTCCCTGGGCCGTTATGCCCGGGCCCCCTTTGAAATCGGGCCGCTCGTCGGCATTATGGCTGTCAAGCACGGGGAAAACCTCCTCCCACGCATATTCCTTGGGAGGACGGTCGAACGCCGTGAGGATAAACATGGCTATCTCGGTGCCCATGCCTATGCAGAGCAGGGTGCTGCCTCCGGGCAGGTGCAGGATTTTGAACAATGCTCCCCAGATGACGATGGCCGCGCCTATGGAGTACGCGAAGTTGAAGAAGCGCTGTCCCTTGGAGCCGTGCAGGAACCGCTCTATGCCGTTGCCGAATTTCCTTATCTTTCCCATTACGGTTATTGTGATTGAGGTGTTTTCATACAGACGCGCCTGCCGTGGCAGGCCATGCGTCTTATGTTGTTGAATGCTTATTACTTGCGATTTTTATTGCGGTTGCCGCGCGCGAATCCTACCTGTGAGCGCACATTGCGGAAACCGATGTATGATCGCTGCTCGTTTTGGTATTCCCATTGCCTGAGGTCGGAACGCAGATTGTGCATTACATCTTTCCACGAGCCTCCGCGCACTATCTTGCGCTTCATTTTGTAGGGATCCTCCTTGGCCGCGTCATAACGGTATTCGGGGTTCATGTCCGATGTCAGCTTGTTTATGCTCTCCGTGTATGCCGTGGAGGTCCACTCGCTCACATTGCCGGCCATGTCATACAGTCCGAAATCGTTGGGCGCGTAAGTGCCCACGCGCGATGTGATCAGATGCCCGTCCCTTATATAGTCGCCCTCCATGGGTTTGAAATTTGCATAGAAACAGCCTCGTTCGTCCATGGGCGCTGTCTCTTCCCAAGGATATGAGTTTTCCGAATTGCCGGCGCGTGCCGCGAACTCCCATTCTGCTTCGGTAGGCAGACGGTACGGTTCGATGAATACACCTTCGCGTCCGAGAGAACGGCGCAGATACTCGGTGCGCCAGTTTGAGAACGCGTTGGCCTGTTCCCAGCTTACCCCCACCACGGGATAGTCGTTGTATCCGGCATGTGAGAAATACATGCGTGTGTATGGTTCGTTGTAGGCATTGTCGAAGTCATTTATCCATGCCGTGGTGTCAGGATAGACGTTGACTATGTATGTGTTAAGGAAGTCATAATCGCCCGTGAGAGCGCGTGTGACGGTTTCGCGCACTATGCGGCCCTCGTCGTCGAAATAGGCTGTATCCTTACTGATCACCGGCAGTTCGGTGCTGACCTCGTGGTCAGTGTTATAGTCGCGGCGCGCTGGGTCCAGGCGGTGCTTGCGCTGTGCCGCGGCCGTGTGGTTATATATCTCGTAGCGGTAGTTTAGCTGCGTGGGGTCCAGTTCGCGGCGTCCTGTGATGGGATTGGTGCGGTACACGCTCTCTATGGCGCGCTGCTCATCTTCATTGGCATTGCGCCAGGGTATGTTTTTGTTCCAGTTCAGATGCGGTTTTACCGGGTTGCCGTCGCGGTCTTCCTCTATTTTAAAGTCCTCGTTGCCTCCGTAGGCAGGGTCTGCCAGGCGTTCGCGGATGATTGAGTCACGCACCCAGAACACGAACTGCTTGTACTTGCTGTTGGTCACCTCGGTCTCATCCATCCAGAACGCATCTACGCTCACGCCGCGCGGATCGGCCTTGATGCCCCATACGCTGTCGTCTTTGGCCGCGCCCATCTTCCACGCGCCCCTGTCTACGAGCACCATGCCGTAGGGTGTGGGTTCGCTGAACGATGTGCCGCCCACGC
Source organism: uncultured Muribaculaceae bacterium (assembly GCA_910578665.1). Classification (GTDB taxonomy): domain Bacteria; phylum Bacteroidota; class Bacteroidia; order Bacteroidales; family Muribaculaceae; genus Lepagella. Next base: position 14,054 of record CAJTQU010000023.1, read on the forward strand.
CTGTCACCTCGCCTCCGTAGGAGCTGCCCCGTGAAGAGGCGCAAGAGACTGTCAGGACGCTGGCCAGAACCGCGACGGCCGTTATCAGGACCATTCGTCCGGTGCCTGTCAGGCCGCGGTAATATGTCAACAGTTTCTTTTTCATATATCGTGTCGATTGTTAGCTTGTTATATCGTATTATTTATATCTGCCGCCGTTGTCTACATGATGCGTATAGAGCGGTGCCGGTTTTTGTTTTTTTGCGAAAAATCCAGTTTCAGCTGGTAGCCGGCCACTATCTCATGGCTGCCCGACGAAGCTTTGGCTATGGCCGACAGTGGATATTCGTAACTATAGCCGAGGAAGAAATTCTTGTACTCGGCGCCTAGGCTTACGCTTATGCCTGCCTGGTAGCGGTATCCCACACCGAGGCTGAGGAACCTGTTGTATCTGGCACGCAGGTCGACCTGGCCTGTGAAGTCGTGTAGGTCTGTTGCCGCGATCACGCTGGGTTGCAATTCAAATAACGTGTTTTTTATCTGAATATTGCTCCCTGCCGTAAAATATAGCGTGCGTGACAGCTTCGTCTCATATTCCTGTGTTTCGGTGCTTTCAGAGCCTTCGAGCGACATTCTCACCACCGGGTCTGTCAGGTGCAGTCCAGAGATACCGACATAGAATGCCGGATGCTCGTACCATAGGCCGGCGGACACATCCATGCTGTTTCCTGCCAGGTCTTGTGTGGGTATGGCTTCGTCGCTTCCCTCGTGAAAGTCGTCATCGTCCGGAAGCTCCACTTCGCTGCCTTTGAACGTGGAATTGTAATATCCGCCTTGCACGCCGATGCTTAGGATGCCTTTGCCCAATTTCAGCTTGTAGGATGCCTGCACGCCCAGATTCAGGTTTGAGAAGAGGCCGAGGCCCTCCTGCATGGCCGTAACACCCACGCCGATACGCTGTTTTCCTATCCTAACAGGCATATCCGCTGCTCCCGTGAAACTTTTGGGCGCGTTGTGTATACCCAGCCATTGCAGCCGGGCACCGCCGCGTATGCGGATGAAATCAGTGGACCCGGTGGCGGCGGGGTTGTATACCGTAGGCATGGCCCAGTAATGCGCGAAGAGTGCTTCGGCATTCTGTCCGCGCGCCGCGCACGCAGCCGCGAGCAATGAGATAATAGTCAGTATCCGTCTTATATGCGACATCGTTTCCCCGTAGGTTATTCAAAATAAAATGTTAGCACGATCATATTGTTTTTCACTTTCTTGAGCGATTCTGTCATCTTTATGGTGGCAGGATCGTCAACAAGGTCGGGCCGGTCATGCCTCAGCACGTCGGTCAGTCCGAAGCAGAACTTGATTTCGGGATTAAGCTTGAAAAACGGCAGGTAAAGGTCGCAGCCCAGTCCCAGCGTCAGATAGGCATCCATTGTGTTGAACTGGAGGAAATCGCTTCTTTTTTTGCTGACATCCAGACTGCCCATTACGCCGAGAGTGACATATGGCCTGGAATTCATGTAGCGGTCGCCCGATATCTTAAGGTCGAGCGGCACTACGACATAAGCGCTTTTTACATCCTGTGTCTGCACCATGTCCAGCTTCGGCTCGCGAAAATGCACCGTCTTGTTGCCGAAATACATGCCGGGGCTCAGGCGCAGGTTGAAATGCTTGTGCAGCCGCAGGTCGGCCAGAACGTTGACACAGAACCCCGGGCTGTAGGCCGGCACCTCGGCATACCAGTTTTCCCCCTCGGGCGTGGTGTGCCCGTTGTGTGTGAATTTCAAGTCCTGGAAATGGGCACCTACCGAGAACCCGAGGTGAAGCCGTTTTTGGTCTGCGTACAGGCGGTTGCCGACGAAATCATTGCGCTGTGCCGCCGCAGGCATGACGCAGCACAACAGGAGGGCCGCCACAGCCATCCACCGGTGTAAAGTGCGTAGGCCTCCGTAAGACCGGCTAAAAGAAAAGCAAAAAACAGTTCTCATCAACTGTATAACGTGTTCCGGTTCACGTTATTGTCCTTATGCCGGCAGGACAGCTGCCCATTGAGAATACATGGAAAGATATTTTTATTAAAAAAGTTGTAAAAATCATTTATAATATGTATATTTGCTCGTGGAATATCTGTGTGTATCCAAGCAGCTAACCTAAGTGTCACCCTTAAATCTCTCAAACCTATGCTTAAACGAACTCCTCTCTTTCTAATTGTTGTTATTACGGGCTTTTTAGGGCTTGATGCCGCTTCTAGCTGGCAAATAGACAAACTGACTAATATGCCGCGTGTGGGTGATAACTTTGATATACAGAACATCGAAGTTATGACACACGGCCAGCACGGCCGGAATGTGCTTTGGGATTTCTCAGCTTCCGGTGTCATTTCTGGCATCGGGCAAATGAGAGTAGTGCTGCGTGGGGAAAACCGGATTGGGATAATTCTGGACTGTCACCGCACGGACTACCGCGTATCCGGCGACACCCTGTTGTGGACAGGTTTTGAGAACCGTCTGATTAACATGGCGGATTCACTTCCGGCTATAAAATTGAGCTACCCGTTGGCATATGGTGATTCCTGCAAGTCAGATTATTGTTTTAAAGGGCGTTATGCGACAGACAGGGCTGTTGTCACATCCGGCAGGGCACATGTCTTTGCCGACGGCTGCGGCACACTCATTTTGCCTGACGGTGACACAGTGCGCGATGTAATCAGGGTGCGTTCGGATTATTATTCCAATGTCCGTATGGGGGCCGCCCTTAAGGTTGGCCAGCTGCCTGCTGACGTCAAGCCGGAGATTTTGTACAGACAGTATGAATGGTATGCCAGAGGATACCGTTATCCTTTGCTATATGTATATGAGAAACTTGCTTGCGAAGACAATGGCAATACGTTGATAGAGAGGCAGGCATATAGCGTTTCCCGGCATTCCCAGGAGTACGGGGTGCGTAATGATCCTGACAATGAGCTGCTGAGGCAGCAGATTTATTCTGACAGCGCGGAGAAGTATCCGTATTGCATCAAAACCGTTCCGGAAGGAAATATTGATAATGCCGGAGTGCAGATGTCGGGAGACAACCTGGTGATAGAATTTGATTATGCCGGTTCCGAAACGTCTTGCGAACTTGTCGTGAGTAATACTGTGGGCATAACGTGCCTGTACATCCCCCGGCATGCGGTATCAGAAGGCAGGAATAAAATAAGTATTGACTGCTTCTCGCTGGAGAAAGGTGAATATGCATTATTGCTCGTAATGGGCGACTACCGTTTGCCGCTTAAATTCACCAAAAGACAATAAATTTTTAACAGCCTCTAAACCCCAGTCAATATGAATAATTACGTCAGACATATTTTATCAATTGTTTTCATTGGCATGTCATATTTGCTTCACGCACAGATGCCGGTGATGGATAATTACCTGCTCAGCCCCAATATGGCCTCGCTCGGCGAATACGGCGATGTGCCTGTGTCACTGCACACAGGCATTCCCTCGATAACGGTGCCTTTATACACAGGCTCGTCGGGCGGACACAGCATACCTGTCTCATTGTCATACCATGGCGGAGGGGTGCAGCCCGACCGCCATCCCGGCTGGGTAGGTCTCGGATGGACGCTGCATGCTGGCGGCAGCATTATGAGGGTCGTTCACGGGCGGCCTGATGAGTCGGACCATTACAATGTCACAGATTATCATTATATGGATTCGTGGCTGTATAAACGCTGTTTGGGCTGGTTCTACGAAATAGGCAACGGCACGGAGTATAATACAAACGCATATCAGGATAACGGCGTGCCGCCATGGATGAATTTGGACATAGAGGAGGTATTTGATTCGTATTCCTCCAAAGCCGGTGTCGATGACAGGGAATCAGATGAGTATATATTTAATGTCATGGGCCTCAGCGGTAAATTTTATTATACGCACGACAGGGGCTGGATAGTGAGCAGCAACCAGTATGTAAAGGTCATTTTGGATATTACCGATAGTTCTAATTTTGACCGGGTGTTTGCCGACAATGTGGCCGACAGCTGGAGTTACGAATATCGCCGTGCGCGTTCGCATTCGATTAACAACTTTAAACTAATTGACGCGGCAGGAAATGTCTATGAATTCGGCGGACGTGACCATCCGGAGGCTATAGAGTATTCTGTGGGCTTCTTTTCGCAGGATACGGAAGAAATCGCGGCCACGGCATGGCATCTGACCAGAATACGCTATGCCGACGGACGTATAGTTAAATTTAACTACCAAAAGAAAGCGTTTGTAGCCGAGATGGGCATTTCGGAGTCGTTAGACGTGTTTGTCAAATATTTAGGAGAGACTCCCGGCGTGTCTATGTTCTACAACGGTCATCTGTTAGACGGTAAGACATATTTTAAAGGCAGGGACTTCGTGCATGGCTCGCTTGTCTCCCCGTCATATCTGTCATCAATCGATTTGGGTGTGAATGGCATCATAGAGTTTGAGATAGCGCCGACCGACGAGCTGGAGTATCCGCTTAAACGAGCATGCTCGGACCATTATAATCCCCTGGGTGCCCATGACTATCATAAACTCGTGTATCTGCAGAACTATAATGCCGACGGGACAAGGAATGTAAACCACATCGGCTTTCTGGCATGTCTCGATGCGCTCGAATGGTACAAACTCACCAATATAAAAGTCAAGACAGACCGGGGAGAGATATTGAGACAGTTTAAATTTACATATAATGACGACGATCCGGCCCGCAAAGGAAAAGAACGCCTTGCATTATTGTCGGTAAGCGAGGATAGCGGGCCTGCCTATAGATTCGAATACGACAATATGGACAAGCTGCCTGAATATTGCAGCTACAATATCGACCATTGGGGGTTCTATGCCGAGACAGGCATAGCGTCTGAACTGGTCCATCCCTACAACGGCCAGGTGACCAGCCAGAGACATATCTGGCTTGAGGACATAGGGGTATATACGTCTGCACGCAATCCTGATCCGCAGTATGCCATGTATGGCACACTGACCAAGGTGCATTATCCCACAGGCGGTTACACCCGGTTGGTTTACGAGCCGCATAAATACACCGAAAAAGTCAACGCCAACAGGACGTCGACCATAGCGTTAAATTACGAATCCATAGCAGGAGGGCTGCGTGTCAAAGAAATTTATGCGGGCGACGGTATCCCCGGCGCTCCGGAAAAACTTGTGAAATCATATAAGTATTATGATGCCTCGCAGGGCCGGAATACCAAGTCAACCGGTATTCTGCTGACCGATGCCATATATAAGTTCGGCACAGACAATACGGCTACTTACATGACTATAGCAAAGTCTAAGATATATACTACGCAATCTGTCCACGGCGTAGGCATTAACGGCGACGGATCGCACGTGGGCTATACGTGCGTCTCAGAGGTTTATCCGGACGGTTCGATGTCAGTGTATCGTTTTTCTGCATATAGCGATCCGGGATGCAACGATATACCTGGCTTGGTCATGACGGCAGGTATTAAATTATTCTTCCCGTATAACTCATATGCTTTCAGACGCGGCAGCCTTTTATGGCGTAAGGATTACGCGTCTGACGGCCGGTTAGTTAAAAATACGGAATATGAATATAAGGAGATTAACCGAATATCGGTGCTCAATTACAAGCAAATATACACCATCAACGAGGGAATCCAGTATTTGGATAACTACAGATATTGCGTACTGCTGGACCAGCGCATACCGTCACGTGAGACTGTGACGGAATATGACGATTATGGCGCGGAGCATGTCACGGTGAGCACCATGTCTTACAACAAGAATTACAATATATTGAAAAGGGTCGAACAGACAACCAATGGTAAATACCGTACGGCTGTGGACTACACTTATCCCTTTGACCAATATGAGACATCGGCAGTCAGCAAAAAGATGGTTGATAATTTCATTCTGGGCAATGTGATAGTCGAAAGCCACCGTCGTTACGAGGATGACGCATGGATTGTTACCGACAGGACTGAAAATGTCTATACGGCCGATAATCTGGTCGCCCCCTCCGAAGTCAGATATGCCAAGGGGGTCTCGTCAGTTCCGCTGACCACTTCGTATAGCTATGGCAAATATTATACCCCGGTTTCCAGCAGCCTGTCCGGAAATAGCGGGCAGACGGTATACGTCTGGGGATACGCTCATAACTATATCGTGGCGGCCATAAACAATGCGACTGTCGATGAGGTAAGCGCCGTGATAGGCGACCTGGACAGTTTTGCTGCCACACGCATACCGGACTATGGCAAGCTGTCCCGTCTGCAGCCAGCATTGCCCGGATCGCTGGTCACAATCTATAAATATAATCCTGGCACAGGCATGACCGAGTGCTTAAGTCCGGATGGCACATGCCTAGTCTACGACTATGATGCTTTCGGCCGTCTGTCATCAGTAAGAGATGGTGACGGTTACCTGCTTAAGAGCTATGAATACCGCTATTCTTCCACACACTAAATTTGTTTCCTATGCCTACAATGACAAGACATATCGCAATACCGTTTCTTCTGTTTGTATGCCTCGCGCTGTCTTCGCGGCCTCTGGCGGCGGCTGACACGCTTAACCTGGTCAGGGAGCGTGTCTACCATACCGCTGTCCGCGATGAGAGCCTGGGCCGCCCACTGTGCAAGAGCATTTATTACGACGGCCTGGGCCGGGCGGTCCAGACCGTGAGCCACACTTCGGGGTCTCCTGTAAGCACGGCAAATTATACCGAGTACGATTCCCGGGGCCGTGTTATAAGACAGTGGCTGCCGGCCGCCGCAGGAGATAACGACGGCGGCTTCGTCCCTTTGGCAGAACTGAGGTCCTGCGAGGGTTCCGGTCCCCATGCATTCAGCATACACAGTTACGAGGCCTCGCCCCCGGGACGCCTGACAGAGACAAGGGGCGCCGGCCGTGTACGCCACGAGGCTCCGGGCGGCGTCGCGACTACCTACAGGTTCAACCAGGCATCCGGCCTTTATTCCTGCCGTAAAGCGGTCATGTCCGGCGGCAAGGTGAAGTTTTCCGGCACATATCCGTCTGGCGAGCTGAGAGTGACAGAGGTCACGGATGAAGACGGCAACCGCGCGGTTTCGTTTGCCGACGGGCGCGGCCAGACAATACTTAGCCGGCAGATTCCGTACGGAGGCACCGCTGCCGACACATATTTTGTCTACGATACCAAAGGACAGCTCATACTGGCCATGCCCCCGTCAGTGTCTGCGCTTCTCTCTTCCGGGGGAGAGCACTCCCTGGATTCTCCGTCGATAAAACAACGCTGCCACCAATACGCGTATGACGAGTGGGGACGCTGTGTCACTACCGTCACTCCGGGCGGTATCCGGCGCATGGCGGCAACTCCTTCGGGCAACCTTTCTTTCAGCCAGGACGCTGTCCAGGCTGCCGGAGGCAAGATGCTCTACACTTTGTATGACGGTTGCGGCCGCGAAGTCTGCCGAGGCCTTATGGAGCTTGACGGCAGCGGCACTTACGAATCGGTATGCGGCACCCACTCCTCTAACAGGACATCTTACAGCGACAGTGCCTCAGGCATACTTTTCGGCTATGCGAAGACGCGCGCCATCCAGAATCCTGACGGCGTGCTCAGTCTGGAATATTACGACGATTACCGCTTCCTGTCCCGTTTTCCCGAGGCTGCCGACTCGCTGGGTTTCCTTACGGTCAACGGCTGTTCCGACCGGGGTGACATACAGGGCAGCTTTTTCAAGACCGCGGGGCACCGCACAGGCAGTGTCCGGCGTGTGATAGGGGAGTATGGCGACAGCCTAATGCTTGTCACCGCCTACTATTACGACAGCCGCGGACGTCTGGTCCAGCAGCGCTGCACAAACCATCTTGGAGGCACAGATACCGAATCATTCCGTCTGACGTTTGACGGCCGTCCCGAATACAGCGTCTATATCCACACCTCTGCCGGCGGCACCAGGCGTGTCGAAGAGCGCGAATACAGCTATACGGGGTTGTTGCAGCCACTGTCGGTCAGAACACGTGTCGACGGCGGTGCCTGGGTCGTTACCACTACCAACGGCTATGACGCTCTGGGCCGCCTGGCGTCCACAGCGATGATAGACGGCCGCGTGCCCGTGTCCTACGGGCGTACCCCCGAGGGCGAACTAGAGCGGATAACCAGCCCGGCATTCAGCCAGACACTCTATCGCGAAACCCGTCCCGGCGGTGCTGCCGGCTACCTTAACGGGAGCATCAGCGGCCAGGAGTTCCGGCTGTGCGCAGTCGCAAATTCCTCCAACGCGGCCCTGTCGCGCGAACTCGAGGCAGCCTATGACTATACCTACCAGGGCGGCCGCCTTACCCGTGCTGCCTACACCGAGGCATCGCGCGTTACCCCCTCGCGCGGCATAAGCTTTGACGCCGACCTCCACGCCTCCCCCGACTATTCCGCCTCGTACACTTATGATGCCGACGGCAATCCTTTGCGCATCATCCGCAAAGGGATAACGGGAGAGAGCGTCTCCAGCCCGTCACCGCGCCGCTACCGCTTCGAATATTCCTACGGCACCACCGATGATCTGTCGCTCGCATATACCGACGGACGCCTCTCCAAAGTCACCGACTCCGGCACCGATCCCGACATGTCGGGATCGACAGACTTTACCGACGGCGCCGACAAGGATATCGAATATACCTACGACCTTCTCGGACGCATGACCTCCGACCGGAACAAAGATGTCAGCTCGGTCTCTTATAACGATCTGGGCCTGCCCTCCGCCATGAGCCACGGCAAAACGCGCACCTATTACACTTATCTGTCAGACGGTACTCTGCTAGCCCGGAGGCAGGGGGTGGACAAACTCGTGGCCATAGCCCCTGAAACGCCGTACGGCGTGATGCGTACCGAGATTGTTTTTGAAGAACACTCACGCCGTGACTACGTGGGCCCGTGCGTGTACACAGACGGAAGTCTTGAACGTGTCTTCCACGAATGCGGCTGGAGTGACGGAAGCGGCAGGCACACGGCCGTGATACGCGACTACCAGGGTAACACCCGTGCCACGTGGACACAGGGCGACGAGGTCCTTTCCACGCAGCTTTCGCGCAAGTCGCTGCTTTACCGCAACCTGACGGCCTACTATCCCTACGGGCTGCCGTTTGCAGACTGGCAGGGGGAAGAGCGCTACCTTTACAGCGGCAAGGAGCTGGAGCGTGGGGATGGCCTCATGCACTACGACTTCCACGCTCGCCAGTATGACCCTCACCTGGGTCTCTTCACCTCTCCCGACCCGTTGTCAGGTGATTATCCAGCCCTCTCTTCCTATTTGTACTGTGCCGGAAATCCGGTGATGTTCACCGACCCCACCGGTATGATAATTACAGATGAACTTAAGAAAGCAATTGATCCCTTGTTTCTTTTGGCCGGTGTATTTTATCATTTAAAGGTCAATTTAAATTTAATGATACAGGTAAAGTCTATGTTTGATGTATTGAATGAGTCAAGTCAGATATATGACTTTGAATATGATTCCACTTTGAGATCAAATATGGCAGCTACGAAATATAATTATAATAAAGATAAAAATGAACATCGTATAGTTCTGTATTTATCAGTTGAAAATAATAATCCGGTCGCGTTGATCGCACATGAGTTAGTACATATGTACCAGTTTGAAACGGGTAAAATCTCTTTTAGTTATGATAAAGATGGATGGCAAAAGCCAGTAGATAACGAGTTTGGATTTCTCCATGATCTGACAGACGAACTTGAGGCATATAATATGGGAGTTGCGTTTGGAGGGAGGCAAGTTACTCTGGAAGGACTCAAGAAAGACGAACTGTATTCCAATCTGTCACCGATGTTCAAAAGCGTTGAGACATATATAAAAGAAAAATGGGATCCTAGTTTGCCTATGACAGAGCAAAATATTAAAAATATCTTTACAGGCTGGGCTGATGTACATCAGATGGTTTTTAGGTATAATAACCAGTTATATATTCCCTATAGGGAAAAGAAAAAAACTCAAAAAACAATAGAACAGCAAAATGAAAATACAAAAATGGTGAATAATCCTTAAATAATACAGTTATGAACAATAAATTTATAATAGCGCTTGTCGCAGGCGCGTTGTCCGCCTTGCTTCTGGTCGGCTGCATGCGCGAGCCGTCAACCCCCGATCTGGCAGGCCTGTACACATCAAGAGGCTATGCTAATTTTGTTGACCCCTTAGTACTTCTCAAACCAGACAGCAGCTATGTGTCAGTATATACGAAAGGACTTGACTGCGGCATATGGACGTTAATAGACGGTGAAGCGGAGTTGGAACATAAATACTCGATGAGTGAAGGCGGCTATATTTCTTTGTTTTACCATAAATACGTACCCTATTGGAGTAACATAACAACCGCATTGCCCGATACGGCCTATGAGGAAAAGGTGTTTTTTGTAGGGTTGCTTTTTGATGAACCGGTGAAAAGCTGGTATGAAACACTGCTATATACAGACGGGCGTTCATCGAAGAATTACAAGTATGACTACAAGACGGAGCATTTCTACAAGAACGTCCGCCAGCATAAGAAGGTAATGGCCGGTCTTTTAGAGAAATTCATGCCGCGTCCTGAACGAGCCGTTCTTTTCAGCTGCCGCCTGGACGACCATATCCGTTTGGACAGGGTACCTGTGACCGGAGTTTCGAGCAGCCATTTTACCCTGGCAGACCTTGGCGGCAGCTATTGTTTCCGATTTAAGGAGTGGCGTCGTGATACCGACCCTCGGTCCCCGTCCTCGGCCCCGATGTGGTACGAGAGCCATCTTCCCCTGGGGATAAGCGAGTTTCTAGCCCTTGATCGCGGTAACATGTTCGTCCTCTACCGAGACGGCACGGCGGTCTGGCTTCACTGCGGTCCGGAGGCAGAGGGTCACGCTCCGGGCCCGGCAGACACCGCGTCGTATCTCGTAGCACGTAATTTCCCTGTAGCCGGAGATGCCGAGGCGTCGGCTCTTCTGGACGTTATCAGGGACCGTCTTCTCAGCGGTGGGTCAGTTGTGTCAGGAAGCGAGCGCGGCTTCGCTCTTGCCGGCAGTATTCCTCCGGACAAGGCGGCGCTGTTCGGCAGGATGCTTTGCAGCACGTTCAAGACATCGCCGTCCGTGATGCTGAAATATAACAACTCTCTTATGTACACCCCGAGTGAATATATAATAGATCGTGTCCAGGGTCGGGTTCCCGAATATGCTCATATACTTCGCAATTGTAACGGGGAAATAGATGGACTTAATAAACATACCTATATTGACTATTGGGCATCCTACGGCAACCGTTATTGGTATAATAAAGATTGGAAGCTAAACGGCTGTCCGTTAGTTATCCCGGCGCGTCCCCACGCCACGGGTATATACCGTAAGGATTATACCGGATTGCGCGAACTTGTTGCGGCAGACGGCCTGGTTCTTCCGGTACGCGGTAAGTCCGCGGACATGTCAGATGTCTCTTCTGTCTTATTCCATGTCCGTCCCGACACACTATGGTGCCGTGTCCCCCAGCTTGCGGACCGTTTTTGCAACACGGCATTGCGCCGTTCCGCCTCCGTTCCCGATCTTGGTTATGACTACGAGCAATATGTCATCGACAGTTTCGAGACACGCGGATCCGGCAACGGCTTCATGGAGGTCAACCGCCACGCTTCGCGGTACATGGTAAAAATGGGCCTTGACCCGGACCGTGTCATCTACGAGGTTTATTCGTCTGTAGGCGTCCCCGTCGCTTGCGACTTCTGGAAGCTTGGGAAGCACGACATCGGCAGCTACGGCCTCCGCAGAGACGGGGATAGCCTGGTCATCACCATCCGCCTGCGTGAAAAATAATAGACACCCGGCATATCAGCCACAAACATACAGTTATGAACAATAAATTTATAATAGCGCTTGTCGCAGGCGCGTTGTCCGCCTTGCTTCTGGTCGGCTGCATGCGCGAGCCGTCAACCCCCGATCTGGCAGGCCTGTACACGTCAAGAGGCTTTTTTAGTATTGTTGACCCATTAATACTTCTCAATCCTGACAGCAGCTATGTGTCAGTAAAGCCGGCTAATCTTGACTGCGGCATATGGACGGTAATAGACAATGGAGTGGAGTTGGTACAGAAATACAGGAGGACTGAAGACGGTTATATTTATTTGAGCCATGAGAACGAGGGGAGAGCTCTCTGGTCCGGAATAGCAGCTTCTTTGTCACCAGATACATTGAGTGAGGAAAAGGTCCATTTTGGCGGACTTCTTAATAAATCGGTGAAAAGCTGGTATGAAACGCTGCTATATACAGACGGTCAGTATACGAAGAATTACAAGTATGATTATAAGACGGATGATTTCTACAAGAACATACCCCAGCATAAGCAGATTATGGACTCTATGGTTAAAAGGAGTATGCCGCGTCTGGACAGGAGAATGCTCTTTAGCTGCCGTCTGAATGACAATCCCCGTTTGGACAGGGTACCGGTTACCGGAGTTTCGAACAGTTATTTTTCTCTGACAGACCTTGGCGGCAGCTACCGTTTCCGATTTAAGGAGTGGCGTCGTGATACCGACCCACGGTCCCCGTCCTCGGCCCCGATGTGGTACGAGAGCCATCTTCCCCAGGGGATAAGCGAGTTTCTAGCCCTTGATCGCGGCAACATGTTCGTTCTCTACCGAGACGGCACCGCAGTCTGGCTACACTGCGGTCCGGAGGCAGACGGTCACGCGCCGGGCCCGGCAGACACCGACACCGCGTCGTATCTCGTAGCGCGTAATTTCCCTGTTCCCGGCAATTACGCTGATTCTACGTTTTTAAACAGATTTATGGACCGTCTTCTCAGCGGTGGGTCAGTTGTGGCAGGAAGCGAGCGCGGCTTCGCTCTTGCTGGCAGTATTCCTCCGGACAAGGCGGCGCTGTTCGGCAGGATGCTTTGCAGCACGTTCAAGACATCACCGTCCGTGATGCTGAAATATATCAACTCCCTTATGTATACGCCATTCGGATGGATAATAGATAATGATCGGAATCGTAAGGGAAGGTCGCTTGTCAATTGTGACCCGTATGGAGAATATTATAAAATTTCAAAATGGGAAAGTACAAGTGATGGTTATTGGTATAACGATAGTTGGGAATTAGACGGCCGTCCGCTAGTTGTCCCGGCGCGTTCCTACGCCACAGGTATATACCGCGAGGACTATGGCGGCTCGCGCGAACTTGTTGCGGCAGACGGCCTGGTTCTCCCGGTACGCTGTAAGTCCGCGGACATGTCGGACGCTTCGTCTGTCTTATGCCGTATCCGTCCCGACACCCTATGGGTCCGTGTCCCCCAGCTTGCGGACCGTTTTTGTAACACGGCATTGCGCAAGTCCGTTCCGTCCCCGGTTCTGGAGGACGGCTACGAGCAATATGTCATCGACAGTTTCGAGACACGCGGATCCGGCAACGGCTTCAGGGAGGTCAACCGCCACGCTTCTCGGTACATGGTAAAGATGGGCCTTGACCCGGACCGTGTCATCTACGAGGTTTATTCGTCCGTAGGCGTCCCCGTCGCTTGCGACTTCTGGAAGCTTGGGAAGCGCGACATCGGCAGCTACGGCCTCCGCAGAGACGGGGATAGCCTGGTCATCACCATCCGCCTGCGCGAATGAGCTACATATTACGAATCTCCATAAGGCGAATGATATATAAAGCGTTTAATTTGTTTAGAGAATTATGAGTGCTCTTAAAGCTTTTTTATTAACTTTGCAGGAGAAGTAATGATAGCGATATGGATACCTTTGGCAATGCCTCCCCTATGAGCTGGCCCCGTCTGGTTTCGAGCAAGCGTCTCGGACTGGAGCAATATCATGACCCCCGGGTGCATTCGCGCTCCGATTTCCAGCGTGATTATGACCGCATGATATTCTCTTCGCCGTTCCGGCGTATGCAGAACAAGACCCAGGTGTTTCCGTTGCCTGGCAGCATATTCGTGCATAACAGGTTGACACACAGTCTGGAGGTGTCATCAGTGGGTAGGTCTATGGCCAATGTCGCGGCCGATGTGCTGCGCAGCCGGTATAAGTCGGAATCCTGGCATAAGCTTTTCCATCATTTGGGGGACATAACGGCTACGGCATGTCTGTGCCATGATTTGGGCAATCCTCCTTTCGGACATTCGGGCGAGAAAGCCATATCTACGTTTTTCAGCGAAAGGGAGGGCAGGGTGCTGCAGTCCAGTCTTAGCGAGGCGGAATGGGCCGACCTTACACATTTCGAGGGTAATGCGAATTCTCTGCGCCTGCTCACACACCAGTTTGCCGGAAGGCGTCCAGGCGGCTTTTCCATGACTTATTCGGCCCTAGCTTCGATAGTCAAATATCCGTATGTCTCCACACGAGCCGGAAGTAAGGGCAAGTTTGGTTTTTTTACTTCGGAACTTGACACTTACCGCCGTGTGGCCTCTGAGCTGGGTATACCGGCGCTGGATGCGGAGGGAACAACTTTCATGCGCCATCCGTTAGTTTATATAGTGGAGGCGGCCGACGATATTTGTTACCAGCTGATGGACATAGAGGATGCCCACAAGCTCAAGATACTGTCGCATGACGAAACTGTGGGGCTGTTGCTCGGGTTTGTATCCGGCGAGCGCCGCAGCCAGGTAGAGAGGACGTTGGAGCGCGTGGCTGATCCGAATGAAAAGGTGGCCTATCTGCGTTCTACGTCTATAGGCGCTCTGACTGACGAATGTGCCGGGGCTTTTCTGGCGCATGAGCAGGAAATATTGGCCGGCACTCTCCGTGGCAGCCTTATCGGTAATATGGCTGGCGAGACTGTGCGCAAGGCTTATGCCGAGTGTTCGGATATTGCTTACTCGCGTATATATTGCGCGCCCGAGGTGGTGGATGTGGAGCTGGGCGGACACAGGATAATCAATTATCTGTTGCAACGTCTGATCGAAGCCGTGCTCCATCCCGAAGCCTATGCCTCGCGTCTTTTGCTGCACAAGGTGCCTGTGCAGTATGATACGGCGGCACCTACGCTGTACGGCCGTATACAGAGCGTGCTGGACCATGTGAGCGCTATGACCGATGTTTATGCGCTGGATCTGTTCCGCAAGCTTGAGGGGTCAAGTCTGCCGGCTGTATAATGCCGGAGTTTTTATAAAATGTAGAAACGAAAATATTAGATATGAAGCGTATAATCAGTATTATAGCCCTGGTATGCCTCTGCGTGGCCGCGTGGGGCCAGAGGGAATATAGGCCGGAGGATGTGCCTAACGTGCATCTGAAAGACGCGCGCCGCTATGTGAGCGACCCGGACAATATCATGTCTCCGGCCGCGAGGTCGCAGGCCGATGCCAGTCTCAAGGCTTTGTGTGACAGTACCTCGGCCGAGATAGCCGTGGTATTGCTCCCGTCGATAGGCGAAGCCGACATATTTGATTTCACGCAGCGGCTGGCCTCGGACTGGGGTGTTGGCAAGAGTGACAAGGATAACGGCCTTGTGGTGCTTTTTGATATGGGCGGCCGCAAGGTGCGTATGCATCCGGGCCAGGGTCTTGAAGGTATTCTGACCGACGTGGCCTGTGCGCGTATTATAGACGAGGTGATAATACCGCGCATGAAAAATGGTGATGTGGACGGGGCCGTGCTGGCTTTGGCCGGAACTCTCGACAAGGTGCTCACTGACCCTGAGGCGGCAGCCGAGATACGTTCTACGCAGCAAAACAGCATGCGTTCGCCTTTGGGTGATGATGCTTTATGGCTGCTGCTGGTGATACCGATTATAGCCACGGTGCTGTCTTATGCCATGCTGTTATCTCTTCTGGCCAAACTCAGGGGGAAAGACAGTTTTCAAAAGGCCCTGATACTGCACAATGATTCGTCGGCAGCCACGGGACTGGTTTTGACACTTCTGTCACTGGGCCTGGGCCTGCCTGCCATGCTGATAAGGCGTTCGATGCTGCACCGATACCGCAACCAGCCGCGCAAGTGTGATGTGTGCGGCACGCAGATGGAGAAGGTAGACGAGGAAAGAGACAATTACTTTCTGACACCGGCGCAGGACCTGGAAGAGAGGCTGAAAACGGTGGACTATGATGTGTGGCTGTGCCCAAAGTGCGGCTCTACCGAGATTTTCCCGTTTCCGGAACGTAACACGGACTACACCAAGTGTCCGCATTGCGGCACGCATGCCATGCGCCTGCTGTATGACCGCATAGAGAAACGTCCCACTGCGGCCAGCAAAGGTGTAGGGGTGAAAGTCTATGAGTGTATGAATTGTCATAAGCGTGTCGAGCAGCGCTACAGTATTCCGGCCCAGGTGGCGGCTCCTGTCATCATAGGCGGTATCGGCGGCCGCGGAGGAGGTGGCGGCGGGTTCTCCGGAGGTTCGTTTGGCGGCGGCTCATTCGGCGGCGGCGGCTCTACCGGTTCCTGGTAAGCTGTGTCAGTACTCTTTATCCCAGTATGTTATACGGCGTATCTGGCGTGTGGTGGTTTCGCTCTTTTCGGAATGTGACGGTATGGTCTGGCCTGTCAGCGCGTTATATTCGTCACCACCGCACCGCCGGGTGCTGCTTACTGTGAAAGTGCGCGATGTCCAGTTGCCGTAATCGTCGAAAGAATCATAGGAGACTGATGCCTGGCTCTCTGTAGTGCAGTCTTCGGCTCCTCCGTTGAAATCGAATGACGTCATGTGTTCTCCGTCATATCTGTAGCGTTCCCGTCCGTACCATTCGTATCCCTCTTCTTCTATCATTATGACGCGGCCGCTGTCCCAGGAGAGCAGCAGGCGGTCATCGGCCTCGGTCGTGCTGTAAGAGGGATATATGTCGATTCCGGTGATGTATCCGCCTTGCTGCCGCAGACGGTATGATGCCGATTCCATGTCCGGCAGCTGTACTTCGCGGTTGGTCCACAGCCCTTTGCGGTCAAATTCTATGGTTGTGCCTGAAAACAGCCGGCCTAATAAATCGCCGGTATAGCCGTGGGTGGTGCTTTTCATGCTTTTTACAGGTCCGTGCAGTTCGAATAATGCCAGGTCAGGCGATACAAAATTGCGTTCCAGCGAGTCTTGCAGTGCCTTTTGCCGCTCTTTCTCAATCCTGGCCTGTTCGGCAAGCTGTCTTTCTTTTTCTGCATATGCGTCCTTAGCAGCTTTTCCGTTGTCTCCCAGCAGGAAATATGCTGCTGTCATGGCTGCCAGAACCAGTATGCCGGTAAGTATGCCGGCTGTCAGTGGTATCTTGGACTTGGTAGTTGGTTTTGTGTCTTGTTTTGGCAGTGGCGGCGGCACGGCGCCGTGTCGCGCGTTTTCGGGTGTCTGGGATGTCTGGCCGGTATTGCCTAGTTGTCTGTCGGTCATAAGGTAAGCTCAAAAATTTTGGCAAAGTTAGATAATATTCATCTAATCTGCAAACTTTGTGAGTATTGGAACCTTTTGTGGCGTCCTGAAAAATATTGACGGGTCAGAGGGTTTGAGATTATGAATGAA
>CAJTQU010000024.1 GCA_910578665.1 uncultured Muribaculaceae bacterium
TTGGCTACACATTTCCATTCACCGCCAATTTTCAGCAGAAGCAGATAGTCCGTGAAATCAATACGATTCCCCCAGCCCTCTTCAAGAACACGAACAACTGCCAGTGTTTCTTCCACCGCCACCACATCAACACGTGCCTTAAATGCCTCACCTCCACTGACAGTGTCCACGTTGTGGTAAAACTGTTCGATGGAACCGCGTTCCGGTTCTCCATCGAGAAAACCGAACAGCACAGCATCATCGGTAAATAACTCGCGTGCATATTTGCTATTGCCTTCAGCCACGCTCTTTACAAACTTCATAGCAGCTGCTTGTACTGCTTCATATTCTTTAATAGAATCTCTCATAATGCTTTTATTGTTTTTATTAATCGTCTGCAAAGTTACAGGGTAATGCTGGTACAGACAAGTACCGAAAAATTATTCATATACTGAAAAATTATTCGGTGTACCATTCATTCGGAATGTTATCCGTATCTTTGTCCTCGTAAATATGAACAATTATGTACGAAAGAAAAATACCTGTCGATTTGAGTTGTCCGCTCCGGCTAACAATGAGCCTGATAGATTCTAAGTGGAAGTCTTGCATACTGGATGAACTTCGCAATGTAGCTATGCGTCCGAGTGAATTGCACAGGGCTTTACCTGAAGCCACACCGCGCGTGCTCGATTTACAACTGAAAGAACTGCTGGATGACGGTCTTGTTGTTAAAACCATTTACTCTGAGCTTCCACCACGCTCGGAATATTCCATTACAGAACTCGGGCAATCGCTATTGCCAATCCTTGATGCCATGATTACATGGGGAGAAGTGAATCGAAATCTGTTTGCAAAAAAATATGGGATGGAATAGTATTGAACGTCCTCGGTTTCAACAATACCGAGGACGCTCCGAAAATGAATCTAATAACTTTATTTCTTTCTCCGGGGGTCTGCAAAAACGAATTTCTGCCTGACGTATCGGATGTAAATGACGGCACAGGTCAACAGTTCCGCTGCCGGAATGGCAAGCCATAGGCCGGGGACACCGAATGCCCGGGGCAACAGGACGAAGCACGGCACAAGGAACAATATGCCCCACAACAGCGTATATACGGTGGAAACCATAGCTTTCTCTATGCTCTGATAGTAACCGATAAACGCGATGTTGATCGCGAAGAATACGGCGCACAAGGCAAATAGCGGCAAACCATCGACCGCCAGCATATATGCACTCTCCTGCGGACTGAGAAACAGGCGGGCGACCTGCGCCGCTCCCGCCCACAGTCCGACCGTTACCGATACTCCGCATATCACAGCGGTAAGAACCGATATGCGCAGCGTCCGGCTGACGCGGTGAAGCAGATGCGCCCCGTAGTTGAAGCTGATGATCGGTTGCGCCGACTGGGCAACGGCATTGCTGATGGAGAAAACAACCGGAAAGAGATAGCAGGCGATGGCGAAAGCCGCGACACCCTCTTCGCCGAGCATGGAGATGAACATATAGTTTCCCGTGAGCATCATGACGCTCATAGCCAGTTCGGTCAGGAAGGTGGCGAATCCGATACGGACCATGTACCCGGTATTGCGCAGAGTCAGCAACAGCGAGGTCAGGGTCCGTTTCAGCGGGTAGAACCGCAGTTTGTCCGCGAACCGGAAGAAATAGGCAAAGACCATCGCTCCTCCCACGGCGCAGGCTATCGATGTGGCCAATGCCGCACCCATCACTCCCCAGCCCAGCGGGAACACCATGTACCAGTCGAGTACGATATTGACAACCGCAGCTACGATCTGAATCGTCATGGCATACTTCGGCGCACCGTCCAGACGGATGAGCATCATGCCAACGCACTCGACGAACAGGAAAAACAAGCGGGGCAACAGCCAGAGCAGATAGCTCACGGCATTCTCTTCAAGCAGAGGGCTGCATCCCAGTGCCTGAACGACGCCACGAGGGCAAACAAAACTTCCAAGCCCGATAACCCCGACAATCAATAATCCGACGATGAAAGCCTGCGTCATGATGATACGGGCAGCTTTCACTTTGTTTTCCGACAGCCGGATGCTCGCTATGACCGAGGCTCCGATTCCGAACATCAGTCCGATGCCGGTGATGACCATAAAAACCGGGGCGACGATATTCACCGCTGCGATGCCTTCGGTTCCCACGCCCCGACCGACGAAGATGCCGTCGATGACCGTCAAGGCCGAATTGAAAATCATTCCGACGAGCGTCGGGAAAAACAGCGAACGGAACATAGGACCAATATTGTCGTTCGCAAAATCGAGCCTGTCTCTATTTAAGTTTCTGCCTTTTTTCATCTGCTGATATGTCATTGAATACAGGCTGCGAATTTAGATATTCTCCCCGGTGCGGAAGGGGTGTTTTTTCGGTGGCTTATGGTACTTTTCAATACATCCGACTTGCCAGCAGTAAGATTTTGCCTAATTTTGCGGTATGAATACATCGACATATAAAAGTGAATCGAGCGGCATAACCGACTGGAAGAAAAGCATCGGACGTGTCATCAGAACCGACGGATGCGTGTTCCTGCTCTGTACGAGCGGCAGAGCGACCGTGGCGGCGAATATGCAGAATTTGGTTTTCCGCAAGAATGACCTTGCCGTTCTGACCTCTGATGTCTATTTTTCAGTATCGGAGGTGTCTGCCGGATTTTCAGCCCGTTATGTTGCTTTGTCCGAGCCTATGCTCGAAGCCGCCTATTACCGAATTACCAGCGTATCCTTGTGGGATTACCTCCATCATGTTCCGATATTGAGGTTGTCGCCGGAGCAACGCAGCCTCGTGTCGGGGTGGCTGGAACAGATAGAGTGGATACTGACGCATCTTGACGGCCCCGACCGTTCGGTTCTGCTCAACAACAACATTTACCACCTTTTTATCGCCATCGATGCCGAACTCGGCAAGGCTGTCAAAACGAAAATCCATGCGCATAAGGATCGGGCGTGGGATATTACTACGCGGCTGTGGTCGCTGCTGACGAAGCATGCGTTCCGGGAAAGGTCGGTCTCTTTCTATGCGAAAGCGTTGAATATAACCCCGGATTATCTGAATAAGGTGTGCCGCCGTGCTTACGGCATGTCGCCGAAAACACTGATTGAACAGCAGTTGCTTGTCGAGATGAAAAGTTACCTTATCGATACACGGCTGTCCGTTTCCGAAATCGCCGACCTGCTGAACTTCGAGGACGCATCGTATATGTGCCGTTTTTTCCGGCGCAAGACCGGTTGTTCGCCACTGGAGTTCCGTAACGGCAGTGCGTTCCGGAAAGCTGCGGAATAATGCTGATTATATAAAATTTAAGCGATTAGGGAAAGTTAAAATTTAGTCTTCCCAACAGGCATTCCTAAGACTTTTTACAGCATTTAATTAGTCTTGTCCAGAGATTTTTACTAATTTTGCAATTATGAATATCATTAAAGCCGAATATGTGGTGAGCAATGCAAAAGCATCGCAATGCCCCGATACCGATGCGCCCGAATATGCATTTATCGGGCGCAGCAATGTTGGTAAAAGCTCGCTCATAAATATGCTGACTAGGCGCAAAGCGTTGGCCAAGACAAGCCAGACACCGGGTAAGACATTACTGATCAACCATTTCAATATTAACAATGGTGAATGGTTTATAGTCGATTTGCCAGGATACGGATATGCCGCACGTGGTAAAAAACAGCGTGGAGAAATAGACAGGATAATAAAGGATTATGTATTAAACAGAGCCCAGATGACCTGTCTGTTTGTACTCGTAGACTCTCGCCACGAACCTCAAAAAATTGATCTGGAATTTATACAATGGCTGGGCGAGAATGCCGTGCCGTTTGCAATAGTCTTCACCAAGGCCGACAAACTCGGCTCCAATGCTCTGGAAAGTAAAGTGGAAGCATACAAAAAAGTGCTGCTTGACACCTGGGAAGAACTTCCGCCTATATTTGCCACATCGTCTCAGACATACGCTGGACGGGATACGTTACTCAGTTACATAGAGGAACTAAACAAGCTTTACTACCAAATTCCGGCTGACAACGATGAATAAAAAGAGGGTCACGCTTCTCGTACCGGCATATAATGAAGAAGAGGTACTTCCCCTTTTCTATAACGAGCTCACTAAAGTAATCAATCCTTTAGAAGAGTATTATGAATGGGAGATTCTCTTCATTAATGATGGTAGCAGCGACCATACTCTCGACATAATACAGGAACTCCGCTATAAAGATTCAAGGGTCAACTATATCGATATGTCTCGCAATTATGGCAAAGAGATAGGCATGCTGGCCGGATTTGACCATGCCACCGGCGACTGCGTGATTACTCTTGATGCCGATCTGCAAGAACCACCTGAAATCATTCCTCTGATGCTAAACAAATGGCACGAGGGATACGACGATGTCTATGGCCGGCGTTGCGAACGCCGGCAGTCTGTTCTAAAAAAGGCTTCCTCCAGATTGTACCACCGTATGCTGGCCGGAATGTCAACCGATATAGACCTTTCCGCAAATTCCGGAGATTTCCGTCTGTTAGACAGAAAATGCGTGGATGCTATCCGGGCTTTAAGAGAAACGCAACGCTACACCAAAGGTATGTACGAATGGATTGGTTTCCGCAAAGCGCCTATAGACTACGATATACACAAACGCGCCGCCGGTCAATCAAAATGGAGTGTACCGGCACTCATGCGTCTGGCCGTAGACGGGATTACATCTCATTCGGTCCTACCGCTAAGACTGGCTTCATACATGGGGCTTACGGTATCGGTAGCGGCATTTGCATATCTCGCTTTCGTACTTGTCAAGGCCATATTATGGGGAGACCCCGTAAGCGGCTACCCGACAATAGTCTCTCTGATTTTATTCTTAGGAGGCTTTATTTTGCTGGCGCTGGGTATTATTGGAGAATATCTCGGCCGCATATTTTTGGAAACCAAGCAGCGCCCACCATATTTCGTCAACAGCATCAACGGCAAAAATCATTCTGCTACCGACCATAAAAGCACAACAATCAGCCTGTAATCACATTCATCTAATCCACATATATGAATATAAAGAAGTTAATTAGCGGCAACGGACGCATAAACGAAATTCTGCGTTTCGGAATAGTCGGCGGTATAGCCACCGTATTGCAGTACGGCATTTATATCATCTTCGTGCGTGCCGTGGGTGTGCCTGCCGTGGCAAGCACAATAATAAGCTATACCATCAGCTTCATATTCAACTTTATACTGTCCAACTTATTCACATTCCATACGCGCCCGAATGCAAAAAAGGGTATCGGATTTGCATTAAGCCATCTCATAAACCTAGGGATGCAGACAGGACTTGTGGCTATCTTCAAGGGTATAGTGGGCGCAGACCTCGCACTGCTGCCTGCCATGGGTATCTGTATTCCGGTCAACTATCTGCTTGTGCGTTTTGCACTTACCAGCAAGCATTTTGACAGCAAGAACGCAAAGACCGAAGAAGAAATAGAAGATACCATACAGGAGTATGACTAAAGCCGCCTATTTCTGGCACTTATGATGATGGTAGTGTATTAGCTGGTATGAATTGGCTATATTGTGCCATGCCACATATGCGGCAGGAGCAATAGAAGCTATCGGATCCAGATATGTCAGGGCAAGCCATATAGCAAGCACTGTATTCTTCTGACCTAGACATTGTCCGCCTGTCACCTTGTCATTGAAAATCCCACCGACTTTCCTGCCGGCCGCAAACTGCACCACGCACGCGACCATCGAACCAAGCAACAGACCTATTATCTCTGGCATATTATTTATATCAAACGTCCTGATAATAAAACTAACCGACGTACCAACAACTATAAACAGGGCTACTGCCCACATATAGAAAGAAAACGACTGGTTATGGGCTATATAGTCATGCGCAGGACGGTATACATAACGCAATACCACAGCCGTCAATATAGGCAACAGCAACAAAGGCAGTACCGAAGAACAAATTTTAAAGAAAGATTCTGAAAAAGTAAGTTCTGGATGACTGCCTATCGCTGCCAGAATTAACGGGCCGCCCGTGGCAACAACGACATTACAGAGTAAGGAATATGTAGCCACTCTTGTCACACTGCCCCCGAGCATACCCGTAATCACAGGAGCGGCAGTAGCCGTGGGAACAAAGACGCATATAAAGACTCCGGCAGCAACTGTCGTACTAAGCGGCAGCAACGTGAAATAAAAAATTGCTGACAATGCCAGCTGGGTCAGAATTAACGACATATGGTATTTTCCAATCTTAAAATCGCGAAGCTCTATACGGCAATACGTTATAGTCAGCATCAGGAAAATAAGATACGGAGAAAGGAACGCAAGCAAATGCATCCATTTATAAAATACAATGCCGCCCATCATTGAGATGGGCAGCATCCAATCCTTAAGTGTCTGTCTTATCGAAGTATGCATAAATAATCATTCCGGATATTCGACAGGGCACTGCTCCTGTCCTAATATGTCGAGATAACGTCTGGCAGCCATCTTAGCCTCTGGCAGATTCATAAGCAGATAGTTGCCGCAATCTCGCGGTGTGGCTCCCGGCACCTCGCCTTCATACTGGCAGACGAAGCTAAACACTTCGCGAAGCAAAGGTATTATATCCCGGCTCCCATACTCTCCTTTGAGTAGCAGATAATTGCCGGTACAACAACCCATAGGCCCCCAGTATACTGTCTTATCACCCCATTCCTCATTGTTGCGCAGATAAGTCGCGGCCAGATGCTCTATTGTGTGCAGAGCCGGCACAGACAACGCCGGCTCACGGTTAGGCGCGGTCATACGGCAGTCGAAAGTTGTAATAACATCGCCTGACGGCATTATATCACGACGGCTAACGTACACACCCGGCTGTAATGTAAGATGGTTTATGGTAAAACTCGGTATCTTATTCATGACTGTTATGTTTTACAACGCTTTAAGAATGGCACACAGAGCCATAAAAGTCTCACGCGGAGCATCTGTCCAGAAATTGGCATATTGAGAAATATTTTCCTCCTGCCCCGGAGTGTCGCTCACCACCCTGAGTATGTTGAATGGCACACACTTCATAACACACACCTGGGCTATGGCAGCCGATTCCATATCCACGGCAAGGGTCTCTGGAAAATGAGATTTTATATCAGCCACCTCTTCCGCCGTCGATATAAACTTATCACCCGAACATATCAGTCCGTACTTCGCCCTATCACCTACTTCCGGCGCAGTACGGGCAATATCTATTATCTTTTGCCACGGACGCATGACCACGTCAAAACCATTGGCCGCGCCATACTCCGTGCCGGGTCCGCACCATACGTCATGATATGCCACACCTGTAGTCACCAGCAAATCAAGCACACGCATAGACGGATCGGCCCCTCCGGCCACACCAGTGTTTATCACACAGTCCGGATGAAAATTATCAATAAGCGTAAGAGTGCCTACAGCAGCGTTTACCTTGCCTATGCCGCACTTCATGACCACAACGCCGTGACGGCCTATCCTGCCGGCATGAAATTCATAATCATTAACCTTTTCCGGCGCCTGGGCGTCGTCTATAAGCGGAAAGAGCAAGTTCAATTCCTTGTCCATAGCCACTATTATTCCTATTATCATAACCTTTCGTTTTTGCGACTACAAAGGTAGTATAAAAATGTGAAATAGTGAAAAATGCCGTAACTACAAGCTTAAAAACAGACTCGCAGATTCTATACGAAACAAGCATTATGCCTCACAGACGGCTCCAATGGCTAATTCCATCATTTAGATTTGCAGCCCTCGATATTTTGAGGTACACTTGCCATAAATAATGCCTTAAATAGCTGATAGGACTGAATATCAATAGGAAATATTAGTAATCAAACAGCGGAGCAGTCAGTTTCGACAATCCCCGACAACTGTAAAACAGGCTGTTTCGCACTAAAACATTTCCTAAAAATTGTCCGAAAATGGCACTATTAAACGCGGTCGTTCTGGCCTCTAAAACCATCAAGGGCGGCAGAAACAAGGTCAGGATTTCAGTTGCCCACAACGGAGAAACCCGTTACATCGTTACTGACATCATCCTCGACTCCAACAAGGAGTTCAAAAACGGCAAGGTGGTGAAGCGTGCTGACGCGGCCATGCTCAACACCAAAATACGCAATCTGCTCCAACGCTACCAGTCGGCACTCGATGAACTGGAATATATCAATGGACTCACGGCCCCGGAACTGGTGTATCAGTTGATGAACGCCGGGAGTTACAAGCATCGTACCCTCAAATCAATCTATGAGGAGTACATGGCCAATGCCCACATCAAAGAGGGAACGGCCAAATCGTACCGGGTAATCTGGAACAACATCATACGGTACACCGGCGATAAATTACTTGCAGAACACGTCACACACGGCACAATCCTCGGACTCGACAAACACCTCCGGGATCGAAAGCTCAAACCAACAACCGTGAGGACAAATCTGGTATTCCTTATGGTGCTGCTGAATTACGCCAAGAGGTGCGGATATGTGCAGTTCCGTGTGGACCCGTTTGCCGGATATGAGCTGCCAAAGATGGAAGTGCGCCAATCCTGGCTCTCGGTTGATGAGGTAAGGAAAATTCGCGACCTCGAATGCACTAAGCCGAACATCGCAAAATGCCGGGATCTGTTCATGCTCTCCTACTATCTCGGCGGCATCAACATGATCGACTTGCTTGACATCGACTTCAACGAGCAGACCGACACAATACACTACGTCCGTAAGAAGACGGAACACCGCCCGAAGATGAATAAGTTCGTAGAGTTCGTCATTCCTGAAGAGGCAAGAACCATCATAAGCCGCTACAAAGGTAAGGACGGTCATATATCTGTCAGCGAGCACCAGCGCAAGACCAACTGCCACTACTTCTTCGATGTGAATATGCCGAAGCTGGCCGAGGCCACCGGCATAAAGCAACTCATCTACTACTCGGCCCGAAAGTCGTTCTCTCAGCACGCTTTCGACCTCGGAATAAGCACAAGCATAATAGACTTCATTCTCGGCCACCGGGTAGATAAGGGAGGCACATCACTCTACTCCTATATCAGCGTCACGCCGGACATGGCGACAAATGCCGTGCGTAAGGTTTTGGATAATCTGAAATAAAGTGCTATCTTTGCGCTATCAATAAGTTCTCCCCATAAAGGTGGCTTATTGGTTTGACTTGGGAGAGGGGGTGGTTCCCCTCTCCATTTTTTTAATCACTCTCCGGATATGTACTCGACACCCGAAACTGATATGACATTTGACAAGTACGATGAGATGAGGCTGCACATGGCCAAGCTATTCTCTGCCTCTATCATTGACTTTGATATTCCCATGCGCATAGCCATTCCCCTTGACAACGCAGGGATAAGGAGAATCGGAGACCTCGTGAAGCTCACCAGAAAAGATTTGCTAAAAGTACGCAGGCTCGGAGGCAAGGGAGCTGATGAGGTGGGAAAGATACTTGACAGATTCGGTCTGTCGCTTGGCATGGCCGTGGAATAAAAAGGGCTGCCGGATACGACAGCCCGGGAACGCCCACACATCATCACATACATCATCAGAGGCGTTCCAAAATCATATTACCGACATCGGCCGCAATTATTCACTGGCGTTAAAATTAAAATAGCCCCGTTTCACAACGAGGCTATTTCTCTATAATCAATAATGACCTTAAAGCCTTATTATCTTGCGTAAGGCTTTCATTAACGGCCTACGGAAAAGCAGGCCGATGCTCACGATTACCGCGCCTACAAGATACCAGAACGCGGCGAGTTTGATTTGTTCCATGATTGTAAATTCCCGCTCGACCTCAACCGGGTAAGGCTGTGGGACAGGAATCTCTTTTTCTTTGACAGCCTCTTTGCTGCTTTGTGTGGTTGTCTGTGGTACATATACCTCGCCTTGCAGCTTTCCGGGCTTGTTGTTTATGGAATGGCCGAGAGTACCGTCCTCGTTTATCCATGCGTCGGACTCTGCGAGATCCGTTTCAACGTGACTTGAGTCCGCGGCTGTAACGCTCGTTTGCGACTGTTGTGGAATATCGAGCGCGACAGGTGTAGGAACATAGATAGTGTTTATGATTGTTTCCACCCTCACGCTGTCGGAGTTGTTAAGAATGACCGGGGGTAAAGTGGCCGTTGCCTGCTTTTGTGTCTTACATCCTACAAGAGCAAACGAAAGCAGGCATAAGAAGAAACAAATCCTTTTCATCGCTTCAAGGATTTAATGTAGCTCTCAACGCCGTTGACGTGGAGATCAACGATTGCTTTATGCCCTTCGGGAGAGAGCAGGAAATCACAGTCGGCTTTGTTGTCCTGAAACATCGACTCCGTGAGGACTGCCGGACACCGGGTGTGCATGAGGATATAGAAACGAGCCTCATAGTCGGGATCACCATCGGAATAATCGGTGCGGATAGGCCGCTGTTTGCTGTCGTAGTCGCCGTTTGATTTCCGTATGGGGAAATCCTTTATATAATCAGCGAGAGCTGTCTGTGCCGCATTGTAGAGATGCGTGGCAAGAATATCGGCCTTTGTCTGTCCTGGTGATGTGTAGGCGCACCACCCTCCGGCACTTTTCCACTTGCCGTCGGCACCGGCTGCGTTGCAGTGGATAGATACAAGCAGCACGTTGGAGGTGCCGTATTGCTTGCAGATTTCGTTCACACGCCGGCATCGCTCTCCGAGGCTTATATCCTTTTCTTCAGGAACGAGAATCCGAGCATCATAGCCCATCGCACGACGGCGAGCAACGATATCCATCACGAGGTCGCGAGCCTTTTTATACTCCCGAAGGCTCTTATCGGGGGCGCATTTGCCGGGCGTGTTAATGCCATGCCCATTGTCATAGAGTTCTACTATCATTCTTCTTTGGGTTTTAGTTCTGATAAATCAATGTCGAAATGCCGGGAGGTCTTGTCGACGAGTATCTTCTGGAGCATACGCGCCCATTTGGAGCCATTGCAGCTTGACTCGTTTTCGAGTATGGACCACAACTGCCAAAAACAAATGGCGCCGGCGGCCACTTTGGTAAGGTCGATGGGCCATGAATCGGTAATGTGCTGCTGAATCATAAAAGCCATTATGATGAGTGCATACGCTTTCAGCAGTGTCATTATGACTTTGCCGAAATTATGGCTCTTGAACTTCTTACCGTCCCGGCTTACTTTGTCGGGGTACTGTTTACGCGCCCTCTTTGACAACGACCATGCCGTATAGCAATCGGCCAGTATCATAATGGTGCAGATGAACAGGTATGGGTAAGTCGGCTCGATGATGGCGAGAATGGCCCCGATGGCCGTAAATGCCCAGCGGAGGATTTCTGATAAATTGTTCATGTCTATGTGATGTTAATGATTGATAAGCGAGAACAACGAGCCAATGGCAGAGCCGGCAATGGAGCCGGCAATATCAGCGGCGATGTCACTCCAATCCCATTTGTTGCCGGGCGCGCACTTGTCGCCGTACTCCTTGCCCACACCGATTGCGCCGCCTGCTATTATGCCGGCGACGAATGACTGACCGTATGAGGCACCAAATCCGGCCTCTATTGATGATGCTGAAAATGCGACTGCCAGACAGACGCTAAAATGTTTGAGATGGTCTTGCTTAATTTTCATGACTCCTATTTTTCGCCAAAAGTAAGTCAATAAGCGCGTTGTCGAGCCAATTCCTAAATTTTCCGATTTACCAAAACCTGCTAAACACCGATAAATAAGATACATACAAAAATAGCGAAACGGCATAAGGCAATGAAACCCCATGCCGTTCCTGGATTAGCTTTGCTTACTGCGCCGTGAATGCACTTTCGGTTACGAGAGCCTTTTCTTGCCAGCCGAGGGCATACATACGTTCCTTGTGATCTGATGCCGTTTTTGCAAATTCGGCAAATTCTTTGACGGATGTGAACTCGTAAAATGCAGGTTCACCATTCTCATACTCGCCAACCTTGAATGTCTTGGGGAACATTGAATCACCGGCCACCGGGAGCAGTGCAAGTATCCCCACGATATTCCCTTGCGTTTCGTTGTCAAGATGGACCGGCAGTCCATTCCATGTAAGGCCATATTCAATCGCCCGGTCGGTATCTTCATTGACCTGCTTGAAGATAACGGCCTTGATTTCATCGAGAGTTGGCAAGTGATTGAATCGTTTCCGATAATTATAGCCCGTTGTTTCATCCTCCGAGTCTTTGCCGAACCCGAAGATAATCTCCCATTTGTTGCGGCCAATACGGTATAAACCATCCTGCCGCTCTTGTGCGCCGTATATTTTTTTCATTGCAAATTTGATTTTTGCGCTAATATACGACTAAAAACGGCAGATTGAGCCAAATGCCTGAAAAACCGAAAATCAGGTAAACTTGTATTTCACTTTATTTCCGTCAAATACCTCGCTTTGAATTACAATCTCAAATGGAAAACCGTCTTCTCTGTCGCTTACTTGATCGAGGATGTTTTTCATCTCTTCCGAAGATGTGAAGAACTTGCCCCACTCGCCGGTCTGAGCATCACGGAAAGAAACGAGATAGCGGTCTTCTCCATGAGAGGTCGTCATCTCACTTTCATAGTCGTGTATTTACAGTGTCTTGTTCTGGAGCGCGCTGAGACGCATGACTTTGCCCGGGAATCGTTTCTTTCCGTCGGCGGGAGTATATACGATTCCCATCTCTGAGAATTTTTGCATTTGATGATGTGTTAATTTGAAATATAGGTGTTTGCAGTCTGCATGACAAGCCATGCCTTTGAAAGAGCCGATTATCTGTTGCCGACGCTTCCGTGAACTGACTTTAGCCAATTTTCGGGCTGCATTTTGTTTAGTCCTCTTACGGAGCAATGAGTGGGTCGGATAGTGGACATATCCTACCATATCGAGTCCGTCGGTGATGGGCCTTACCGCCTCATTCGGCTTGACTTTCAATCCGAGTTTTTCCATCTCCGCTACATAGACATCTCTGAGCTGCCATAGCCTCTTTTTGTCATTACCTCCTATTGTCGTGTCATCACAATAGTTGTAGTAGAGGTATCTTACTTCTACACCCCCATCGGGAGAGGATATAAAGTAACGCTCGGCCATAGCAAGCATCTTATGGTGAACCGGCGAGATAAACAGATTGCCGAAAGTCTGCGATGAGCGCAACCCTTTTGAGAGTCCTTCGGGAAGCAGGGTAATGAAGCTGTCGAGAATCGGAAGCAAAACAGGATCGCAGATATATTGCCGGATTACGGCTTTCATCCGCTCCTGGTCTATGCTGTCATAATAATGGGATATGTCATTTTTATAATAGTGGGTAAACATCTCCGGCACCGCTCTCAAATCATCTTCAATGATATGGTGCATCCAGTGCATACCCCTTCCCTTGATGGATGCACCCGTATTATGAATAAGACGCGGATAGACGTATTTTTCGACGATAACCATTATACAATGGCATCCGACACGCTTAGGCACTCTTGGGGCCTGACATTCCCTATCTTTGGGACCATCCTTGACATGGATAGTCTTTACATCTTTCAGCGTAATCCGAAAGCTACCATCGGAAATCTGCTTTTTAAGAGTGCCGATTATTGCCTCACGCACATTAGCCGCGTGTCTTTGCTTCTCAAGATACGCGGCATACTCTTCGGGAGTACGAAATTCATACTCCTGCCTTGGCTCCTTGTCCGGAGCATATTTCTCCCGTTGCTCCTTGCTCTCCAAATGGCTGATTACATAATCATAACCGCCATACATATTGGAATCGCTGACAATCTCCGGGATAAGATTGTCTATCGGATAATCAATCTCCATATCAGCCTTCAGGGCTCTTAGTTATGTTCCGGCTTTCTGCTTACGCGAGGGTTGCCGAGGCTCCAATCCCTCGTCTCTTACATTGCCCAACACGTGGGAGGTGCAGTGTGGCGATTTATATAACAAGGGCGGTGATACCCGCCCCACATTATAGTCCTTAATGTCAGCCGCACGCCGTAGTTCGTATTCGAGTTCGCCCCGGCGTTATTCGCATTCGCGTTGTTGCTTGACCGCAGAGGGACACGGCATTAGGATTGTCTACCTTTTGAGTGCAAAGTTACGAAAATTCGGTCAGATGTTAAAATTTCAAATAACTCGACCCGCCAAAGGTGGGATAAAGAGAGAGGGAGCACCCTCCCGTTGGTCGGCTCTCCCTCTGACGCTTTTTCGCAAATCGCGCTCTGCGCTTTACGCTATTTCGTCCTCGAACACGCACTCGCCCCTGAAGGCCAGCCGCACGCCGCAGTACGTATTCGAGACCGCCCCGGCGTGATACGCACGTGAGAACGCAAGACCGCCATACGCAACCGCGCTGTCGCCCGACCGCAGAGGGACACGGCAACGCCCTGCTGAATACCAATGACCATCGGCATAGTTCTGATTGTACTTGCTTGTGTCAGTGGTACAGCGAGAGGCTATCATGTCGCAGTAACGGCCATGCTTGACACGTGCAACACACATTCCGCTTGTATCGGTAATGCCCTGCACGACACGCTCCGTCTTTGTGAGAGGATTGTAGATATGCCATTTTGCATCTATGGGGAACGATGCCACCTCTGCATATTTCTGACGTCGCATCTCCACAAAGCTCGGCACATTGACCGCTACATTGTCCTGCCACTCGGAATTACAGCCGACATAGTTCTGAATACCGAAGATGATATTGCCAGTGTTGCCACCATTCCAGCGACGTGTGACATTGCCATAAGCATTCATGCCGTTGGCTCCCGTGGTGTATCCGGCACCGCAGCCATAACCGCACACCCCCTGAACATCACGATCACCAATGATACCCATTACAATGTTATCAATGTCAATTCTCATCTCATAGTCGATGCTGTAAAAGCCGGGGCCGCGCATACGACACAGATTGATGAGGTCGGCGGCACAATAGTGCATGGACGAAGATGGCACCGTAGCGTTGGTAAGATTTCCCTCGCTGTCGTATTGCCAATCCGCATTGATTCCGCTGGCATTGTCACCTCTTTTGGTAACTGCCCCACTGATTGACCGGGCGCGCATAAGAGAGTCAAGAGACATGCCATACACGCCGACGAGTTCGCGTATTGCCGGGTTGTCAAGCGAGCCGCCGACATACACCCAGTCGGGTTCTATCGCCTCGACTGCCGAGCTGTCAACGGCTATCGCTTCCTGGTCATCAAAACCGACAGGTGACGTGAATACGATTTTGACCGCTCCGTTGGGAACATCGGTGTAGACATATTCGCCGTTCACAAAGTCGAACAGGGCGGCACCTACGCTCATGTTGAACTTCTTTATCACCTTTCCGTCTTCTCCGACAAACACAGCTCCGATTATCGCATTGTTTACTCCTGGCCAGCGGACTTGCTTCATTGCCCTTACATCAAGCTCATAAACGTTCATGTTGGGGTTGTCGGTAAGCTCGTAGTCCCCGCCTATCGTCAAGTTATCCGTGAATATGGCCGAGAACGACTTTACAAGGATGTCGGCAAGCTTTTTGCGGTTCACCCTTGTAGCAGTTGAGATAGGCTCGTTGGCACAAGAACTGATGAATGTGTGCTTCTCTTGGGTCTTGTAGTCATTAACGCCCTTTCTCCAATGGGTGTATATCATCTTCAAGATATCAAAGCCCTCGCCCGCAAGGTCGGCAGGATCATATTCTGAGCCGTCTTTCATCTTGCCATAATCGGCATCGCTGATTTGGCGGAGGTACATTTTGCCATCACGGGCATTGAATGTAGACCTAAAGGAATGGCTCAACGCCTCTACTCTCGCCCAATGGCCGGGGACGGTGTACGGATTACCGAACTTATACCCCGTCTTGTCATCCATGTTGGTTATATTCTCGGTATCGCTCTCGAAATCGGAGAAGCAGATATGAGAATACTGTGAGTTGTGGAGCGTAAGCTGGGGGAAGTATGCCGCAAAGCTGTTGAGGGTTTCGTCCTCAATCAAGTCCTCCATAATCCAACGGCCTGTAAGACCTGAACAGCGGCCTGTCTCTTCGTAGGCGTTGCCTGTGGGGTCAAGACCTATTGCACCGCTTGACTTGAGCGATTGCAATACTGACGATGGCGCGGTGATATTGACATCCGGCAGTCGGATGAAACGGATTGATGATGATTTGATAATCTCGTTTATCAGTCCCATCGGGTCAATATTGGGGCATCC
Source organism: uncultured Muribaculaceae bacterium (assembly GCA_910578665.1). Classification (GTDB taxonomy): domain Bacteria; phylum Bacteroidota; class Bacteroidia; order Bacteroidales; family Muribaculaceae; genus Lepagella. The sequence goes on from CAJTQU010000024.1 coordinate 16,147, forward strand.
CGCAAGCATGAGCCGCTGAACACTGCCAAGTCCGGCAAGTGTCAGACCGCCGGGATAGGTAAGGTTCGGCAGATTCACCAGCGAGAGGTCGGTCATCGTAGCCGGAAGTACTAGAGTATCGACAGGCGATGTTTCTGCCAACGTTATAGTAGTGAGTTGGCTGTCGCCTGCAAGCACTTTCTCCAGACGCGGACACTTGGATGCGTTTATGGTTGTAACCTCGGTGCCGGTTATCTCAAGTTCACGCAGAAATGGCAGATCGCCGAGGTTCATATTGTCAAGGAATCCCGTATTGCCGGGCGATAGAGTCCATGATGCCTTATGAGTGGCCGAGCCTATTCTTATCTTCTCGGCAAGCGTCATTATCGAGAACTGGAAATTGGGGTCGAGCGACAGTTCCGAAAGGTCTATATCGCTCATCTGGTCTGCCTGATAGATGTAAAGAAGAATGTTGTCGCCGTGTTGGAAATCGGTGAACACGCCACTCTCTCCGGCCTTGAGATACATTCCCTGAGTCACGTTGCCGCCGTCGTTACCGATGCCGAAATAGCCGTCCTTGGCCGCCTTGAAATAAATCTTGGCTCCTGGTTTGGCTCCGACACGACCGCCGAGGACGTGGCTTGCGTCTTTGAAGTCGCCGGTCTGATAGTAGCCGTCACGCACACGCCATCGCTGTTCGATGAATCGCGGCAGGGATGTGAGGCCGAGGCCGTGCAGGGCGTAATAATACAGGTCGTTGTAGCCGGTATAGTTGATGTACTTATGCTCGCCATCATATGAGGACACGACTTTCGGCCATTTCAGCATACGCATGGTCAGGAAGAAATAGAACGCTCCTTTGGGCGAGAACGGCCCGGCACCGATACCGTCGATCTCCGGAAGGTTACGCATTACAGATACGACACCGGGGAGTGTGAGAAGATTGCCGCTGGCATCGATGACCATCTCCTGCTGTTGGCGCAGGTCGTTCCAGAGGATAGAGCCTCGACCGGCATAACACTTGTCATCTTCGGCAGGGTCGAGTTCGGCAGGTATCGTGTTGCCGCCGTCATTGTCCTTACCGTTGCAGGTGTCGCAGTCATAGACCTTATTGAAGTACATTCGCACAGGCTCCATTGCCGATGAGGAATGATAAACGCCGTTTTCCACCCAGCAGCCGTCCTCAAGGAAGAACATCGGCTGCATGTTCTTTGCCTGCTGGTCAACGGCGGCAAGGTAGTCTGTAAACACATAGTAACTGATGAGCGACTGCACGCTCATATATTTCCATGCGTTGTTGCGCCACAAGGCTTTCCATGTGGCGGCGAGGGCTTCTTTGGAATAGTCCACGCTGTCGCAGAACTTCATCACGAGATAGAGGTCATACGGCACCTTACGGCCCATTGCCAAATCCTCCTGCAACTGGTCATCGTCTATCATGCACTCGAAATACCGGGTCCATGCAGGATAACTCGGGCGTTTGAGGCCGAGTTTCGTCACCCATGAGGATTCCGTGGTGGTGGGGGCCATCATGTCCTCTACGGAGCCAACACCCATGAACCAGTCCATAGCGTCGTATGTAATCAACTCATATCCGCTGACAGGATTGAGAACGTCACCGGTAATCTGCCATTTGCCGTTTACCTGACGCATTGAACCGTTTGAACGCGCCCACTCGCCACCGCTGAATCTCATTATGCGATAATCACGGCCGCAGTATTGGGAGAGTAGATACGGCTTTGACGTATCTACTCCCTCGGTGGTCTTGAACCGGGCCATCGTCTGGTCAAGTGTCTCACCCTTATTGCCGAAGAACTCTATGAAATCTCCATAGTTCAGACAGCCCTTGTTATATCCCGGTGTGTTCTTGAAACCGAGTGCCACCTGCTCGCCCTTGTCCTCCTTCCAATTACCTTTTGCATGGAATTTGGCATCGGCAAGACTCTCCATAGTAGCGCGGAAAGCGGCGATGGGATGGTTGGCCGTGGAGTGGTTCATCTGCAATCCCGTCACGGTGAGGTCGCCGCTTTTCCATGTACCGTCGAAAGCACGCTGGGCCGGTGTCATGTATGCCGAGCCGAGAGAGCGGAATGTGGCATTCATCATATCGCACACGCCGCAGTCGTTGGCGTTGGAACTGTCGGAGTAATCGACCTTGACTGTAATGATGCTTACCGGGATTGTGCTTTCACCGACACGCACGGCGTTCTTGGCCATGAGCGCGTAGGACATCATGGCATCATCGTTGGTATAATCCGGATAAATCGGCGACACCACTATCTTGTCAGCCTTGTTGACAGGCTTCTTGAGATAAAAGCGGTCATTCTTTATCGGACGTTTGGCCGAGGTGGTACCCTGACGGCGCCATTGCACGTTGGTGGCCTTGAAAGACCTCCACGGCATTGTCGGGTGGAAGTAGAACAGCGTGCAAGAGAACTTGGTCGAGGTGTTGATGTCAGAATCGAAGGAATCGAATGTGGCCTGAGGTGCCACTACGACATAGTAAGGGATGCCTTTCGCCTTGAGTAGTTCGAGCGAGGGGTTGTTCTGATTGTCAAGCACGTTTTCGGCCTCGTATTCTGTAATCATGGCCGTTGTGTCGGTCAACTTGCAGAGATAGTTCTGGAACGCCTGCGCCCATTCATAATAACTGTCGTAGGCCAGAACATAGTAGAGATACAGGTCGCCCTCGGTACCGTTGAACTTAATCTGCGAGGTGTTGAGAATCGCGCCGGAATTGGCGATATAGCCTATGGCCGCCACTTCTTCACCATTGATATACAGCTTGACGGTGGAGTATTCGGTCGTGCCGCGAGCAACAGTCTTTGTGGACGGCTCCACGACTACGGCCATAGTGATTTTCTCGCCGCAGCGGAACGGCCGCGTGCATACGGAGGGAGAGCCGTTTTTGCAGTACAGCACGACCTTGTTGCCGCAGACGTAGAACCCGGTGCCGCTCGTTTCGTCGTAGCACTCGATTAGTTTGCTGTCATCGTCCTTGATGTTCTTTGTGGCGAATGCCATCTGGACCGCTACGCCGTTGGTACGTTCAACGGAGGCATTGCCGAATGGTGCCCAGGGAATGAGTGCGGTCACATTCTCGGCTATTCGTAGGCAGTTTTCGCCGAGATAGTTGCCAAAGCCGTTTGAGGACCAGTTTGAGCCGTTGACCTCCATAGTGATGCCATTGTCGGTGATAGTATGGTCGCTCTCGGAGTTGGATCGAGTGGTAAAATCGTAGCCGAACAACGCACCCTCCTTGATTGTGGCGGCGATAGCCGAGCCGAGAATAGTCACTGTGATTGAATTAGTCCGAGCTACACCGCTGACAGCGTATGCGGTCAGCGTATCGGTGCCGTCAGTGGCATAGCCTTGTATCTGCTTGCGGACTTTATAGGTCAGTGAAATCTGGCAGTCAACCGAAGATATGACATGGCCGTCGACATAGACATCGGCCACGGTTGAGTTCTTGCCAGGGGTGTATGCGGCCACTTCGAGTTCAAGGGAATCATAAAGCCGGAGTGTGCCGTTGTTGGCATCGTTGAACCTCAACGACACTATGGGAGAGTGTGACGAGGAATCTACACACATTACAGAGGTATATACGGTGTTGCCCTTTACTCCTGACGCCACATCCTCACCTTGTATGCGTATGGGATATGAGCCGTGGGAAAGTGCCTCGTTACCGCCAAACACGTTGCAGGGGTCAATGGTTATCGAGTGAGAGTAACTGTCTTTGATGACTGCGTTGCCGAGGGTACGCCATTGTCCATTATAGAACATCTCGGTCTTCACCTGAACGCCGTCTTTTGACACGTTGGAGGCGAACTTGTACATCAGCAGATTCTTTGTTCCTCCGCCGACTTCAAGTGCCGATGCCTGGGTATAGTTGAGCGTCTGCACGCAGGTACAGGTCACATCGACAGCCGTAACGGTGATTGTACGGCGTTTTACATTACCCTCGGCATCGCGGGCCACGATGGTAAAGTCTCGCCGGGCGGCAGCAGTGAAGAAATCGGTGAAGTCAAGGGCAAACTTGTAATCGGTGGCCGAGGTTGAAGATTTCTGGTTGACATCATCGCTCCACAACGTGAGGCCGGTTGTGGCATCCACTATTTCGAGGGTACGGACAACGCCGAGAATCTCGTCCTCGCCGTCATAGCTTACGGACTTGACCGCTATGTTGGCTGTGATTCGGGAGCCGAAAGCGGCATACAGGGCCTGCTCTTGCAGATAGATCGAGAGTGAGGAGCCGGACTGCGTACCGCCGCCGCTGCTCTTGGGTATCTTGACTTGTGAGCCTACGGCGTTGCCTTTCTTGTTGACACCTTGCAGAAGTATATTCTCGGCATCTTCAGTCTGCTCGATGTCGACAATCATGTTCTGCTCCATGTCGTATGCGCCGCCGGTAGAGAAAGCGTCATTGCCTCCCTCCTTGGGTGTGTCGCTCGTCTTGATGTCGGCCGAGCCTCCGCCGCCGAAGTCAACCCATTGGGATAGGTCGGTCTCGGAAATGTCGGCTACCTGACCGAGATACTGTTTTGTCTCCCATACGGCGTTGTCACGTTTGTATGTGAGAATTACGCCGGATTTGAAATATGCAAGGCCTGTGTCCTGCTCTTTCCGGTGCACGGCGACAATGGCGGTGGAAAGATTGTAAAGTTCACCGCCGCAGAGTTTGTTGACGTTGATAATGGGTTCGTCACCGGCGCTCATGCCGGCGAAGTCTATCCAATTGCCGAGGGCCTTGAACTGCGCCTCAGTGGTGTTTACGCCGACGAACTGATACGTTTTCCACGACCCTGCTTGGATGGCGAATGAGATTTGCAGACCGAGAGAGGCCACGCCCGCGTTAAGTGTAGCGAGTATGGCGGATTCAAGGTCGTAGTATTCACCGGCGGGCAGGGGTATCTCGTTGGTGACGTTGAAACAGTTGCCGAGTGCGGAACCTGATATGGATTCCAGCTTATTGTTGTTGATGCGGTATATGCCGTCGCCGGTGCGGTACAGATAATTTTCATTGGCATATATGTCGCTATTGTATTTCTCTTCGGCATTGCCGTAGAAATCAGCGCTGCCGAAACTGCGGAAATATACGCCGCCCTCTCCATTGGGGCATAGCCATACGCCATACAAAGGTTCCGAACCGTTGCCGTCCCAGGCTCCGTCACACGGTAGTATTCCGATATTGTCAACCTGATTCTCAACTTCGGATAGTCTCTGATTGGCGACTTTCATGTTATTTTGCAGTTGCACACCCTCATCTCCGGGAAATGCGGTGCTTGCCGTATGCCCGAGGGCAAGATCAGAGCCGATGGCCACGAGGTCGGAACCGCTCCAGCGATAGGATTTGTTCGATGAGGTGTGAACGTATATTTTGTCGGCAACCGGCTTGCGGCCTTGTGATGTGCCTTCACCAAACAGTTCTGCGTCAAGCCAGTTGTTGTAGAATGTGCGGGCTGTGATAAAGCCGGAATCACTCTTGGTCGATACTTGAAGCAGGAACCGCTTTGTCGCGGTGTCAAAGTACACCACGCACCCCTCGTCTGTCGATGATTTGGCAATCGAGGCCATAGCAAACGAGATGTTTGCAGCGGTGCCGACAAATTCCTTGACATCATCCATTGCGCCGGGAATGAATCGTGTAGGTATTTTCCCCGACGAATCAAGCGGCGCGATGCCACCGGCAACGCTGATCTTATTGTTGATGGCAGTTACCCCGGCTTGGGCTGATGCGGCTTGGGATTTGGCGGTGTTGGCCGTGTCCTTTGCGGTCTGTGCCGTGTCGTAGGCACTCTGTAACTTTACTTTGTCGGCGGCGGTCATCAGACCTGCGCGAATGGCGCTGGCTACCGGGATTGTAGTCGAGATGTTTTTGCCGACGGATGAGATTGTTAGTGTCGCGCTGCTCTCGGAAACGGTTATGCTTGCCGATTTCAGCTCACACTTGTTGATGAGGGTTCTGAGAGAGTCCTGCTCAGTAGAGGATAAGGACGCTATCAAGTCCCGTAGCACCTTGTACGTTACCCTCTTGCCTCCGTTGATTTCAAAACTGTCACCATCACTCAGCGATGTTACCGGCGTGAGTTGGTCGATAGTCCTTGAATTGGTACGGATGGCCGAAAGTACAGCGTTGACGATGCTTTGCAATTCGTCTTGTGTTATTGCCATACGCTATTTGATTAAACGGTTAATATTGTTTGTTGTAAGTCGGTAATTGGTGTTGTCAATCCGGCGCATGATGGCCTGATGCCTTAATATGAGTTCCGGGTCGATATTAATGACTCTTTGGAGATTCTGCGTGAACACGAAACTGTTCACATTCTCCTGAAGAATCGTGGCCTCCGGTGCCGAGTTCTCCTTCCTGGCATATCTTTCGCCGTCGAAATAGACATAGGAGCAACAAAGTATCCTATTGAGCATCTCGGCAAACCAAATCGGGCATCCCTCGCTGTTGCCGAGAGTGAATTTCTTTTGGGTGGATTCAAGGCCGTAGAGTTGCACGATGTCAGATTGGTCAGTTACAAACTGCTCTCCCTCGACAGCGAAAGTCCAGTTGCTGTCCTTGAATCCGCCGGGGACGCGAAAGTCAAAGAACCGTTGCATCCCGTCGATGAAAAACACTGCATCCTGCCGATGTCGGTTACTGTCCATTGAAAACTGAATGAGCGTTGTCCGTTCCAATTCGAGAGAGTCATCTGTAACTTTGAAAATAGAACTGATATGCCCATTAAGATTCACCGAGTATAGGCCGGGGCTGAGGTTGAGGACTGCAAACCTCAATCTCACAGTCGAGGTTATATCCCATGTGTTGAACTGGACTTGAAACAGCGGGCTATGGTCGGGTTCTGACATAACCTGACAAATCCACGATTCACTTGTTCCTCCGATCAACTCAATCAAAATGTCATCGGACGGAGCGAATGTCTGGATATATCGGCTCTCTATGCCATCGGATTTCTTTGATGGGAAAAAGAGAGGTGTAAACGGGCTTAGTATCATAGCTCAATATCTTTTACAATGAGTTTGTATTTCACAGCCTCATTCGTGGCATAGTGGAATATTGCCTCCTCTACGAATCCTCTATATAGGATGCCGCCACTTTCTATTTCTACAAGATTATTATCTGAAGCCGGTTCGTCCACGTTGTCAGTTGTAAACGATATTCTACCACACGTCATCAAAGGAGTGTCAATATCAATATTCTCAGACATGGGCCTGCCATCGATAACAATGCTGCTATTACCTGTACTTGACGCAAATTCAAGATGTAATTTTTTTGCTTGCATACCAATATATCCTGCGTTGGCAAGGACACAAGCTATTGGCGAGAATGCACCATTGAATACGAGGTTGGAGATTGTATTTTGAATAGAAATAGACCTATCGGGAACAAGATTGCCGTTTTCAATTTTGGCGAGGACAAAGAATATATCTTTATCGCTTGTTGAGTCGGTGGTATCTTGACCTCGCTTTTGCACAGCGAATTCTATGCCGTAGCAGTCTGCTCGATATTTGCTTATAAGGCTTAATTTCTTTTCATTAACAGTATGGCCGGTTGAATATGTGTTGTTGAAATTGAACTCATCACGACCGTTGAACCCTTCATAGTCCTGCTTTTCATAGCCAATGGTAATCGCAGAATAAATCGAGCCTGAATCAATCGTGTATGATGCCTCACGAGCATTCCTTATCTTAATAGTTGGTGCATCGGATTTAAACAGTTCTGAACGATGGATAAAATGAACGTATTGGGTGTCACAGATGGCGGAGTTCAAATCACCATCAAAGATGCGGAGATTATAATCACTGTCAAAATAGCACCCATCTCCATGCTCATCATAGAAAACTGTATCAATGCGAGCTTTCCCGGTAATCGGGTCATTATATGCACCACTGCCTTCCCACTTAGTGTAGTAGTTGTGGCCACCATCCGAATTGCTATCCCCCAAAACTGCGCAGTATGGAGTCCCTTGTATTATCACAACTTGGGTTCCCGGCTCTACCGGGCACATTGTATGCAAAAGATGATCTTTTGAAGAAATCGGCCATGAGTTGTAGAATATTTCCTGCAACCGCTTGAACGCAGCTTTTGTCCGAGGTCCAAGACAATATGTATATCCGAATACTGTCTGCATACAATCAACAAATTCAGTGAAAGATGAGTATATCTTTGCACCATCAATCCCACGAACGCTTTCAGCCGCTAAGAGATATGTATTGGCAAGTCTATTATCAAAATCACTGAATGTTACACCAACATTAATCTTGCCCATGCTAATACGATTTAGAATCTTTTCGCATAGGTTTTTTGGCCTGATTGTATCTATGGTTTCAAGCTCGCCCATACCACCCCATGATATTTCTATGGTTTGTGCGAGAATATTGACCCAAACAGGATTAGGCGCATCCAACGTTCCAAACGGACTCATCTCAACGCCTATCCAAACTTTATCTCCAGCCAATATTTCAACATCATATTCTGTAACCTTTACAGTACGCATATATTCATCGAAAGTCTTGTACGTGTCGACCCAAATGATTTCACCCTGACCTTCTACGACAAGAGGCTGCGGCTGGAACTCCCAAATAGTATTGGTAGACTTTACTAACGCTGATGAAAACATTGCCGTTGGTGCTAATTCCGGAAGTTCAGAGGGTCTGTTGTATTCTCCACAATATCTTGTAAATAGACTTTTGCCTCCAATCATGCATAGTTTAGACACAGTGCCATCCAAAGCTGTTCGATATAGATTGTAGATTACACTTATATCCTGATATCCATTTATCATATCAAATGCGATGCCTGCTTTTACATGCAACGATACGTTTTCCTTGGCCTCAAGCATACGGCTACCATCCTCAGCCTCTTGATCACCATAGTATGATAAAGCACCATTTACAGCCACAGACTCCGTGATTAAACCGACATGAGAGATTGTCAATTTTCTGGGTGGTGCGGAAACTTTCATCGCATCGGTGTCATCATAACTATCTCCAATAATTTCAAAGGTTAATTTCTCAATCATTGGAATACGGTCATAATTCATCGGGGTAGCAACTGGGATTTCATCACCAACTGCAAACTCATACTTTGTACCCTTGTTGGCTTTGATATGTGCAGCCAGGCTATTGTCAACACAATTGACTTTGAGAATGTAATTGTCCCAGACTAACGAAGAAAAATCAATGGGTGCGGCAAACCGTTCTTTCCATTCCCACCTGTTCGTAATGGTGTAGAGATATAGGATTGCAACGGCATTGAATCCATCACGGAGATAAAGATTCATCAACATATTATATACCTCGCCGACAAATTCAAACTGAGATGTAAACGAGCGAGTGATTCCGTTGAAATCTACACGCTTATACGCACACTGGATTTCATCCCAATTCTTGATGCACTCTTTGGGAATCTCGACCTTATGGCCGTCTATTTCTATGTAATACTTCGTGAGCATAGTTCGGGCTTTTTCGCAAATGTAAGCCAAAACACAGCCTGTTCAGCCAAATGCCCGAAAAACCGAATTTTCAAAAAGGCGCATAATCCCTCTTAACTCGTTGAGTTTTCGGATTATGCGCCAAAAGTTGCCCTGAAAGCGAACTTTTATCGAAGCATTGCAGAGGGGCAAATCACAGCATCTCCGGCTATATAGTCATTGCCCCTAATCGCCTTGTTGAGATCGGCTATCGCGGTGGCAAACACGTTGTGTCCTTTGTTGAATTTACCTTCTTCATCGACAATCATAATCTGCCGGTTGTTGAGCCTGACAACCTCGATGAATCCGGCCACGTACCCCTGCACCTCTTCAAGTACGAAATCAGTCCCGTTGCCGGGCTTGATTTGGTATATCTCACCATTCTCTTTGATGAGATATGCCTTGTCGGGGAGCAGTTTCATCAGATTGCGCAGATGAGGTTTTCAACTTTGAAACAGCGGAAGGCGTTCTTTTCGGTGTCGAAGTAGGCCATCGTCTTGTATGAAGGCTTTGTCACTTTCTTGCCGCCCAAGGTGGCACCGACAGGAACGTTCTTGAGAGTGCCGGATGCTTTGCGGATGGAGCCGTCGGCTTTGGTGTAGTAGAATGTCACCACGCCCTCGCGCATGGCTTTCGCGAGGCGGTAGAGCTGCCACGCCTTTATCATGCAGATGCGCCATGCCTGTTTGGTGGCTTTCCAGAGTTGCCATGCATACTTCATCACTCTCACGCGGAAATTATTCTTCTTTTCCATAATTAAGGGGTTTTATTGGTTTGACTTTTAGATGTTTATTGTTTTATTTTCTAATGTAAAGTTAGCCATTATTTACAATAGACACAAACAGAATGGCCACCATTTAACGTCTAAAAATCACCATTTTACCACCTTAACATTTACTGACATTTTACAATTCCAACGACTCCTTCAACATCTTTCGCCCATTGCTGATACGGCTCATCACCGTGCCTTTCGGTATGCCGAGCATCCGGGAAATCTCATCGTAATTGTAGCCTTTCGCATACAGTACCACACATTCGATTGCCACTGACTTTCTCGCGCAGTCCCTGACGGCAGACAATATATGTGATAACGCCAGCTCCTGATCGGCCATGTAAGGCGAGGCATAGGAATAATCATCGTCCATTCCGGTGAACGGTACGCACTTTCGCCGGTTGTACTGGGTGATGTAGGTATTGTGCATGACTGTCAATGCCCACGGTCGGAAGCTCTTCCGTGAGTCAAACTTGTCTTTACTCCTCAATATCTTCTCTATGGTTTCGCTGGCGAGGTCGTCTGCATCGAAGTCATCTGAATAATACTGGTGTGCCTTTCTTTTAAGCCAAGTCAGGTTCTCTACAACAAGACGTTCGATTTTCATCATTCCATCGTTTTGGAATGGAACATCTTGTGTAATAATCGGGCATCCTTTTGAGCCTCGATCCTCATGCGCCGGGCATTACGGTGCATGCGTTCTATGGCACCGTCTATGTCGCTGTCACGATACGATAACTGGTGGCGGATAACTGCCAGTTCGGAGAGGATACGGTCGCATTTCCTCTCGATACGGTCAAGCCTTTTTTGCTTGCGCCCGTTGTTAAATCTGCGGTTGTTCATAACTCTTGCGTTTTGCAAGGAGTTACCAACGAGCCGCAGATTTATTCAGTAGGGTGTAAAAAAAGCCGTGCCACAAAGGACACGGCGGGGTTCTTTAATTTAATGAAGTCTACCCTCACGGGCAGGATATTTTAGAAATTGGCTGTCGCCAACTCGTGTGCGATCGAGTGAATAGCCTTCTGGAGTTTCAGATACTGACCCTCCCCGGCGTTAGCCACTCCAGACGTGTACTTGCGCATGAGTGAGGGGTTGATACCGGCCCTTTCTGCTACTTTCGACACATTTAAGAAGTCGAAATACTCAAAGAATGATTTCATGTCATAGTGGTACACAAACTCCAATTCTGCCGGAGATTTGCCCTCGGCTATGAGAAGTTCCTTGATTTCCTCATAAGCTTGCAACATATCAGCCTTTGCCTCCTGAGGGGTATTTCCATAACCAAGCAGACCGAAGTCGGGTACTTCCTCCAACATATAGCAGGAGCATCCGCCATCCTTTGCCATTTCAAAAACTATGTTCGCTTTCATCTGAGTGAAATTATTAAAGTCTTATGAAAAGGAGGTGTTTAAGCCTCCTTTATTCTTAACAACATTTATCCTTATTAAGTTATGAAGTAATGAGTGGGGGATTACTCCCCCAACTCATCTTTCGGAACTCCGACTGTCAGGATTTCTTAACCCCGGAGAGTCGGCGGACGCTGCGTTCGGTAGGAGGTGGAACTTCCTTTGAACCATGATGGCCAAGTGGAAATTTCTTATCCGTAATCGGCGAATACCATATTAGATGATTACCGCCTTTCCGAATGACCCAGCATCCTGCGGCCTTTAATTCGGCCTCTAATTCGGAATACTTCATAAATTAAAGAACTCTTGTTGTTAACAACAATGCAAAGGTAGCAATTTTGCTCCATTGGTGCAAATTTTTCGGAGAAAAAATGCACGTCTACCATCATTTTTTTCTCATCGCAGTCATTTGAGCCTTTATTTCACGGTTATACCGGGCTACGAGATTGGCATACAACGTGGCCTTGATGGTGTCCGGGTCTATCTGGAATTTGAAATGTGCCATCAGCGCGGCGGTCTGCGTGTCGAACTGTGCGCGGATATTCTCTCGCTCGGCCTCGGCTTTCTCATTCTCGGACTCTATCTCGTCGAGCGTCCGTTGAGCCTGCGAGAGCCGGGCGTTTACCGTCCCCTCCACGCGGCTGTCATTCCATCCTGAAGAAGATAGTCCATATGCGGCGAGGACTTCACGCACTCGGCTGAATTGTTTGAGCGTCACAAGGTTGAGGCACATTGTAAACACGATGACCTCAATCTTTGCTTTTATCCAATCCTCAATTCGCTGGAGATACGAATGAGTTCCGCCCGGATCCGCGATATTCCTATACTCCATCACGATATTCCGTAACGCTATTGCCGTTTTATCGGTGTTGCCCTTTCCACGCATAATCGTTGTGTCACCGCATACCAGATCAACAAACTGCGAGAGTGTGAGCTGTTCAAGTCTTTCTATCATATTTTGGATAAGATGAATTGCTGTAATGCTATTTCTTTGGCTGTACGGCTCTGCTGTCGGGTCTGCTGTCTGATTAAACCGCCGACAGTCGATACCTCGCGCTGTAAAGCCGTGTAGTCATTATTGACGATAACAGGAGTATTCCCACCATTGGTGCCATACACGGGCAAAAGTCCGGGCGTGCCGTCGTCCACTCCGTCAATATTCGGGACGACCATTGCGCCGGCCGGCATATCGACAAGAGTGGGCTTGTCGGGAGTTATCCAGGACTTACCGCCGAAGATTACCAATTCCGGCACACCGCCATCACCTACGATAGCCGGGCCGCCCTTGTGCCGGTCGGTTCCTTTGGCATACTTGGGTATCGGTGTCGCAAGGATTGTGGCTATCTGTACGGCTCCCATAGCCCCGGCAATGGCGGCCATGGCTATGCCCACCGGGAAAGGCTGCATTTGGAGAGCGTTCATTATGGCGAGAGCGGTAGCGATTCCTGCCTGTGCGACAGCGTTGGCCTTATCCCATACGGCCTGTTTGTGTTTGAGTTGCTGTTTTTTCTTTTCAAGTTCCTCATTCTTTTTTGCTGTCTGAGCTTCGGCCGCCCTCTTGCGGGCCTCGCCCTCCTCTTCAGTAATAACCTTTTTCTCCACAAGTTCGGTAATGCGTTCCTGCTCGGCTTCTCCGGCTTCCGTGTTAGCCTCCTGTTCTTCCTCGATTTTGGTAATCTTGGCGTCATAAACCGTGGCAACGAGTTCGGATATGGTGCTGAGGGAGTCTGCGGCCACTTGTAACCACTGCTGGGCGTTTGCCCTGCGTTTCTCACTGGCCGCGTTATCTGCCGCCGTGATACGCTCTATTTGGGCAATAGATGCATCGGCGATGGCTGTTTCCAAATCAGTCTTGGCCTTTGCCAAATCAGCCTCGTATTTTGCACGTTCCTCGGCTGAAAGATTTTCATTTTGCAGAATCTCCTCCAACATGGCAATCGAAGCGCGGGCGGTCTGCTGTGCGTATTTTTCGGTAATATCGGCCTCGGCCGCCTCGTATCGTTCCTTGATTTCAGCTTGTTTTGCCGCGTTGCCGGCGGCAAGTTTCAGCTCCTCTGCCATCTTCGTTTTAAGGGCGTTTATCTCGCCTATCATGGCGTTGTCGCGGGCCGACTGCTCTCGGCTGTATCGTTCCTCGGTCTTACTCGCAAGATTGGCGGCATATTCCTCTTCTAATTCCTGACGCTCCTTGTTGAACTTGGCATTGATGAGGTTTACATCTGCACCGGTCTTCTTTGCGGCTTCCAACTCGGCAGCTCTTTCTCTTTCAAGTTGAGCGAGTTTTAACGTTAGTTCTTCTTTGCTACCTTTCTCAGCAGCGGCAAGCCGGTTCTCAAGATTGATTTTGGCAAGTTCAATTTGATACTTACGCTCACACTCGGCAATTTCCTGCTGACACTGCTCGGATAACTGGAGTCGCAAAGCGTTTTCGGTGGCACCGTTGCCTTTAATCTCGTCAATTTTCTTTTTGAATTTAAGGCGAATCATAGCAAGATCCTTTTCATGCCCGTCTGCCATAACCGCGATTTTGGATTCTTCCAATTCATGTAGGCGTTTCAGTTCTTCTTTGGCTTGCTTTTCAGCCTCTTTTGCGGCTTTTTCACGAACTTTCTTCTCTTCCTCAGATTCTCTCGGAATGTAACCGCTTTTCGGCTTTTGTCCCGTTTGAGTAACACCATTGGCAGGTAGATTTGCATTGAGGTCGATAGACACCTCTTTTAACTCGTCATCCATCGTATTATTAAATGCCTGAGCCGTATTAGATGCTATATTTCTGGCCATAGTTTCAACATTACC
>CAJTQU010000025.1 GCA_910578665.1 uncultured Muribaculaceae bacterium
CATTTTACTAAAAAATGTTGAATCTGACGGTCAACACTTTTCCGGACTAGACATATTACAATAAAGACGCCGGATGGAGAATGTTCTCCATCCGGCGTCTTTATGTATGCCATGTGCCCGTTCGCGCGTTATTTGGAAGTGTGTCGGAAAAATAGTAACTTTGCCGGATAGAAAAACATTTTTCAGATCCGGATTACATCCCAGGTAATCTGGCCGGACACTAATAAGTGAAAGAACGGTTACGCTCCATATTGGCTGTGCTGCTCGTGGCGGTGTTTGTGAATTTCGTATTTTCAAACACCGTGTTCACGCATACCCATAAATATGGGACATATGGAACCGTGACCCACTCACACCCTTATCTGCCTTCGGTGCCGCACGGCCATGCCTCGGTCGACTACACCGGATTCAACGTTTCGGCATCGGCTTTCCAGGCTGCGTCGTTTTTCGATCTGCCGATTCCCGAACTCTATGAAGTTATAATAGGAGTTGCCTGCCTTTCTGTGGCAGTGACGGGTTGGGAGCCTGTTGTCCTGTTGCGCGGTCCGCCAGCCATTCTATTGTTTTAAAGAATGAGATTTATATGGCCTCTTGTCTAAGTGCGAGGTCATTGAGCTTAAAAACAATAGATTACACATGATTACACAATTTACGATTGTAGTCGTGGCTTTTGCCATGGCTTTGCCGGTATGTGCATCGGCTTCGGGAGTGGTTCCCTCAGATAAAAATGTTATAAGCACAGGTATTATAAAAGGTCGTGTTACCGACTCCGCCAATGGCTCCTCTCTTCCGTATTGCCAGGTAAAAGTTCCTGGCACATCGCTTGTCAGTCTTACAGATGATTCGGGCAATTACACACTTGGCAACCTCGCCCCCGGCTCCTATACGCTTGAAGCGTCATATGTGGGATTTGAACCCCAGCGTTCTGAAATATCAGTCACGGCTGGCGGCAGCACGTTGGTGGATTTCAGTTTAAAGCCGGATGCTTTTATGCTGGACCAGGTGGTTATCACAGCTTCCAAGAGCGAGACCAAGCGGCGCGAGAGCCCGTCGCTGGTAAATATTACCACAGGCAAACTCCTTGCTAACGTGGGTGCCTGTTCTCTGGCTGACGGTCTTGATTTCCAACCTGGCGTCAGAGTGGAGAATGATTGTCAGAACTGCGGCTTCACACAGGTTAGAATCAACGGCCTTGACGGCCATTACTCGCAGATTCTGATGAATTCGCGCCCGGTATTTTCCGCATTGGCCGGAGTGTACGGTCTTGAGCATATTCCGGCAAATATGATAGACCGCATCGAGGTGATGCGCGGAGGAGGTTCGGCATTGTTCGGGTCATCGGCCATAGGCGGAACTATAAATATTATTACAAAAGATCCTCAGGTGAATTCCGCCCAGGTATCCCACACACTGACCTCGATAGGTGTTTCCGGCGCGCTTGACAATAACACGACACTGAATGCTTCGGTGGTCACAGACAACAATAAGGCCGGAATCTTTGTGTACGGACAGAGCCGTTACCGTGACGGATATGATCATGACCATGACGGTTTTACCGAGATCGCGCAGCTAAAGAGCCAGACCATAGGCGCGCGCACTTTCTTGCGTCCTAATGACGCGTCGCGTCTTACGCTGGAATACCATAACACACATGAGTACCGTCGTGGCGGTGACAATCTGGACCAGCCGCCGCATCTGGCAATGATAGCTGAAGAAGCCGACCATAATATACACACGGCCGAAGCTACCTATGATATGTGGGTACGCGACCGCCGAGACCATATCTCGGTTTTCTCGGCCATGCAGAACACCAGGCGTAAAAGTTATTATGGTTCAGACATGGATCCGAATGCCTATGGCCGCACGGATGACATCGTGGTTACGGCCGGAAGCCAGTGGAACCATCCCATGGACCGCTTTTTGTTCATGCCGGCGGAACTTGTGGCCGGCCTTGAATATTCGTTCAACCGTCTGCACGATGTAACAATCGGTTATGACCACGATATTTTGCAGTGTGTGAACATATACAGCGCATATTTGCAGAATGAATGGCGCAACGGCAGGTGGGGCATTTTGTTAGGCGCGCGTATGGACAAACATTCTCTTATAAAGAATCCGATTGTCTCACCACGTGTCAATATTCGGTTTAACCCGTCAGACAATTTTAATTTCAGGGCCTCGTACTCCACCGGTTTCCGTTCTCCCCAGGCTTATGACGAAGATTTCCATGTGGCTATCGTAGGGGGAGAGAGGGTGGTCACGGTGCTTGCTCCCGGATTGAAACAGGAAAGCTCGCAGAGTGTCAGTCTCTCGGCCGATATGTACCATCGTTTTGGATCGGTACAGACCAACTTCCTTGTGGAGGGCTTTTATACCGACTTGCGCGATGTGTTTGCCCTCCGACAGCTTGATGGTACAGACGCTTTCGGCAATGCCGTGCTAGAACGCTATAACGGCTCGGGGGCGCGTGTAGCAGGCCTTAACATAGAGGCCAAGGCATTTTTTTCAAGCCATTTCGATATGCAGGCAGGTCTGACGCTGCAGCGCAGCAGATACAAGAAACCCGAAGTGTGGAGTGACAATCCCGAAGTGGCTCCTGTAAAAAAGATGTTCCGCACGCCTGATTTATACGGGTATCTCACAGTTAACTGGGAAATAATGCGCAATTTCAAAGCATTGTTCTCAGGCACGCTCACAGGCCCAATGACCGTACAGCATCTCGCCGGGTCTGGTACCCCGGTAGACATGGCGGTGCGCACGCCGTCGTTTTTTGACGCCTCACTGCGTCTTAATTATACATTCAAGATACACAGACATGTGTCACTGGATGCCTCGGTAGGTGTATCCAATATATTTAATTCCTACCAGCGTGATTTTGACAAAGGCGTGGGACGCGATTCCGGCTATATTTATGGCCCCTCCATGCCTCGTTCGCTGACAGCCGGCGTCTCAGTATCCATTTAATATTTAGACATGCGCTTGGCGTGTGGATGGCAAACCATCCACACGCCAATTTATATATTTATGACGGCTGCGACCTGGCAAGATTGTCAGTCTCTGATAGCCAGTCATCTATCATGCGCCTCGCTATGCTGGGAGGCGAGGGGAGAGGTGGCAGGTCGTCGGGTGAGAAAAATCCGCCGTTGGACAACTCGCCATCGGCAAAACGCAGCTCACCTCCGGCGTAGTCGGCTGTGAAGCCCAGCATGAGTGTGGCCGGAAACGGCCATGACTGGCTTGAGTGATACTTTATGTTCTTGATTTCCAATGATGTTTCCTCCATTACCTCTCGTGCCACGCATTGTTCGAGAGACTCTCCTGTCTCGACAAAACCGGCCACGAGGCCGAAGAACGGGCGGCTAAATGTCTTGGCATGTACAAGCAGCGCTTCGCGGCCTTTGCGTACAAGTACTATTATGGCAGGGGTAAGCTGAGGGAAATATTCATGTCCGCAGGCATCGCACAATTTGCTTATCTCTGAATGTCGGCGTAGCGGACTGCCGCATTTGCTGCAGAAACGCGAGGTGCGGTTCCAGTGCAGAAGTTCGCTGCCTTTTGACGCAGCTATGTATTCTGCCGTGTCCATTGACGGATAAGCCTCCCTGAGCCCTTTCATCACATGCCCTGGTGGAGGGGTGAATCCTGTTGGTGTGTCATAGGCAGTGCATGTGCAGCCGTGGGTAGAGAATGTGAATTGTTCGCTCTCGCTGACCGTTATGCCGCTGTCTGCCGGCACTCCGGATGGTAGAGACAATGTTCCGGCCTGTACTCGCAGCAGTATTTCCGTCCCGTTGGTAATGAGTAATCTGGTTTTGGCGGAGCAGTCTGTAATGGGATCCATAATGCTGAATTAACAATTTTTAATCATCGCTAGTAATATAACGGATAAAAAATGTATTAATTTTGCACCTTGAAAAAGGTGGACAAATTTGGCTGCTTGCAACCACTGAAAAAAATGCTAAAACTGCACAAGACCAAGGGGCGCATATGCGCGCCACATACGGTATCGGGGCACGAAAGCATGACGGGGCAGGCTTCGCGAATTGTCACCATGGCAGTCGTAAGGAACGATTGTGTTACAGACAATTTAAAATCAGAATAATGAGCTATTTATTTACATCGGAATCTGTGTCGGAGGGACATCCCGACAAGGTGGCCGACCAGATCAGTGACGCACTTCTTGACAATTTTCTGGCACGCGACCCACGGAGCAAGGTCGCTATCGAGACCATGTGTACCACGGGGCAGGTGATAGTTGCAGGCGAGGTGAAGAGCAGCGCGTATGTCGATATACAGAGTGTTGTGCGCGAGGTTATAAATGAAATCGGCTATAACCGCGGGGCTTACCGTTTCGACGGTGATTCTTGCGGTATCGTCAGTGCCGTACACGAGCAGAGCCAGGATATAAACCGTGGTGTGGAACGTGAGGCTGACGAGGAACAGGGCGCCGGTGACCAGGGCATGATGTTTGGTTATGCCACTGACGAGACAGAAACATTCATGCCCCTTACTCTCGACCTGTCGCACAAGCTCCTTAAGGAGCTGGCCGCGATACGTCGCGAAGGCCGTCAGATGACATACGAGCGAAAGGGCCGCCAGGTGACATATCTGCGTCCCGACTCAAAGAGCCAGGTGACGGTAGAATATGAAGATGACGGCACTCCTGCGCGCATCCACACGATAGTGGTAAGCACACAACACGACGATTTTATCCAGCCTGCCGGTGACACAGAGGAGGCACGTCTCGAGGCGGACAGACAGATGCTTGACGTGATACGCCGCGATGTGAAAGATGTGCTGCTGCCGCGAGTGATAGAATCTCTGCCAGAACATCTGCGCGAACTTTTTGATGACAGGCTGATACTGCATGTAAATCCCACCGGTAAGTTTGTGATCGGGGGGCCGCACGGTGACACAGGACTTACCGGCCGTAAAATCATAGTTGACACCTATGGCGGCCGCGGTGCCCACGGCGGCGGCGCGTTTTCAGGCAAAGACCCTTCTAAGGTAGACCGTTCGGCGGCCTATGCTGCCCGTTACATAGCTAAAAACCTGGTTGCTGCCGGTATAGCGCGCGAAGCGCTGGTGCAGGTCTCTTACGCTATAGGCGTGGCCCGTCCGGTCAATATATTTGTAAACACTTTCGGCAAAGCCCTCGTGCCGTTCACCGATTCGCAGATAGCCTCCGTGGTGGAAGCACAGTTTGACCTGCGTCCTTATGCCATAGAGAAGAAGTTTGGATTGCGAGCCCCGATTTATCGTGAAACGGCTACTTACGGCCATATGGGCCGCGAGCCTAGAAAGATCACAAAGGTTTTCTGCTCGCGTTATGAAAACGGCTGTCCTATAGAGACCGAAGTGGAGCTGTTCGGCTGGGAAAAAACAGATAAAGTTGCCGACCTTCGCGCGGCTTTCGGTCTCGCTCCCGAGGCTTGAAATCCGTTATGCCAAGTCCCCCATCTACACAGGTACGGTAAGCAAAAATTACAAATTTAGTGGCTATTGGTTTGCCATGTCGGCAAAAAACACTATCTTTGCGTGCCTGAAAGCCACTGCATCCCAGTAGCGGGATGCAGTTCAGGCTTGTATAACCTGCTGCTCGCCGTATAAATATGTTTTATGCGCAGGGCTTAAATGCATGAATAAACAACTTAACTACATACTTATAGTATCAACAACGAATGGCAACTCTTGAAAAAATCAGAAGTAAATCTGTATTTCTAATCGTGGTAATCGGCATTGCGTTGCTTGCGTTTATCGTGGGCGATGCGATAACCAACGGCCGGTCGCTGTTCGGAAGTGGTTCTACCATCGCCAGTCTGGGCGATGCCAAAGTAGACATTTCCGAATACCAATCACGGTTGAACATGTATCAGGAGGCAAATCCCGATGCCGATGTTCAGGAACTCTCACAGGCAACAATTGATGCCTTGATTAATGAAAAACTGCTTGATGCCGCAGCTAAGAAGCTCGGTGTCGAAGTCAGCGACGAGCAAACCACATATTATATTATGGAGCAGCCGTTGCAGCCTATGCAGTTGTTTATGAATACTTACGGACGCGCCGTGCAGCAGATGTATCCTAATGCGCAGCTGACGCCGACGCTGATGTATAACATTATATTCACTCCTGAGAAATACGGTCTTTCGGCAGATCAGACCGAGGGCCTCAAACAGGCGTGGATAGCTATGGAGAAAGAGACTAAGGCCGCTGCGGCACGTAACATATACATGCAGCTGCTGTATGCCACTATCCAGCCTAACGACCTTGATAAAAAGGCTCTTTTCGCACAGAATACGGACAGCTATACCGTCGATGTGGCCCGTAAGGCTTTCGGCGAGCTGGACAAGAAGAAATATCCTGTGAGTGATGCGGATATCAAGGCGGAATATGACAAGAACAAAAATATGTTCATGGTCAAGGAGCTGACAAAGACCGTTGGTTTCATAGCGTATAGCGTGAAGCCTTCCGACGCGGATATAAAACTGGCCAAGGAATTGCAGGCCGCAGCTCTTAAAAGTGTCAAGGCAGGCCAGCCTCTTGCCAAAGATCTGCAGAAGCAGGGAGTGCGTTTTGATACGAGGACTGCGACGACTGCCAATGCCGGTGACTACCAGTTGTCTTCGTTCCTGAAAGGCGCCCCTGTCGATTCGGTGGCACTTTTCGACCGTGGCGGTTCGTTCCGTATTGTAAAGCTGGTGGGCAACAGCGCTGCCAACGACTCTTTGGAGGTGGCTTTCGTACAGGTTATGAAAGACCAGGTGGCAGCCGTGACAGCAGACATTAAGGCCGGTATGGCTCTTGACTCGCTGTCCGGCAAATATTCTGCCGACCAGGTGGGCGTTTCTCCGGCCCAGTGGGTGTCGATCCAGAACGAGCAGGCACGCCAGCAGCTCGGATCGGTGTCTTCCACATTTGTGGCAGCTCTTGACACAGTGGGCGCCGGTGCGATTCTGACAGCGCAGGAGACTCCGGAGGGTTCGGTGCTGGCATATGTGAAAAATGCCAAACCCAAAGTGAGTGTGTATACTTATGAGGACACTTACTATGACCTGTATCCTTCAGACGAAACAATTGATGCCGCCACCGAGGCGTTGTCTAAATACGCGGCCTCGCACAACACGCCGGCTAAATTTGCCGAGGGTGCGCAGAAAGCTGGCTATATGCACCAGTCAGTGCCTGTCAGCGCATCGCTTCCGGCGTTTTCAGCCGGCATGAATCCTATGAACGGCCGTGCGTCATATTATCCCAAGAGCCGCGAAGTAGTACAGTGGGTGATGACTGAGGGTGAACCAGGTATGGCTTCGCCGGTGTTCAGCAATGAAGACATGCAGCAGCCGGTACTGTATATCGCGCTTGTGGAAGATGAATATGACGACTATGCTCCTTATACCGATTCGCTCGTAAAAGAGTCTCTCGAGGCCAAGGTGCGCGCATCAAAGGCTGGAGACGCCATGGTGAAACAGTATAGCGGCAAAGGCAACATACAGGCTACTGCCCAGGCTATGGGTGTTCCTGTGGTTACAGACAGCCAGGTGCGGTTCCAGGGTTCCATGAATGTGCCTGACGCTGCAGTGGCCGCCCGTATGACAGGGACAAAGCCCGGTGCCAAGACTTATGTGGTCAAGGGTAACGACGGTGTGTACGCATATGAGGTGAAAGCAAAAAATCCTTCGGAATCAAAATATTACGAATCTCAGAGTGCCGACCAGTACAATCGCCAGTTTAAGGGCAATGTCAACGCGTTGTTCAACATGCTCCGTGGAAACAAGCGCATGGAAAACAACATCTTTAAGATCACTCGTAGCAAGTAATGACTAAATATATGGCAAGGAGAATCCGTTTTTCTCCTTGCCATTACTATGATTTGTCGGCATTGGTTTGCCGGCAGATCGCGAGAGGGGCAGATGCTCCGGCATGTATCAGACTATTTACCAGGGAATGCATAGCCGTCACTTTCATTCTATTACCAGCCAGGTGCATAGATAGTGATGTGTATACGGCGGAAATTCCGATATTGCCGGCAGGATGGCTTTAGAAGCCAATAGCCTGGTATCTGCGGAATGATGCGTTTCTATCTTATTTTTAAATTCTCGACATGAAAGATAACAGACGACCGTTGATCGGCATGACGCTTGCCCAGCTTGAAGCCGTCGTGAAAGAGGGCGGAATGCCTCGTTTTGTTGCCAAGCAGCTGGCCCAGTGGCTGTACGACAAACGTGTGACCGAATTTGCCCAAATGGCAAATATCTCTAAGAAGAACCAGCAATGGTTGTCAGAGTATTATGTAGTGGGACGTACGGAGCCTGCTACCGCGCTCAAATCTTCAGACGGCACGGTGAAGTATATGTTTGACTACGGAGCCGGTCACAAGATCGAGACTGTGTATATCCCTGATCATGACCGTGCCACGCTGTGCGTGTCATCGCAGGCCGGATGCCGAATGAACTGCTACTTCTGTATGACTGGCAAACAGGGTTTTAAAGGGAATCTGACGGCGGCTCAGATAATGAACCAGATACTCAGTATACCTCCTGTGCCTTCAAAAGGCGAGATGCCGATGAATCCGTTGACCAACGTGGTTTTCATGGGTATGGGCGAGCCTCTTGACAATATGTCTGAATTGCTGAAGGTGCTTGATATTATGACAGCTTCGTGGGGTATGGCATGGAGCCCTAAGCGTATCACAGTCTCTACCGTGGGTAAAATGACGGAACTTAAGGAACTGCTCGACAAAACACAGGTGCATGTCGCTGTAAGCGTGCATACGGCAGACTCCGCGCAGCGGCAGAGTATGATGCCGGCCGAGAGGGCATACCCTATAAACAGTGTGATGAAGTTGTTGTCCGGCTATGATTTTTCACACCAGCGCCGTCTGTCGCTGGAATATATCATGTGGCGCAATCTTAATGACGATCTGGCCCATGCCAATATACTGGCCTCGCTCATAGGAGATACCGAATGCCGCGTGAACCTGATACGCTTTCATGCGATACCCGGCGTAGAGCTTGTTCCTTCGAGCGAGGAAAAGATGATTATATTCAGGAATTATCTTAATTCCAAGGGTATCATCAGCACGATAAGGGCTTCGCGAGGAGAAGATATAATGGCTGCGTGCGGTATGCTGGCAGGTAAGGGACAGGGACGTCAATAAATATATTCTTAATATCATGGATAAGAATCAGAAGATAATATTGTTTTCAGGCATAGGGGTGGTGGTCATGCTGCTCGGCGTGCTGATGTGGATGCTTTTCGGCGGAAACGGTAAGGATGGTGATGATGCCAGGGATAGTGATTCCGCCATGCAGGCAGAGCTTGACTCGCTGCGTATGGTTAACGATATGCTCCAGATTGACAATCTGTCGCGCTCGCTTGACTCGCTGCCTAATTTCAGCGAGGCCGAAGGTATGACACTACAGGCTGACCAGCAGGATGTTGTGAACAAATACAACGAGGCCCGTAATAAGATAGAGTCTCTTCTGGCAGAATTGAAAGCTGAAAAGGCAAATACGGCCAGGGAGAAAAGCAGGAATAAGGAGCACCTGGCCAAGATAAAAGAACTGGAAGGGCAGATAGCCGGACTAAAGGACTATTGCAAAGAGCTGTTGGTACGCCTTAATGATTTGAATGTCAAGTATGAGGAAGAGGTGCAGAAGAATACCGCTCTGACGGAGCAAAACCGTGTGTTGTCGGAAACAGTCAGTGCGGCCACTGCCAAAAATGAGGAACTGACCACCAAGGTTACCAATGCGCAGCGCCTCGTGCTCACCGGTATCTCGTTGCGTGCCTATAATAAGAAAGACAAGAACGAGAAGCATGTTTCAAAAGCCAAGAAACTGGGAGTGTCGTTTACCGTTACCGCCAATAACGCAGCTAAACCGGGTATGAAAGATTTTTACATTATCATAAAAACACCCGAAGGACAGCAGCTCACGGGCGGTGGCTCGTTCAGTGCCGAAGGCACTACCCTGAATGCGACTGCGCGTCGCCAGGTGGAATATGCCAACGAGGAGATAAGTACGTCTGTATATTGGGATGTGAACACATCTCTCACGCCTGGAGATTACACCGTGCGCATTTTCTGTGACGGCCAGTGTCTTGCTACACGTCACTGCAATTTGAAATAAACATTGGTTTTTGCGGCCCGTAGAATGCCGCCCTATATTAGGAAAACAGCCATCCCTGTTGCCCATAAAGGCCGGGGTGGCTGTCTTTGTTTCTTTTTGATGGTTTGTCTTTGCCGACTGTGCGACTATTACATAAAATAATTTTTCAGACTGAGAATGATTATAAATGAGCCTAATGCGTAAATGACTATGAGGCCGGCTGGAATGCGCTGCCTCCGGATAGATAGGTGTTTCATACGGTTTAAATTTTGAAGACACGGCCAGTGTCCCGGATTACAGCGCAAAGTTAGCCCCGGCCATGTGCGAGACCGGGGCATATCAATGTTAAAAAAAGAAAAAATCAATCAACAGCCCTGCCTATGAGAGTGGCCGATGTGGACTGTGTTATTTCGACATTTACAAATTCTCCCGGTTTGTGTCCGTCTGCAGGAAAAACCACTACCTTGTTCTGGCTGGTACGTCCGTATAGATCGTCGGCGGAGCGTTTTGACCGGCCTTCGACAAGTATTTCAAAACGTTTTCCGATATCGGCGGCATTGCTTTGCTGCGACAATTCGTTTTGCAGCTGTATCATGCGGTTAAGGCGGTCGATCTTAGTCTCTTCAGGTACATTGTCCGGCAGGTGCTTGGATGCGTAAGTGCCGGGACGTTCCGAATACTTGAACATGAACGAACTGTCAAACCGTGCCTCGCGCATGAGTGACAGTGTGAGTTGGAAATCCTCTTCAGTCTCACCGTGGAATCCGGTAAAAAGATCAGACGATATGCCGCATCCTGGTATGATGCGCCGTATGGCCGCGATACGGTCCAGATACCATGCCCGTGTGTATTTGCGGTTCATGGCCTTAAGCACCGTGTCAGAGCCGCTCTGCACAGGCAGATGTATGTGGCGCGCTATATTCGGGCGCGAGGCTACCATTTCGAGAGTGGCGTCAGACATGTCCTTGGGATGCGAGGTTGTGAACCGTATGCGCATGTCAGGCGCGGCATCGGCTACAAGACCGAGCAGCGTGGTGAAATCAGTCAGACGGCCCGAGACAGGATCGGTATATGCGTATGAATTGACGTTTTGTCCGAGCAGTGTGGCCTCTTTATATCCCCTGGCGCGCAGATCGGCCAGTTCTGCCAGTATGCTCTGCGGTTCGCGCGAGCGTTCGCGTCCGCGCGTATAAGGCACTATGCAGTATGAGCAGAAATTATTGCATCCGCGCATGATAGAGATAAAGCCGCCTGTATGGCCGGCCCCTATGCGTGATGGAATTATGTCGCGGTATGTCTCGGTGGCGGAAAGCTCGATGTTTATGGCTGGATTGCCGGTTTCGGCCGCCCCTACAAGGTTCGGCAGGTCAAGATATGAATCGGGACCTGCCACAAGGTCTACGCCATGGTCGGAGATAAGTTTTTCGCGCACCCTTTCGGCCATGCATCCGGCCACGCCGATTATGATATGGCGGCCGAGTTTGCGGCGCAGCGCGTTCCAGTATGACAGGCGCGATATTATTTTTTGCTCGGCGTTGTCGCGTATGGAACAAGTGTTTATGATCACGGCCGCAGCCTCGGTATCTATTTCTGTCAGCGAGTATCCGGCCATCCCCATCATGGTCGCAATCACCTCACTGTCAGCCACGTTCATCTGGCATCCGTATGTTTCTATGCGCACTTTCTTGTCATGTGTGCAATTTTTATCGTCTGAAGGTAAAAAAAATGGGTTCATAATTGGCTCAATTCGGATTTAATAATTAATTTTGTGCAAAATTACCATAAAATCTAAAACGTTACAAATGAGTATCCCTTTTATTACAGCTGAAGAAGCTGCCAGCTACATCAATAATGGAGACAATGTGGGATTTTCCGGCTTTACCGCGTCGGGTACTCCCAAGGTTGTAACAGTGGCTTTGGCTAAGAAAGCCAGAGAGCTTCATGAAAAAGGCGAGCCGTTCAAAATCAATCTGCTTACGGGCGCCAGCACCAACGACCATGTGGATGGAGAACTGGCACGCGCCAATGCCGTAAACCTGCGTATCCCCTACCAGGGACACAAGGATGCCCGCAACGCTGTCAACCGAGGACAAATGAACTATGTAGATGCTCATTTGTCTCATCTTTCACAAGATTTGCGCTACGGCTTCTACGGCGATATCGATGTTGCCATCATCGAGGCTACAGAAATGAGCCCCAACGGGGAAATTATCCTCGGCGCCGGTCTGGGCATGACGCCTACCATCGCGCGTATGGCCAAGAAGGTGATCATAGAATACAGCTCATATTACCAGACCTCGTTCAGAGGCTTCCATGATAACTACATTCCCCTGGATCCCCCTCACCGTCGCGAGATCCCCATCTACCGCCCCTCTGACCGCATCGGCTCTACCGTGCTGAAGATAGATCCTAAAAAGATAGTGGGCGTAGTGCCTTCTAACGCTTCGGAGAGCATCCATGCCTTTACAGCAGCTGACGAGGTTACGCAGAAAATCGGTGACAATGTGTGCCGTTTCCTGGCTTCGCAGCTTAAAGACGGAAAGATGCCTAAGGAATTCCTGCCTATCCAGAGCGGTGTGGGCAATGTGGCAAATGCCGTGCTCTACGGTCTGGGCGAGAATCCAGAGATACCCCGTTTTGAAATGTATACCGAGGTTATCCAGGACGCTGTCATGCACCTTATGGAAGAGGGCAAATGTAAGTTCGCTTCTACATGCGCGCTCACATTCTCTGACGATGCCATGCTGCACTTTATGGATAATATCGACTTCTTCCGTGACAAGATCCTTATGCGTCCCGGCGAGATTTCCAACCATCCCGAAATCGTGCGCCGCCTCGGCCTGATAGCCATGAATACCGCCCTTGAGGCAGACATCTTCGGTAATGTCAACTCTACGCATGTGTGCGGCACAAAGATGATGAACGGTATCGGCGGTTCGGCTGACTTCTCGCGTAACGCATATCTTTCAATCTTCTCATGCCCCTCTATCCAGAAAGGAGGCAAGATTTCCGCTATCGTGCCTATGGCCAGCCACATTGACCATTCGGAACACTCCGTCAAGATCCTCGTTACGGAACAGGGCGTAGCCGACCTGCGTGGCAAGAGCCCTATACAGCGTGCCGAATGTATCATTGAGAACTGCGTGCATCCCATGTATAAGGAGCTTATGTGGGATTATCTCAAGCTCTCCAAGGGTGCCCACACACCGCACACACTGCGTGCCGCGTTCGCGCTGCATGAGGCGTTTGCCGAGACAGGTGACATGCTCCAGGCAGATTTCGCCAAGTATGGTGTCTGAATAGTTAAAAGACGTTAATAGCAAATCCGGCGTTAAACTTTATGCCGCCGGATTTGTCTTAAGATATGAAAGACGGCCACGCCGGTCTTTCCAGGTTGTAAAGATCGATAATAGACAATCTTTGCTTCATTAACCTTAAAGCGCCGAGGGTTGCGACCCCAGGCGCTTTTTGGTTTTAACGCGGCAGGGGGACAGACCGGATAAGTCTGTCCCCCTGCCGCGTTATTCTCTACGGATTATTTAAGCGTGTTGATATATGACGTGATATCGCGTAGCACGTTTTCGTCTATAGTGGTCTCTATATTACTGTATTCTTCAAACTGTCCAGTTTTGCACGGCTGCATAAGATGGTTTAGACCAGGGTAGCAGCGCACATCGGCCCGGGGCAGCAATTGTTTTATGGCCGGCATATTCAATTCCGGTTTTACCTGGGTGTCTTTGGCTCCGTAAAGTACCAGGGCCGGCACACGGCATTCTGGGATATATTCCGCCGGATCGGATGTGATGAAATAGCGCATCCATGGCTGTGACAAGGATGCCGGTAATTGTTTTATATCATTCCAGAATTGCTGCCACAGGGGGGAATTACCGGTATTATGTTCGCGGCATTCGTCGATATATGCGGCCAGGGCGGTTTCAAGCTCCTTTTGCGGCATATCGCGGTTATTGTCTATGCATCCGTATATGCCGCTGATAATTTCCAATATCCGGCAGCGCTCGCTTTCCGGTATGTTTTGTTTGCGAAAGTGGTTGTCGTTTTGGTCAAGGAGTATTTTTGCGCCTGTCTGAGATGGTGCGCCCAGTGTCACTATAAAGTCGGGAGCGTTCTTTCCGGCAGCAAGCATAAACGCTATCATGCCGCCCTCGCTGTGACCGAGCAAACCTACCTTGCCATAGCCTTGCGCGCGCAGTGATTGCACCGCCGCCTCGGCATCATCAGCCAGGTCACGCGTGGTAGCAGTGGCAGCATTGCCTGTGGACCCGGCAAATCCCCGGTCGTCATAACGCAGCGACGCTATACCGGCGCGTGCCAGCCGGTCGGCAATAACGGCAAACGGACGGTGTCCTAAAATTTCTTCATCGCGATTCTGGCTGCCGCTACCCGTTACCATGACTACTACAGGCGTCGAAGGGTCGAAATTGTCAGGCAGAGTGAGTGTTCCTGCCAGTTTTACTCCAGCCTGAAGGTTGTCTATAACCACCTCTTTTGTCTTATAGGGGAACGGAGGCTTAGGGGTCTGCGGACGGGCTGGCGTGAACGTGCCGCGTGATAATTCCAGTGGAATGGCTAGCGGACCCTGTGTGAATGTGCCGCTGATACGGTCTTGATGGTACCTGCCGGCATATTTCATTTGCAACTGCGGAGCCTCTACCACGATCGAATCATTCCGCATCATTTCCAGCTGCAACGGAATTCCTTTGGCCCCCTGGTCGGGACTGTCCATTGTCACCACTGCTCCGTGCGGAGCCAGGTTGTCCTCCTCTATATGGAAGACCAGGTTGAGAGCGACTTGCGGTGTGACCTGTAGTTTGCCGTTCCATGACCCGAAAATGTCGGAAGCATAGGTTATGGCAGACATGCACGCCGCAGCAGCCAGTAGGGATAAGATGCGTTTCATAAGGTGAACTGTATTTATTGTTTAATATTCCGAAAAGAATCTTGGTTTTATAACGATACCTACACGCAGACGGTTGTGAAACACATTGTAATCCAACAGGTTCTCGCCATATCCGTTGTACCATTGCAGGAAGAAATACTGATTGGCGCGATCCCAGGGGCGCCAGTACAGTTCCAGTATGGTATTGAAATTCAGATTCCAGCCGCGACGTTTGACAAAATGCAGGCTTCCTCCCAGTTTGCGGTCCCGGCTCAGCATGCTCACGCCGCCTTGGAACAGACCTACATAATCCAGTATGTCCCGATTATTTTCTCCGTCTACTATAGGTATCCAGAATTTGCCGTTTATGCATATAAATTCATCTACCAGAATCGACGCGCCGAGCGAGACCCTGTTCCATGAACGGCTTTGTATCGAATCGCGGCCGTTGCTCATATGCTCCAGCAGCAGTGTGGCCTTGCCTATAAAACGTTCTTTCGAGAAAAGAGGCTTGACCAGTCCTATGCCGGGATTGAATGTGAAATCATGCATAGGCATGGACCTCTTAAATACGTCCCAGGCTACATTCTGCGTATAGGTTAGAAACAGGTATGTGCCTCCAGGCAGTGTTGACTTGGTCAGCTTCTGCGCTATGGAGACCTGGAATTTCACATCTGAATTACGGGACGTGGGCTTGTGTGTGGGATCGGTGCCTACTACGAAATAATTGTCACGGTAGAGCGTGAAGTAAGGACCGCTGTCAAATTCGCGGCGCAGCGAATCGGTGATGTCTTCCGACTGTTCAGTTTTGATTATTTGTGCCGAGACTGTGGGTATACACAAAAGCAATGCAACTATAGAGTATAAAATCCTAAATGTTTTCATCAAATCTATATATGGACAAGCAACTAAAAAATATTTACAAAATTACTCAAAAAAACTCAATTGATATAGAGACATATGTATGAACAAGTGGTCGATTTGGCCGAAAAGTTGTCCTGTGTGTGATATGCTGTTTGCCAGTGTCTGAAAAGGGGGAGGCAACCGGCACGTTGCTCTCCCCCTTAGACAAAGAAAAAATAAAACTGTTACATAACAATAAGTTTGCGTATCACGGTCATACCGGATGCGTCTGAAATTCGTACCATATAATTGCCCGAATCAAGTCCGGCGGTATTTACGCGTGTGCGTCCGTCGCATCCCTCTTTGTGTAAGACAGTGCGTCCGTCCATGCTTATTACACTGATGTTGTAACTGCCGGCTTCGGTGTCTACATTGAAGTATTCGGGAGCCGGGTTGGGATATATGGCGGTTTTGTGTAGCTCTACGTTGTCGGTTCCGGCAGGGCGTAGCTCCATATTTACTGGTATCTCCGCATACTCGTGCTTGCCGCGCTGCGAGGCATGAGCTGTCAGCCTGAGGCTTTCGCCAGGACTGGCGGTCACGGTCACTTTGTCCCCATTGAGAATTACTCGGCTGTCGTTACCTTCTAATGTATAGGCCACGGTTCCGTCATTATCATCGAAGCTGAAATATGGTGCCAGCGAGAAGCTCTCGGACACTATTTCGTTGTTTACCAACAGTGACACTGGTGCGGTCTCGATAACATTACGTCCCGTCCCCAGATCGTCTATACATACATAAGTCGGCGTGGTAATACCCATGGAATTGCTTTTGGTGCTGTTCATGTCGAAGCTTAGGCTGACTATATTGCCGAGCGGTTTGAGGTCGCACCATTGCCATGTGTCAAGATACCATCTGTCTTTTTCGCTTTCGGCCCTGTAATCCGCCAGAGTGTATTCCAGGGTCGATGTCGAGCCGTCTGTATGGCGGCCGGTGATAATGAGTGTGAGCACGTCGTCTTTGCCGAATGCCGGGCTCATGCCGTCGCCATTAGTTATAGCGTCTACGACCCACGCAGAATTAGTTATCCATACGCCCTCAACGGTTTCACCTTCGACCGTATTAGACAACGTGGCCTGGTTATTTCCCATGAAGTTTGATATGTAGAGCACCCCGTAATTGTCCGAGCCGTCATGTCCGCCGCCTGCGGCCGAGTTATATTGGTCGGTATAGAAATTTTCAAAATTGCAGGACGTGCTGTTGGAATATCCGAAGAATGCCCATGAATCCCAGTCGGCCATGTAGAGGTTGTTGAACTCGTATGAACCGCTGAAGAATGTTCCGCTCATATAATCTTCGTCATCTTTGTCACCGTTCCAATAAGATTCCGGTTCCAGTACAAGGTCGTCGAACGTGGCGGCATATTGCTGTCCGTTGACCCTCACGGTAGTTTTCTCTGATGCAGTATTGCTCCATGCGTCGGTTACAGACAGGTTGTAGCGTGCAGAACATTTGGCCGTGAACGACAGTGAGGGAGTATCGCCAGCGATGTTTCCTGCGGCATCGGTCCAGACATAGCTGTAAGGAGCCACGCCCCCTTCTACGGTTGACGGTATTTCTACTTCGGTGTTTTCGACAATTCGGCTGTTTTCGTCATGAATGATCCTTACAGACATCGGAAGGGGAGTGCCTGCGAAGTTGTCTATAGAGGCATTTCCCTCTGTCTCCAGCTCCAGATAAGTCATCTCTCCCATGTCTCGCAGATTGATATATGTCCAGTCGGAGCATGCCTCTGTATTTTTTGTGTGCAGTGTCAACAGTGTGTTATCCATTGCTGTAAGGGTGACAGGCGCATCACTCTTAAGGAAGAAGCCGTCAATGGGCAGATTGTCGGCATTGGTGGTCTGGATAACGGCATATTCGTCGCTCATGGCAGCCGCATAGCGGTTAGGTTGCTCTCCGATTCCGTCTGATATTTCAGATATATCGAATCCGGTGAATGCAAAAGTGCCGTCAAGTATACGGTTGTTCTCGGTGCGCGCCTCTTCGAAAGTAGCTGGCGTGGTGGGTATATACGTAGTAGTGAACGGTACAGACCTGGTTATCTCTGAATTTATGCCGCGTAGACTGGTGAGCAGGCAATATACCGCATACTCGGTGTTCGGTCTGAGGCCTGCGAGTGTTATCGAGGCGGTGCGTCCTTTGCGCAGTTCCTCGTGCAGGTCTTCGTTCATTATCATTTCTGCGTCAGGAGCATCTTCGTCTGTTCGAAGCACGCAATAATGCAATGTGCCTGTCAGTGTCGATGCCGCTTCCATCACCGCGCTGTTGTGTGCCACTGATTTGAATCGTGGGAAGCCTTCGGCCATAGCCGGCGCTATGGTGGACAGGGTATATTCGTAGGCGCCGGCAGTGGGATGGATATTGTCTCTCTTCGTTCCGTTCAGGTCGGTGTCTACAAACCCCACAGGTATGCATATCTTCAGCGAACCCTCATCAGCAGGTTCCAGTATGTTGTCAGACAGGAATGTAGTCGGTTCCGATACGGTTCCGCTGTCGTTCGCGGCCGCCTCTTTCCATTCGTCGAATGAAAGACTGCCCCCTACATAGGCGAAATCACTACCGGTGGTGTGGCAGATATTGTCGCGCATTGCGATATGGTCAAGATATGTCTGGCGATTCACATTGTAGACAGTGCCTCCGGCTTCGTTCTGTACAATGTTGTTGGCGAACAGACCTCCCGGCAGAGTGCCGGAGAAGTATATGCCGTTTGAATTGGCATTCTCTCCGCGCAAACGTACAGTGTTGTGCGCAAACTCTGTATTAGGCAGATTGTTATTGAACCGCATGCCGGTTACGGCGCTGTTGATACCTGAGATGTTTATTTCATTATTATAATAACGATGGCGGCCTTCTTTCATGCTGTCTTCCGAATTGCAACGCAGGTACAGGCCGTGGGCGGAAGATACAGGATTGCGCATAGTCACCGTATTGTTGCGCACTTCACAATCGCCGCGAGACATGTTGATGTCTATGGCCCAGAAAGAGTTTGTAGTGCCGCCCTCGCTGATAACGGTATTGTTCTCTATCACGAAATCGCGCTCGGCAGATACGTATATAGCCTTGCTCCCCTGTCGCACGAATGTATTTCCGGCAATGTGTCCGCCCTCCTGCACAGGTAGCGAGACATAGGCCGTTCCTCCCAGGTTGACACCTATAAGTCCGCCGTCTATCAGACAGTCCTTGAGGGTGAAATAGTCTGAGTTGCGGTTAGCCTCATTTTTGGAATACATGTATACCTGTGTGGAGCCTTTGCCCTGGTCGGTACTTTGGGGAGAACGTATCACGCAGTTTTCTACCTTGTCATGTCGAGAACTGTTGCGTATGAACAGGATGCCTGGAAATATGGTTTTGTCTGTGGCAACCGTCAGGTCTTTCAGTGTGAAATAGTCAACTCCGTCGAGTGTGAAGACACCGTACCGTTGGTCGTAGTGTGAACTGCCGGGGTCTTTATAAACATCATATGTTATGACCACATTGTCGCGCTTGCCGCTTGCGGAGCGCATGGTTATGGTATTCAGTTCCGAACTGCCTGTCACTTCGGGTATCATGACAGCCTCATGGTAGTTGCCGTCGCTCAGCAGGAATTCCACAGGGCCGTCGATACCGTTTCCGAGGGCATCCACAGCCTCTTTGATTGATTTGAAATCTTCCTGGCCGGAAGTCCCCACGGTATATGAGCCGTGCATTCCCTCCTGCACTGTCACCAGAGCACTGACGGCATCGACGGCAGGAGTATGGTTCTCGCCGTTGGCTGTGACAGACTCGAGTGCCGCCTGGATCGCGCTGCCAGTGGCCGCGGCAGGAGTGATGTCGTAACTGAGCCAGTAATAGTACGTGCCGGCTTGTTTGTACTGCCGGCTTCCTGTGAATACGAGCGGTGATGCATACAGTGTTTCGCCATACTGTTCGTCAGTATTGAAACTATCAGTGGTGCCGGTATACCACACACGTGCCGCGCCCATGGATGCCAGATCTGTGTCCAATGCGGCGAAATTGAGCGATGTAATATCGATGTTGCCTTTGTCACCAGTTATAATCACGGCTGCTTTCAACATTTTGTTGTTCTGAGATCCGCGTAGCATTTTTATGTCGTTGACAGGGGTGACAGACACCGATTGTACAGACAGAGGCTCGGGAACGAATGCCTGTACCTCTATTTCCCATCCCTGGTTTATGTTATTTGCTTTCGGTTCGAACAGCACTGTCAGAGAGCCGTCATCAGCAGTAGATATTATGTCTGGTAGGTTTTCCTGCATACTGGAGAGCCGTGCTAATTGCTGTGTTTCGTCCACATCGCAGCCCGAGTATACATAGAAATAGTCGTTATAGCGAGTATAGAAATTCTTAAATACGAAACGTAGTATCTTACCCTCTGCCGGCTTGAAAGTCACGGTACCGGTAGCTTCTTTGGTGTATTTGCCGTCAGGGCCCATGTTGTCGTAGAACATCAGAGAAGAGTCTACTGTCACCACATCATTGCCGCCTTTGAAGTAATAGATGTTTTTTGTCAAGCGTTCACCATCTGGGTCAGCCATATCTATTTCAGGCTCCCGGCCGTTTATTGTAACAGTCGACAGAGCCGCGTCGACAATACGGTCTGAGGCGAACGATGTAGCCATATCATAGGCTATCCAGAAGTATGAGTCTTTTTCAGGTAGCAGACAGGGCGTGCTGAAAGTTATTTCTTGTATTGCCTGCTGTTTGTTGACAGAGACTGATGCCAGGATGTTGCCGGTAGTAAATTCATCCGATACTCCAGTATAGAAGATTTTTATCCTTTCCGCCATATCCTGTGCTCCTTTCATATCAATATTAATTTTTTGCAGGCTTACGGGATCTTTATCTCCGTCAGTAGAGATCCGTATGCCTATCACAGCCTGGTCTCTTGCTCCGGGCAGCACAGCCTCGGTAGAGGCCTGAAACGCTTCGATTGAAGTCACGTTCATAGGGCGCGGCATGTATTCTGACACTTTGGCTTCGAATCCCTGCCCCATGCCGCCGCGGTTACCATTAGTGTTAAATACTATGGTCAGTGCGCCGTCTGGGTTAGTTGCGCGTATAGCCTTGCCTGGTCCTGTTTTTCGGTTGTTATAATCCATCTGCCATAACACTGGCGAAGATGTGTCTTTCCCGTCAAGAATCTTGAATACGGCAGGCGAGCCGTATGACGAGTTGCTGCTCATGATATCAAATTTCGTGAAATCAAGCTCGGCAACCGTGTTTTCTTTGAATGGGATGAATGTTGAGATCTGGTTGCCCTCGGTATTATCATATCCGTAGTAGGAATAGACCGAGGGGGTGTTTCGGAACAGCCAGCTTCCCCGTAATGTGTATGTGGCATGCGCGTTGTGTGAATAGTATACGTTGTCGATACTTATATTGCCGGAGGGATTTCCGGAGACTACAGTTGTTTCCTTGCCTTCTGATGTGATTGAAACAAGTGACGCATCCAGAGTTTGTCCGTTTTCAGCTTCCTCTCCGGCTTTGTATACAAGCATGAAATAATTGTCACCTTCACTAAGATGATTCGCGGTAGAGGTAATTATCCGGAATTCTGCTCCCGGATATTGCGCCATACCGCACGGTGTGCCTGTGCCTGACGGATTTTTGCCAAGACTGTATACTGTTGCGGAAACTATAGGTGCGGTGGAGGTTGATTGAAATTTAAAGCCAGTAAGAGAGACAGCAGGTTCGGTATTTTGTGTACGTACATTAATCAGCAGCATTTTGATGCTGCTTTCGCCTGCAGATGCTGTGCCGGAATACGGATGCGTAACGTTGATTTCCCCTATTTCCATAGCAATTGGGGTAAATTCCTCTACTACAGCCTCAAATCCTGGCTTGGGTATCCCGGTTGTGCTCTTAAGCGACACTGTCAATGCTCCGTCAGCCGAGGTGGAATGTATAGTGACTGGTTCTTTAAGCACCGTGGCCAGCAGTTGCGAGTCATCGGTTTCTGTGCCGTTGAACACTTTGAGTACATCGTTCTTCCCTGTTGAAGAGGTGTTGAACAGATTGAGTGAGGTGAAGCGGATTCTTACCTTTTTACCCGGTGTTGTAGGAACAAACGTGGCTTGTCCGTTGAATTGTTCGGAGATGTTTCCATCGGGTCCCCCGTCATCATAGAAATTTACAGGTTGTTCTGCTATCCCGTATGTTTGCGGTATAGTGGATAGTAACACCGTGCTGTTTGTGGGTGTTTCAATATCCGCCGTCCTCATTATCGGGATGGCAAGCCTGGTGTCGCCCGGTCTCTGCGCTATTCCCGGCACAGAAACCATCATGAGCGACAGAATCGTCAAAAAGTAGAAGATTCGTCTCATGCAGATAGATTTTTATAAAGTTTATATGACAAATCAAGGTCATACCCTGTGCTGTCAGGGTCGACCCCGGTATCATATGCAGCACGCGTGTGACAGCGCGTGTGGGTCTGCACGGGCGCATGGTTGCGCCGCAAATCTTGGGAATAGTGATGTGTGTTGTTAGCACTGACGCCTTAACTCCCGAAGGCTGAAGATACCGTGGTCGCCCGTCGGCCGGGCTGATTCAGGCAGGTCTTCTGGCTTATCCTTGGTAGTAGAGCGTCATTGCTCCGCCGGGTCTTCCCGGAGACTTGCGTCTCCAGTGACGATTCCGGCATTGCCCCTATGGCAACGGATTTACAGCAGCGGGTACTGCAGCCGATTTTCACGGCTTTCCCTAAAACCTAAATCTGCGGCAAAGTTAGTAAAAAATAATTTGATTGCAAAGAAACATTAATAGTTTTCAATCGTATATATAGGGTGTGCTTGCTGTATCGTGGCTGTAAAATATCGCAGTTTTGATTGGGCAGGGATTGGAAATTATTGCTAACTTTGCATTCTGTAGTTAAGGGTATGCTTGATATTAAATCTGGCTAGTGTGCCCGCGTATTAAAATTATGATTTTTCCGTTGATTATCATAGTGGTACTCGTGCTGGCCGCATGGCGCGGATGGCGCAGGGGGTTGCTGCACCAGCTGGCAGCGCTGCTCGGACTGGCTTTCGGCATTGTGTTTGCCCGTCTGTTTTGCGGCGATGTGGCTACCTGGCTTGCAGACACATTCCCCTCGCTGGGTAATTGTGTTCTACCCGAGTATACATATTCGGCTGTGGCCGTGGCCTTGATATACGGCGTGGTGTATATGCTGTTCAGTCTGCTTGCCACGGTGCTCAACAGTGCGCTGTCAGTGCTGTGTCTGGGGGCTATAAATTCTCTCGGAGGTGCAGTCTTCTCTATGTTGAAATGGGTGGTACTTCTTAGCGTGGTTTATAATGTGCTTTTGAGCATATGGCCGGATTCAAAGCTGGCTGACTACTGTGATGATGGTGACGGAAATGTAGTGGAACTGGTGATGGCCGTGGCCCCGGCATTGTTCGGCACTGAAAGCCCCGACGATCTTGAGCACCGGCGGCAGCAGGAGGAGGCAAAGACAATATGCGTGCTGCGGACAGGCAGGTGCATGGAAATTTAAAAGACAAGATAACAGACAATTATATATGAGTCAATATATGCTTAAAGTCAGTGACTTGCATGCCGAAACAGGCGGCAAGGAGATACTCAAAGGAATTAATCTGGAGGTGAGACCGGGCGAGGTGCATGCCATAATGGGGCCTAATGGTTCGGGCAAGAGCACCTTGTCGATGGTACTGGCCGGTAATCCTGCCTATACGGTGACACGCGGCGAGGCCACGTTTCGCGGTAAAGACCTGCTGGCCATGCCGCCGGAAGTGCGTAGCCACGAGGGCTTGTTTCTCGGATTCCAGTATCCGGTGGAGATACCGGGGGTGAGCATGGTGAATTTCATGCGCGCTGCTGTGAATGAGAAGCGTAAATATCTGGGCGAACCTCCGATGAGCGCTACCGACTTTCTGCGTCTTATGCGCGAGAAACGGGCGGTGGTGGAACTTGACAGCAAGCTTGCCTCTCGTTCTGTGAACGAGGGCTTTTCCGGCGGCGAGAA
The DNA here is from genome assembly GCA_910578665.1 of uncultured Muribaculaceae bacterium. GTDB lineage: Bacteria > Bacteroidota > Bacteroidia > Bacteroidales > Muribaculaceae > Lepagella. The sequence goes on from CAJTQU010000025.1 coordinate 23,891, forward strand.
GAAGCGAAACGAGATATTCCAGATGGCTGTGCTGGAACCACGCCTCTCCATACTTGACGAAACAGACTCGGGCCTTGATGTAGATGCCCTGCGCATAGTGGCAGACGGTGTGAATACTTTGAAAAGCCCTGAGAACGCTACTATCGTCATAACCCATTACCAGCGTCTGCTGGACTATTTGCAGCCTCAGATAGTCCACATACTCTATAAGGGACGGATAATCCGTACCGACGGTCCGGAACTGGCGGCATTTATAGAAAAAAACGGTTTTGACCCAATTATAAAGGACGCTGAATTATGAATCCGCTGAAACAATATCTCGATCTTTACGAGGCTAATGCGGAATTGGTGAATGCCGGCGGCGCGCCTGTGCTCAACGCCTTGCGTGACAGCGCTGCCGAGGCATTGCGGAACACAGTGCTGCCGTGTAAGGGGAGTGAGAATTACGAACATACGGATTTGCCGGCATTGCTCGCCCCGGACTATGGTGTCAATCTGGGCCGCAAGCAGCTCGGTATAAACGCAGCCGATTCATTCTCGTGCCGCGTGCCAAATATGAGTACGGCATTGTTCTTCCTCTCTGGTGATAGTTTTGCCGCTACGCCGAATTCGCGAAACCAGCTGCCTGACGGTGTTACGGTATGTTCTCTCAGGCATGCCGCTCTCACAGAACCGGAGCTGGTGGCCTCCCATTACGGCCGTCTGGCATCGATTGACAATCCGTTGACGGCTCTTAATACGATGTTGGTCCAGGACGGCCTGTTTGTGCATGTCCGTGCCGGTGTCAGGGTTGAAAAACCGTTGCAGCTTGTGTCGATACTCCAGGGTACCATCCCTATGATGGCAGTGCGCCGCATACTGCTGGTGCTCGAAGACGGCGCGCAGGCATGCCTGTTATGTTGCGACCACACGCAGAGTGCCGATATGAGGTGCATGAATTTGCAGACAGTGGAAATATGCTGCGGACAGGGGGCGCGTTTTGATATGTATGAACTGGAGGAGTCCACGCGCCTGACAACGCGCCTGAGCCAGGTTTATCTGGATATGGCCGCCGGCGCCAATGTGCTGCTTGACGGCATAACGCTGTATAACGGCACTACGCGCAACGAGGTGCATGCTGTCTTCAACGGCGAGGAAGCCGAACTGCAGCTGTTGGGAATGGGTATAGAGGATGCCGACCGGCGTCTGGATAATTATACGCTGATTCGTCATGAGAAGGGACACTGCCAGAGCCGTGAATTGTTTAAATATGTGGTAGACGGTGAGTCTACGGGCGCGTTTACCGGACGTATATATGTGGCTCCGGATGCCCAGAAGACCGAGGCATACCAGTCTAACCGCAACCTTGTGGCTTCGCCGGAAGCACGCATGTTTAGTAAGCCGCAGTTGGAAATTTATGCCGATGATGTGAAATGTTCGCACGGTACCGCCATAGGACAGCTTGATCCTGCTCAGATTTTCTATATGCGTACTCGCGGACTTGACGAGGCAACGGCAAAGACGTTGTTGCGCCAGGCATTCATGGCCGATGTTATCGAGCCTGTGCGCCTGCCGCAGTTGCGCGACAGACTGCGCCATCTTGTCGATATGCGTCTGGCCGGCAATGCTGCCGATGCCGCTTCTTGTGCTTCCTGTGCCTCTATTAGTTGTGAAGAAAATGGAGAAATATGATGTTTCGGCGCTGAGGGCCGAATTTCCGATACTTAGCCGCCAGGTAGAGGGGCGTCCCCTCATCTATCTGGACAATACGGCCACTTCGCAGACCCCTCGCGAGGTGGTGGATGCCATAGTTTACTCTTATGAGCATACCAAAGCCAACGTCCATCGCGGCGTGCACACGCTTTCCCAGGAGGCTACGGATCTTGTAGAGGCCGCCAGACGGCATGTGAGGGACTATATCAATGCCGGCAGCGAACAGGAGATAATATTTACGCGTGGCACTACCGAGGCTGTCAACCTTGTCGCGGCCAGTTTCGGCCAATGCCTGCCCCAGGGCGGCGAGATAATTCTCACCGTTATGGAGCACCATGCCAATATCGTGCCGTGGCAGCTTCTGGCAGAGAAGCAGGGACTGACGATAAAAGTTGTGGATATTGACGAGCGTGGCGCCCTGTTACAGGATCAGTACAGAGAGGCATTCACTGAAAAAACGGTGATGGCGGCTTTCTGTCATGTGAGCAATGTCCTGGGCACGGTCAATCCTGTGAAAGAAATGATAGCCCTGGCACATTCCCATGGTGTGCCGGTGCTGGTAGACGGCGCCCAGGCCGCGCCGCACCGCCGCATCGATGTCCGCGATATGGATTGCGATTTTTATGTTTTCTCGTCACACAAGATGTACGGCCCCACGGGTGTGGGAGTGCTCTACGGACGCCGCAGCCTGCTTGAGAAAATGTCTCCTTACCAGGGTGGGGGAGAGATGATAAAACATGTTAGTTTTGCAGGTACGACTTATGCGGACCTCCCGTTTAAATTCGAGGCCGGTACTCCCGATTTTGTCGGCATAGCCGCTTTCAGCCGGGCTCTTGACTTTCTGGAAAGGGTGGGCGTGGAGAGTATTGCCGCGCACGAAGACATGCTGACGGAACATACTGTGCGAAGACTGAAAACGGAGATTCCCGGTATCCGCCTGTACGGCACCGTCCCGGGCAAAGAGGCTGTGATAAGTTTCCTGGTGCGCGATATACATCCTTATGACACCGGCATGCTGTTAGACAAACTCGGAGTGGCTGTCCGCACAGGCCACCATTGTGCTCAGCCTCTAATGGATCGCCTCGGGATTCCCGGCACAGTCAGAGCTTCGTTTGCCGCCTACAACACCATAGATGAGGCCGATGCATTTGTAGACGCTCTGAAACGTGTGTGCGCCATGTTCTGATTTCCTATCAGTTCAGTGTCGTTGTCGGGTAAAAATCCATTTCATAAACTTGTCATCTTTTAACAGATGAAAACCGGCATGTCCCCCTTCGGGATGTTCGTTGTACACTACGTCGGCGCCCATGACGGCTAATTCTTTTGCCAGGGCACGCGCCGTGGCAACGGGCATCGACGGGTCGTCGGCACAATGCTCCAGCCATATGCTGGTTTTTGCCAAATATGGTGCCCGGCTGCGGTTTGCCGCTCCGGCTATGGCGCATACGCCTGCGAACCTGGCTGCCTGTCGCCATCCTATGTCAAGACTTGCTACGGCACCCATCGAAAATCCTGCTAACACTATCCTGTCGGGATCAATGTCGTTATTCTCTACTACGTTCTGTATCAATTTAAGTAGAACCGGGTATAGATAGTTTGTATTGTCAAAACAGGGCATGAGGTCGGCATCAAAGGGTGTGGGCCTTTGTGGAAGAGTCCAATAGAAGTCTGTGTCGCATTGGGGGAAGAGCACATACATAGGGTATTGGCCTTGCCAGCGCGCGAAGTAATCAGCGCACCACTTCAACTGGGCTTTGTTATCGTTGCCACGTTCGCCTATTCCATGCAGGAATACCACCAAGGGATACCCCTTTTTAGGATGCCTGCCGGCATATTTCTCCGGTTTTAATAGCCTGTATGGTATCGTAGGCCCTTTATTGTTATTGAACCAGAAAGCATCATAGACTTTATCCATAGAACCGGTATCGACCGGCTGTATAACTATCCCGGAGCTATGTGTGCAGGAAGTGAGAGATATGGACAGAACCATGAACACCATTATTATATGTGTAATCCGATGTGTCATAAGGCAAAATTAGTGTTTTATAGATTTTAAACAAAGATTTAACACAGAATCTTCATGTCCAGATATAAATTACGTTGTCTTGTGGCGTCCTGAAAAATATTGACGGGTCAGAGGGTTTGAGATTATGAATGAAT
>CAJTQU010000026.1 GCA_910578665.1 uncultured Muribaculaceae bacterium
TGTTGTTGTATCTTATTGATATTCAATTGAATATGCAAATTTTACCGAACTATTGTAACTATAAAGTGTATGAATTCAGCGGAGTATCAGTTCAGGATTCCATTGCAGGCCCTTTTCAAGCAACATGAATTTGTGTCTTATCGAGCAGAGGTCTTCGTTGGCTCCGCCGGTTACGTACAGGATGCCTTTTACGGTCTCGCCGGAAGGCAGCGTTTCCGGGATTCTTACGGAAGTGGCAAGACGGTCTCCTTCCGTAGTGGTGGCATATCCCTCCTCGCTTGTTATATTTTTGTCGGATTTGCCGGCGTTAGTGAGCGTGAAAGTTACCTTAAGGTCGTTGCCGTATTTTTCCATGTCTGTTATGCCGAGCCTGATTTCGGTGTCGGTAAACATCCCTCCGGGCCTGTTGTTTGCTTTGTCTGTCGCAACCTCGTGGAACTGCGGTATTGGTATGTTAGTGAAAGTGTAGTCGAAATCCCCGTAATAGTTTCCTGCGTTTGACTTTTCAGAATCCGGAGCCCGGCCTACGATTTTGATTTTTTTCAAGACTTTCGCATCCAATGGCACATTGTTGATTTCCACGAGTTTCGAAAGGGGGTCGCCGTTATCGGGCACATCGAATTGGAGACGGTGCATGTATGTGGAGATAGGCTCCTCATCGTCGATCCATGCGTATCGGTCGTTGTCGATGCATACGTTTCCGATTTTTTTAGTCCCGGTAGCCTGAAATACGGGATAGAATACTATCTCTTTTCCGCTACGGCGAATACGTGTGTCGTTAAGTGTAACCTTAAGTCCCGGCACTCCGTTTTTGTCGCTGGCCGTATGAACTTCCGCATTCGCATGATTGTCTATGGACATCGCCGTGCATGCTATGGCAACAGCAGTCCAGACCCTGAATTTTGTAGATTGCTTCATATCAGAAACACATTGCACTGAAGTCCTTTGGATTGAAGCTTGATGTGGTCTTAAAACGGCAGGACTTCGTTGGCCGCTTTTATCTCATCATTGACTATCAATCGCAAAGTTAAGAAAAAATGTTTTACTAAAAAAGTTTTCTAATTCGAAAGTTACGTTACGAATCAACGGAAAGAAAATGAAATTCAAAGTATGCCAATAGAATGCGTTGTAATCACAAGTGCCGCCGCTGATTAATCGTGCCGCCGAATGCTGGAAAGCAGGCTCACGGGCTGGATACTAAATAATAACTGTAATTTGTATGTTTCTGTGTAAGAAATATTTTGTACCTTTGCCGCTATCTCATTTGCCTGTCTTTGCAATGCAGGCTACGATACTAAACAGAGAGATTGCATTGAAGATGATAAATAAAAGTATAACTGATATTGTTGCGGTGATAAGCATGCTAGTGGCACTTGTTACCGGATTTATGCTGCACAACGAAATACATCACAGTCATATATACCATGATGTGCGACTTTGGAGCCTGCAACGAAACCTCTGGACTTGTCTGGATGGTTATTATGGTATTGCACTGTGTGCAGCATACTCCTTGGTTTAAGAATTACACAAAAATACCGTTGAGGCATAAGGCTGTATCGACACTTCTTCTGGTATTATCAGTGCTGATAGCTATATCCGGTTTATTACTGATGTTCGGCAGCCGTTCACAATTCATTTCTATATTCCATTATGTGTTAGGCATAATATTTACGTTGGCAGTGGTGTATCATGTGATCCGAAGGTGGAAGGCATTCAGATATTTGTTTAAATAAATATATATGTAACTAGACAAATGTCCTGCATCTATTTCTATGAATTTCAGAGGTTTATTGTGCAAAAGGGTTTTTAGACATGAAATACTGTATTTGTGTTCAGTTATCAGAAATTTAGACAATGACAGATCGATAGAAACTCTTTATAACCTTGTTGCAGATGATGATGACAGGGTGGCTTACAATGCCTTGTGGATCTTTTCTCATTTGACAACTGAGGATAGTCGCTGGTTACTGAAACGTCGGAATGAACTGATTGACCAGTTGCTGGTAGAGGCGCATGTGGGAAAGAAAAGACTTATTCTTACATTGTTGGAACGCCAGCCTGTAGAAAAAGAAAATATTCGCACAGACTATCTTGATTTTTGCCTATCCAGCATCAATTCGGCAGAACCATACGCCATCAGAGCGTTATGCCTTAAACAAGCCTTTGCCCAATGCCGGCATTATCCAGAGTTGGTGCAAGAACTCATCGCATGCATCAACATGATGGAACCCTTCGAAATATCCCCAGGACTGAGATCTGCACGTAACAACATTCTGAAACAGCTCGCTAAATCCAAGTAATCCTCATCCATCCCTTGTACCTACTCTTCGAAAACTAACGTCCGTTAACAATCGTTTTTAAACAGCCTCTTAAGCTTCTAAAAAGTAAACCACCTCTAAGACCCTATTTTGAATTTTTTTTTGTTCGCAACATTCTATATTTCAAGAATTGTTTGTAACTTTGCGCCCAAATCCAAGACTCTCTTAGAAAGAGATATGGATAAATAAATCAGTCAACAGATGAGAATAAAATGACCAGAGTAAGAGTGCAAAAGCGAAGTAACTCTATCTCAGGACAACCGTCTTTCTTTTTAACCAGTCTTTATAACTGCTTGAAGATCAGCAATGACTGAGCACAAGCAGGACTTGGAAAATTGCTTATAGTCCATAAAATCCGATGGAATTGTCTGAAAAACAATGGTTTGTTATGCGCGATTTGAAGCGCAGAAACGCCAACTCTCTAGCCGTTCACGAGTTGGCAAAAGCGGGGCTTGAAGTGTTCACTCCGATGACGCAGATGATAATGACCATTGGTGGACGGCGGCAGCGGAGGGATGTACCGGTTATTCAGGATTTATTATTTGTTCACGAAACAAAGGCTGCTCTCGATCAGCATGTGGAGCGTAATCCCACGCTCCAGTACCGCTACCAGTTCGGCAAGTCGATAAATGAGCCGATGACTGTACGCGCGGAGGAGATGAACCGATTCATCTTTGCCGTCAACAACTCCGCATCAACCTTATATTATAAGCCCGGCGAACTCACCAAAGCCATGTGCGGCAAGAGAATCCGTATAGTCGGCGGTGTGCTTGACTCTTTTGAGGGATGCCTCTTATCGATGAAAGGCATGAGAAAACGCCGTCTGATTATTGAATTGCCAACGTTGATAACAGCTGCTGTTGAGGTGCAGCCTGAATTCATCCAACTGGTACAGTAATCAGTTCCTACTATTGCCGAAGGCGTGTCATTTTGTTTTATATTTCAATTATAATGTTTTTTCTATGAAGTGCCCCATGCGTCCGTTTTCCTTCTATTTACGGAAGAATTTTCAGATCAACGGCCATTTAGGGAAGATATGCCATTGACAATCGTTTGCCAACAGACAGAGAACGGCTTAAAAGACTGATTGCAAAGAATATTTTGTTTCTATAGGACCATTGTCTCTCGGTCATATGTGCTGATAGAAGATAATTTTATGCATACAGATTTTTTCTCTTTCAAACACTCCGGTTGGGGATGCCCATAATATTTAATTTGGTTTAAAAGTAAACATACTCTTATACTTACTGAAAATTTTTAAATTTTAGCGGAAACTGCTTCTTTGGCGGCTTCCAATGATTCACACGTCAAATTTACACGCTTACATTAAATACTCCATGGGATCGAATTATCGAATAGCAGTAGCTGGAACTGGCTATGTCGGTCTAAGTATTGCGACATTATTGGCTCAAAACAATCATGTGACCGCGGTAGATATAATTCCAGAAAGAATTGAGTCAATCAACAACAAGAGGTCTCCCATTCAGGATGAGTATATCCAAAAATATTTTTTGGATATAGACTTAGACTTATCTGCGACACTTGATGGTTCTGAGGCATATAGAAGAGCCGATTTTGTAGTTATTGCAGCGCCGACAAATTACGACCCTGCAATGAATTATTTCGACACACATTGTATCGAAGATATTATCGATTTGGTGCTAAGCGTTAATCCAGATGCTGTGATGGTGATAAAGTCAACCATTCCGGTTGGCTATTGTCGCAGCCTGTATGTAAAATATGCGGCAAGGGGTGTCAGACGGTTCAATCTGCTGTTTTTTCCTGAGTTTCTGCGTGAGAGCAAAGCGCTTTACGACAATTTGTATCCATCGCGGATTATCGTGGGTGTTCCGAAACTTATTGACAAGCCGGAATTTGCTGATGAGAATGCGGCTATTATGGCTGTTACCGATATAGAGAGGCTTGAGAGCGCGGCGCGTGTCTTTGTTGGTCTGCTGAAGGAGGGAGCTTTGAAAGAAGATATCGCAGTGCTGTATATGGGGATGAAAGAAGCAGAGGCGGTGAAACTCTTTGCCAATACCTATCTGGCTCTGCGTGTGAGTTATTTCAACGAACTCGACACGTATGCCGAAGTAAAGGGACTCGATTCCCGGGCTATAATTGAGGGTATCGGCCTTGATTCGCGCATTGGTATGCATTATAATAATCCGTCGTTCGGCTACGGCGGCTACTGCCTGCCCAAGGATACCAAGCAGCTTTTGGCCAACTACGAGGATGTGCCACAGTGTATGATGAGTGCTATTGTGGAGAGTAATCGCACTCGCAAGGATTTCATCGCCGACCAGGTGTTGCGCATGGCAAGCTACTACGACAATAACGATGCCAACACTTATGGTCAGGTATCGGGGTCCCAATGTATAATCGGAGTGTACCGCCTGGCGATGAAGTCAAACTCTGACAACTTTCGCCAAAGTAGCATACAAGGCGTAATGAAACGCATCAAGGCCAAAGGCGCGACCGTGATAATTTATGAACCGACGCTCGAGGATGGAACAACTTTCTTCGGTAGTGTGGTTGTGAATGACATATGTCGTTTTAAGCAACTTTCAGACGCCATCATAGCCAATCGTGCCTCGGACGAACTTGCGGATGTAGCGGATAAGGTGTATACTCGCGATATTTATAACCGGGATTAGATAGGGATTGTTCACTTACAAATTTAATAAATATCGTACTTAACGAAGTATGGATTTAATATCGATAATCGTTCCTATTTTTAATTCCGAGCGATATTTAGAGCGAAGTATTGAGTCATTGCTAAGACAAGACTATCAAAATACTGAAATAATTCTTGTCAACGATGGTTCGACAGACAACTCTCTTTCAATTTGTGAACGATATGCTACTGACTACCCTCAGAAGGTCAGAATCATAAAACAAGAAAACCAGGGAGCCTCAATTGCGCGCAAAAACGGGATAGCTAATGCAAACGGAGAATATTTGGTATTCGCCGATAGTGATGATTATGTTTCAACTGAATATGTGTCGGCATTGTATAAAGCAATCCGAAAACATAGTACAAGTGTTGCCTTGTGTCCGATGAAACGTGTTGAGATTGGGGATGTTCCATCGTTTGTAGAAGCAAAATCTTCATATTGTATGCCAAAGTGCGAATTAATGCAACGCTTTTTCAAATATGAATTTTGGGGATATCCAGGAGGTTGCTATAGCAAAAAGTTATTTGATAATATAATTTTTCCAACAGCTACGATAAATGAGGATTATTATGTTAAGGCGCAGCTGTTTGCTAAGCAGGATTCCGTGGCATATATTGATAGTGCTCTTTATTGTTATGAACAGCACAAGGGTAGTTTGTCCAAGCAGCCATTATCAATACGTGCGCTTGGCGAATTTGACAACACCGTGGCGACCTGGGAATTTATAAGTCATAATACACCAAAATATTCGCGGCATGCTTTATCGATAGCGTCGGAGGCTGCTTGCAAATGGCTTGGTGCCTTGAACAGCGCACGCGTTATCGCTCCACCGATAGCATTATACAAAAAAATAATCATAAGATTTATAAACAAAAACCTATTTAAAATCTTATTTAATCCTCATTTGCTTTGGAAGATAAAAATAGTGATATTATACAACTACATTAGAGCCAATTACCCAAAATAAGCTAATATTGGTGACAACAGGCACCAGTGAATATTCTATAATCTATTTTGAACGATAAACTATAAAAGCTGTGAGTGGTACAAGGGACACTATGTTCTCAGGAATGATCTGGACATTCCTAAGACAATCATCACTTCAAATATTTAGTATCGCAGAGGGCATAATACTTGCACGCATATTATCTCCAAAAGATTACGGTCTTGTAGCAATGCCTGCTATATTTATGGCAATCTCAGGCTGCTTTATTGATTCGGGGTTTGCTACAGCGCTTGTGCGTGATAAGACTCGTAAGGCAATTGATTATTCAACTGTGTTTGTGACAACAGTTTTCATGACAGCTTTTTTCTCATTATTATTATGCCTCTGTTCGGGATATATTGCTGATTTTTATAATGAACCAATACTTAAGACGATAGTTTGTGCCAATGCGGTATTGCTTTTCTTGAATTCGTTTTTGTCAATACAAAATACAAGGTTGACAATAAAGCTTGATTTTAAAGCGCAAAATATCATACGAACAGTAACAAACATTGTCATTGGCATAGTCGTAATTATATGTGCGCTTTGTGGTATGGGAATCTGGTCTTTGGTATGGCCAAACTTTATAATGCCATTTCTAAACGGGTATCTGTATTATCGCCACGATCGATGGTTTCCTGGTTTCAAATTTTCATGGCGAGTGTGGCGAAAATACTTTTCCTTTGGGTCAAAGTTGTTAATATCAAATCTCGTTTCAGTCATATACGATAATCTGTATCCGATGGTAATAGGAAAAAAATTTCCTGCGGCAGATTTAGGCTATTTTACCAAAGCTAGCTCTTATGCAGAATTGCCTTCATATACAATCCGTACGATAGTCGGACCAGTTGCGTACCCGGTGATGAGTGCTATAGAGAAAGAGGAGGAGCTCCGAACGAGTTATCTGCGGCTTGTCGCTCTGTCGTGCTATTTGGTTTTTCCCCTTGTGTTTGGTATGGCAATATTGGCCAAGCCATTCATAATGGTTTTAATTACAGAGAAATGGGCTCCGGCGATAGTTTTTCTTCAATTGCTGTGCTTCGCCAGGATGTGGGGACCATTTGTTGTTCTGAGTAAGGATTTCTTACAGGTTAAAGGTCGGTCGGATTTATTTATGAAAATTGAGCTTATAACTAAAGCACTGAGCATATTGGCATTAGTAATATGCATTCCGATAGGGATAAAAGCAATGTGTGTCGGGCTTGTAATAACATCGGTATTCAGCATGTTGGTAAATCTTATGTATGTGAATAAGGTAGGTGGTTTTTCAGTAAAAACTCAGCTAAAAAATATAGCTCCATCGATAATTTATTCAAGTTCAATGGGCTTGATAATCTACCTGGTAATATTACAGCTTCAATCGTATGCTGCACAGCTGATAGTGGGTATAGTAATCGGAATTATTTATTATATTTTTATTTCAAAAGTCACAAAATCACGTGACTATAAATCAGTAATGTCAATTGTAAAAGAGAAGATTGTTAAAAGGTTTGTTAAAAAGTCATGGTCATGAAGCCTACTCCTATGAAAACCAAGATTGTCTATGCTGTTATCAGCGGAACAGATGATTACTATCTTGAGCAACTAATCTTTAGTATTATGTCGCTTAAGCGATACAATCCTACCGCCTATATTGAAGTAGTAACTGATGATGCAACTAAAAGAAGTCTTACGGAGTGGCGAGCCATTTTATGTCAGATGGTAGACTACTTAAATATTGTAGACATGCCACAGGGCTTTAATAAAATGAAACGTTCTCGATACATAAAGACAAATCTCAGGTTGCTTACCAAAGGTGATTATTTATTTTTGGACACCGATACGGTTATTTGCGGCAGTTTAGCTTCTGTTGACGGGTTTAAAGGAGATTTAATGATGGTTGCAGACTGTAATGACAATCTTTATCTTCAAGACAACCTCATTATAAGCCGGTGTGACATAATAGGCTTTATGGATATGTCCGGAAAGTCTTATTACAATAGCGGAGTAATGCTGGTAAAAGATTCAGCGGTCTGTCATGATTTTTACAGAGCCTGGTATTCAAATTGGCTTCAGTCTGTAGCAAGAGGAGTCAATCTAGACCAGCCGGCTCTTAATTTTACCAATCATCAGTTCGGTGATGTTGTGCAGGAATTACCAGGCCGATGGAACTGTCAGGTTTTCTTTTATGGACTAAATTGTCTGTATAAATCAAATGTAATCCATTATGCCGGTGGAGGAAATAACGAACGCATGTTAGATATATATAGGACAATCCGGAACGATGGATATCATTCAAAAGTACTGGAAAAGTATATAAAGCACCCTCGTACATTGTTTTATATGTTTCTGACTTCCAATGATACAAATATAAAAAACCGTATTATGGTTTCATTGAATGTCAGATTTCATGCGCTCTATAAACTTATTAGTTATTTTTACAACCATTAATATCAATATGAATCTATCGTCAATATCTGCAGAAAACAGGACATATTACAAAGGTTTTGATGTACTTAAATTTGGTTTGGCAATTCTAATAGTTGCTGCTCATACAAGATTGTTCGAAGAATTTCCTATATTTCACTATTACTTCGGTATCTTTTGCTCTTGCGCTATCCCTACATTCTTTGCGGTATCATCATTCTTGTTTATGAAAAGGCTGTCGCTGGCTAATAACAAGGCTGATGCCAAGCGAGTACTTTTAAAGACGGTAAAGAGGTTGCTTTGCATTTTTGGCATATGGTATTTGATTATGCTTCCAATGTCATATGCTCGTTTCTGGGAAACTGCAACGCTTAAAGAGTCAATATATGCACTTCTTTTTTCATGTTCATTCAATGGCTATTGGTTTTTTAAGGCATTGATAATAAATACTATCATATTATATTTTTCCCGAAAAGACAAAGCATTGGCCTGTTTGAGTATTTTCTCTTTACTGGTTTACCTTTTCTGGGCATACAATTATCATTATCATTACATCAAATGGTCTATTAGCCCATATTATAGCTTTTATTATCACGTCTTTCCATTCTGTTTGGGAGCCTTGTATGCAAAGAAACAGTGGATGTTGAAATTTAGTGTGCCTGTACTTATTACGCTTTTTATTGCCTGTGTGATTTTGGCATCAATCAAAGAATTGAACCCAGTTGGCCGCATTTTATATCCTGTAATATTGTTGCCGTTGTTTAGCCGTCTCCGGTTTGAGTATATTGCTACTGAAACATGCAGGAAGTTCCGACAGTGGAGTATTCTCTTCTATGTAATGCAGTTTGTGCTTATATGGATGTATGATATAGCTGTATCAAACTATCTGACTGATTATGATGCTCTACGTTTTTTTGATTTCAGTATAGTCCGTTTCGGGCTTGTTACAATGCTACTATTCATATTCTCAAGAATATTCTTGTATTTTGAGGAAACAAAAAATATCAGTTACTTGAAATATATACATTAGTGAATCAGTATTGGCCATGCGGAAAAAAAAATTAGCCATATTTGCAGAAAAACTATATGGAGGGGGCGTGGAGCGGATTCTTCAGACTGTACTTCGTAATCTTGATTATAATAAATATGATGTAAGCCTGTATTCGAGTCATGCCGAAGACATAGATCCAGCGTTTTACCCGGTAAATTTGAAAAACACGAGTTATTTCTCGTCAACCGGAGTCAACGCGACCAAATTAAGTCGGTTGACAACGAAAATAATTAATAAAATTAAGCTGCTTATATATTACCATTGCCCTTCGAGTGTGTTTTACAAGTTATTTATACGCAGGAGGTTTGATATAAGTATTGCATTTTTGGAGGGTTATGCCACACGGATAGTTAGCGGCGCACATCGCAACACCAAAAAGATAGCCTGGTTACACACCGATATAATCAATTATCATTGGACTAATGTGGCATTTCGTAGCTCCGATGAAGAAAAGTCTTGTTATCAACAGTTCTCTAAAATTGTCTGTGTAGCAGAAAGCGTGAAATCTCAAGCCGACAAATATCTTAATACAGAAAGAAGTACAACGGTTATATATAATCCGATAGATAGAGAGCGGTTGCTTGAATTAGCGGAGGAAAGAGTTGATGATGCTGAAGGGCTGAAAAAGTATAAGACACAACTACTTATTGTCGGGACCCTGAATAAGAATAAAGGTCAGTTAAGACTTTTGCATGCCTTGGCAGAATTGTTGAAAAAAGATTCAGAAATAGGTTTATGGATAGTAGGAGATGGCGAGTATCGTAACTTGATACAAGAAACCATTGCAGAACTTAAACTCAAAGACCATGTGGCCTTGTTAGGGTTTCAGAAAAATCCATATCCGTTTTATAAGAAGTGTGATATCTATGTTTGCGCTTCTTATGCCGAAGGATTCAACACAGCCATCACTGAGGCTTTGATATTTGGGAAACCTGTTGTTGCCACTCTTTGCTCAGGAGTGGAAGAACAGCTCGGCCGTGGTTGTGAGTACGGACTTATAGCTAATAATGATGATGAATGTCTGTACAAGCGTATAGAACAGATGCTCAACCCTCAAACCTTGGCATATTATCGCCAAAAGAGCGAAGAACGAGGCCAGAGATTCTGTATATCCGAAAGTATGAAAAAAATCGATGCCTTATTGCAAATATGATAAGCATTATAGTTCCTGTTTATAATTCAGCAGACTACCTTGAAGACTGTATTGAATCTATTTACCGACAACTTTATCCCGATTGGGAGTGTATTCTGATTGATGACGGCTCATCGGACGGAAGCGCAAGAATCTGTGATGCCTGGACAAAAATCGACAGGCGTTTCAGAGTATTTCATCAACTTAATTCAGGTGTTTCTACAGCAAGAAACACCGGTATTAAATATGCATTGGGGGAGTATATTACCTTCATAGATAGTGATGATTGGGTTGACGATAATTATCTGTCTGCATTGATTGCAACCGGGGGTGAAAGTGATTTAATAGTTTCCGGAATCATAGACTGCTATGCAGATGGACGGTCAGTGGTATGTAAACCCTGTACATCGGCAGTCATTGATATTATCCCTCAATTTGTTGATGTACTTACTGATTTACTGAAAAAGAATCTCTTATATGGTCCGACAAATAAGCTATATAAATCGGATATAATACGAAAACACAATATCGGTTTCCCTATAGATTGCTCTTTGGGAGAAGACTTGGTGTTTAATTTTACGTATCTTGATTACGTACGCACTATTGAAACAGTATCGGAGGCTCACTATAACTATAGAAAAATACCGTCAGGCTCGCTTTCAACAAAAGTATCCTACGATAAATTTAAAAACGATTATCATCACTGGCAACTAAGATTTAATTTTTTTAAAAATAAAAATTTATTGACGGATAGTTCCAAGGCGGTACTTATGAAATTGTTATGGGGGGTATTATATGACGGAATATTCAGATACGAAAGCTTAGGATATCCATCTATACAATATCTGAAATTTCTGAATAAAATTCAAGAAATAGATTTACTCCAGGAGTATACATCAGTATTTAATTGTTCTCCGTGGATAAAACACGCCATATTAAATAGACGTTATCTGATTCTGTTCATGTATTTTCATTTTCAAAGGTTATTTAGGATTTAAATAAACGCAGGACTTATGAGCACTAACACCAACGAAGTCGACATATCTAAAATCAAACTCATAATCTGGGATCTTGATGAAACATTCTGGGAAGGGACACTTTCGGAAGGAGGTTTAACAGCCTGTAATAATATTGAGCTGGTAAAACGGCTCTCATACGACGGGATTATCAACAGCGTATGCTCCAAGAATGACTATCCCAAAGCTGAAAAAGCATTGATAGATCTAGGTATTAATGACTTTTTCGTGTTTAAATCAATCGACTGGACTCCCAAAGGACCAAGAATAAAGCAATTAATCAAAGACATGGGCCTTCGGCCTACAAACGTATTGTTCATTGATGACAATATCGTCAATCTTCATGAAGCAAGACACTATAACGAAGGCCTGATGATAGCTGAACCAGATATAATACCGCAACTTAATGCTTTTCTTAAAGCAGCCGATCCTAAGGATCCCACATTGAAACGTTTGGGACAATACAAAGTAATGCAGGCCAAACAAGAGAGCCGTTCGGAATTTGATGATAATCTATCGTTCTTATATTCGACCCAGACCCAAGTCACAATTTCTTATGACTGCGAGACTGAAATTCAACGTATATTTGAATTGATACACCGCACTAATCAATTGAATTTTACCAAAGAGAGAATCTCTATGGAAGAACTTCGAGAATTGATAGCCAATAAGGATATTAAAAAAGGATATGTGTCGGTCAAAGACAAGTTCGGGGATTATGGTATAGTCGGTTTTTTTGCAGTAGAAAATAACAAACTGATACACTTTCTTTTCTCATGTCGCACAATAGGTCAGGGTGTCGAACAATATGTATATGCCCAGCTTGGCTATCCGGAATTGACAATCAATGGCGATGTCGTTTCCAAAGTATCGGAAGCACCGGCTCCTGACTGGATAAACGCTAACTGCAATCTTGACAATCCAACACAAAAAATTAATTCAGACTCTAAGATTGTATTTAAGGGCGCATGTGATCTCTCTTGTATGTCTGAATATATAGTTTCAGGAAGCATAGTTGAGGAATTTACATATATGGGTCTTGAACGCAGAAATAATATTGAACACCACAATCATTCTGTGAACTATTTGGGTTGGCGTTCATTAAGCGACGATGCCCGGCAGAGATTGGTGGACGATCTTGTATTCAATGATAAGGATATGTTTGAGACACATATGTTTGATGACAATGTTACTTTACTCATCGTATCTACAATGATAGAACCTAATCTAGGTATTTATCGGAATAAGAATACAGGAGAGAAAATAGCGTTTGGTGAATATATACATCCGCTTACTGACAAGAACCTGTGGCCTGATTTCATCAATAATAATTTCTATACTGCCGACAACCGTTTTTCTCTGGAATGGCTTGAGTGGTTTGGGAATAATTACGAGTTTCTTGGCGCGTTATCGCCTGTTGAAATTTGTCAGAATGCCAAACGATTACTTGAGATTCTCCCGAAAAGCACATCCGTTGCATATATCCTCGGCCCTGAGATTCCTTTTGACGGAGAAACAAATTCCAATTATTTCGGGCGAGAGAAAGTATATTCTGAAATCAACAGGCTATTCAGAGAACTTCACGCCGCCAATCCTAGAGTACTTCTGATAGATGTAAACCGCTGGGTTAAAAAACAATCAGCATTTACTAACAATATCAATCATTGGCAACGACAGATATACTATAATATGGCTAATTGTGTCAATGATTTTATTTATGAACTCACCGGAGCAAAATTAACCACTAAGTCAGGCGCTTATCTTCTTCAACGAAAGTTCGCTGATAGAGTCGCAAAAACAGGCCTCTTTAAAACTAAGTTATGGCGTAAGTTTAGAAACTTATAAGTTGATTGTCCAATACCTTATAATATGGCTAAGCCTCGCATTATCATTCTTATGCATTATCTTGAGCTTGGAGGAGCAGAAATGGCTCTTATCGGGCTACTATGCGCACTTGATCCAAGTAGGGTTGACGTGGACTTGTTCATCTATAGCCATCAAGGTCCCTTGATGAAGTTTATACCAAAATGGGTTAATCTTTTACCGGAAGATCCCGCATATTCCGTCGTAGAGAGACCTATAGTAGAGACGATTAAAAAAAAGCAGTACAAGGTTGCACTCGGACGGTTAATTGCTAAAGCTAAACATAAACTGTTTGTTAATTATGCAAAAATTGAAGGAGAGGATGCTTCGTTATATTCATTCATAGGTCATTGTCTCTCAGATGTTTTACCAAACATTTCGAGTAATGTTGAATATGATTTATGTATAAGTTTTTTGACACCGCATGACTTTGGATGGCACAAGGTCAGGGCGAAAAGAAGAATTGCTTGGATTCATACAGATTATTCTCAAATGTTTGTGAATAGGTCTTTGGAATTGAATGTATGGGGGGCATACGATGCTATTGCTTCTATTTCCGATGAGGTGACACATTCTTTTGTAAAGGCATTTCCATCATTAGAGTCAAGAGTTATAGCAATAGAAAATATATTGCCTGAATCATATGTGAGAGCTCGGGCGGATGAATTTAATGTATCTGAAGAAATGACCGGAAAAGTGCGGTTGTTGTCAATTGGACGTTTCTGTGCGGCAAAGAATTATGATAATGTCCCTTATATTGCTCGTTATATGGTTAAATTAGGCATTCAAGATTTAAAATGGTATATCATAGGTTTTGGTGGTGATGAAGCTCTTATTAGAACAAAAATCAAAGAAACCGGAATGGAAGACCATGTTGTTCTGCTCGGAAAGAAAGAAAATCCTTATCCTTATATAAAGGCTTGTGATATTTATGTTCAGCCGTCTCGTTATGAGGGCAAGTCGATCACTGTTCGCGAGGCTCAGATACTCTGCAAGCCTGTGGCTGTGACCGCTTATCCTACGGCTCCTAGCCAGATTAAGAATGGCGTTGATGGCGTTATTGTACCTCTTGGTAACGAAGGGTGTGCCCGAGGCTTGGCCGAATTTATCGCCGACACCGCTACGCAGTCACGCATAGTCGAATACCTCCGCACCCACGATTACGCCAACATCTCCGAAGTCGAAAAAATCTACAACATAATAAGATGAACCAACGTGACACCGCGCTCGACATAATCCGCCTTCTGGCCTGCTTCATGGTGGTGCTGATGCATTCTCCTATGCCTCTGGTAAATGCCAATGGTCCGTTTCTGGCAGCAATGAGCTATTTTATGGCACCATGTATCGGCTTGTTCTTCATGGTCAGCGGTGCACTACTGCTACCCGTAAAAACTGATTACTTTACATTCCTGCGCCGCCGCTTTGGAAAAATCTCCCCCCTACAGTCGTTTGGAGCCTGATTTACATAGTATTACGTCTGTACTACAGCGAATCGGAAATAGATATTTTGCAAGCAATAGTATCAATACCATTCTCTGTTCAAGGTGAAGGGGTGCTGTGGTTCATGTATACTTTGTGTGGCCTTTACCTGCTTGCTCCAATACTCGGTGGCTGGCTCGACCGGGCAACTAAACGAGAGGTAGAGTTTGTGATCCTGCTTTGGGCCGTAACGCTTTGCTATCCGCTTCTGAAGCTGTGGTTTAATATAAACGACTCCGATGCCGGTATGCTGTACTACTTCAACGGCTATGCCGGATATTTCCTACTTGGCTATTACCTGAAGCGCTATTCCGGAAGCATATCAGCATGGATCAGTGGCGGCATAGCTCTTACAGGAGCAGTACTGCTCTTTGCCACAAAAAAATATGGAATCAATCTCGACTTCTACAGCGTGTTTTGGTATCTGTCGATCTTTGTGTCCGCGCTGTGTGCTCTCTTGTGGACAATCATATCCAAAGCTGTAAATGAAATGAATTTTAGCGATAATGCCGCAAGGCAAATTTCACTTATGGCGAATCTATCCTTTGGTGTATATCTTGTCCACATACTTGTGATGCGCTACTGGTTGTGGCGTCAGGAGTGGATTCTTAGTATATCAAATTATATATATCAAACCATAGTCATAGCAGTTCTGGCCATCACGGTTTCTATTGCTCTTTGATTGATTATAGCGAAATCACCTGTTGGCAATTATCTGATAGGTTATAGGATTAAATAAAAATGATACCCAAGAAAATACATTACTGCTGGTTCGGGCGTAATACTCTGCCTGAATCCGCACTAAAGTGCATCGCTTCGTGGCGTAAGTTTTTTCCTGACTACGAAATCATAGAGTGGAATGAAGATAATTTTGACGTAAATATGATCCCGTATACCGCACAGGCGTACAAGGCAAAGAAATATGCCTTTGTTAGTGACTATGCGCGTTTCAAGATACTTTATGAACAAGGTGGACTCTATTTTGATACAGACGTGGAGGTGATCAAATCCATGATTGATATCGTTGAACGCGGTCCCTTTATGGGTTTTGAGATAAATCCTGGGACTGATAGAAAGTATGGAGCAGTAAATCCCGGTGTTGGAATTGGAGCTGTGAAAGGATTAGACCTTTATAAATCAATACTTGATTATTATGCGCAGTTAAGTTTTTTGAGGCCCGACGGAAGCTATAATACAACGGATGCAGTTGTGAATATCACGACTCGTGAACTTGTAAAGTCCCAATTAAAAAACATTTCTGGTATACAAGAAGTTTCAGGTATAACTATTTATCCTGCAGATTATTTTAATCCATTTAACGATGTAACCGGCCGTCTAAATAAAACCCCGAATACTCGTACAATACATTGGTTTACAAAAACATGGATGAATGTAAGCCCCTGGCGACAATGGCTTTCGCGTTTCGTACATCGTGTATTTGGCGTAGATGTATTCTCTAAATGTCATAGTATTATAAAGAAATGATTCCTGCACAATTATATAGTATTGTTTTTTTGTATATTGTTGTAGTCCTAACAATTTTTGTTTCACTAAAGTTATCTGGACAAACATATAATACAATCAGACATGGAGATAATAATTCAGTCTTTGCGTTGGGATTATGTATGATTTTGGCATTATGGATTGGTATGCGTCCCAGTTGGTGGGGATTTGGAGATTCAGTATTATATGAACATGTGTTTAATTTGATGAAGAATGATATTCCGGATGCTTATGGAGAGTCAGCTGAAATAGTTTGGAATACGATTACATATTATTGTTCCCAAACGATGGATGTCTCAGCTTATTTTACAATAATATCTTTCGGATATTTTGGATTCACTTATCTTGCATGTCGCATATTTACTCCCAACAATGTTTTGGTATCAGTATTATTTATGCTTGGGGCGTTTTCATTTTATGCCTATGGAACAAATGGTCTTCGTAATGGTTTGGCTTGTAGTATTACCTTGTTCATTATTGCTTTTATGTCATGTTCTAATAAGAACTTGCCAATCGCACTAATATTTGTTTTTTTAGCAATAAATATACACAGGACCACATTACTTCCTTTAACCAGTTTATTCGCGTCAGTATATGTGATAAAATCGTTCAAATGGGCATATATTTTCTGGCTCTTGTCCATTTTAATTAGTCTTGTGGCAGGGGGGGCTATGACTACTATGTTTGCCGGACTGGGTTTTGATGACAGACTTTCTTATTTAACTGATTATGATATAGGAATGTTCTCCCATACTGGTTTCCGTTGGGACTTCCTGCTTTACAGCATGATGCCTATTGTATTAGGATATTATGTTGTTATAAAACGAGGCATTCAGGATCGAACATATACAATTCTATTGAATACATATACCCTTGCAAATGCATTTTGGGTAATGGTGATTAGGGCAAATTACTCAAACCGTTTCGCATACCTCTCATGGTTCATGTATCCTATAGTACTCGCTTATCCATTACTCAGGCTTGATGTATGGGGTGATATGCAAGGTAAGCGACTTAAACAGATAATGCTTGCCCATATTGGGTTCACATGGTTTATGGCAACATTCTAATTAGAGATGAAAACATTAACAATTTTTACTCCGGCTTACAATCGCGCTCATACAATAGGACGCACATACGAGAGTCTGCTCCGTCAGACTTCCAAGGATTTCGAATGGCTTGTGATTGATGATGGTTCTACGGATAACACATGTGAACTTGTCAAAGGCTGGATTAAAGAAAATAGAATTACTATCAGGTATATTCGGCAAGAAAATCAAGGCATGCATGGAGCACATAATACGGCTTACCGTAATATAACAACCGAGCTAAACACATGTATTGACTCTGATGATTTTATGCCTGACGATGCTGTGGAGAAAATTACTCATTTTTGGAAAGAGTACGGCTCAGATAAATACGCTGGTATTGTTGGACTTGATCAGACAGAAGATGGAAGCATTATTGGAACATCGTTTCCTCAGGCGTTGAAAGAAACTACATTGCAAGACTATTATGCAAAAGGAGGTAGCGGTGATAAAAAACTTGTATACAGAACAGATCTAATTAAGCAATATCCGGACTATCCATTGTTCGAAGGGGAGCGTTATGTTGGTCTTGCATATAAATATATGCTTATTGATCAGGATTACAAGTTGCTGACGTTAAACTTGCCACTTGTAACAGTGGAATATCAGCTTGATGGTTCGAGTTATAATATGTACAATCAGTATTGGCGAAATCCTAAAGGTTTTTCCTTTTTTCGTAAGACAGAAATGGTTTGTGCTCCTACTTTAAAACGTCGTTTTATATCAAGTATCCATTATGTGGCGAGTTCAATAATATCAAAAAATGGTAGATTTCTTTGGGAGTCTCCGAAAAAAGCACTTACATTGCTGGCTGTGATTCCAGGTGTACTGTGGTACCTCAAAATAAGGTCAAAAGTTAAATCTAATACAAAGATGAAGATTAAATGAATAAGATTTTGATGGATGACCTTTATCGCTACATCGGGGATTTGAATAAAAGTCTCATACTACGGTGGCGCTACATCCTTTTTACTCCGGGATTTCAATATACTTATTGTTTTCGCAGGGTAACATTGGCGCGCAATCCAGTATCACGCTTTTTTTGGAAAGTATTGTTACGCAGATGTATGTTTCACACCGGTATCCAAATACCTGTAGGCACTCAAATAGGGAACGGACTGAGAATTTCTCACTTCGGTAATATTGTTGTAAACCCCAATGTTAAAATTGGTAAGAATTTCAGTATTGCGCAGGGTGCTTTAATAGGGAGCGCACAAGGCAAACGATGTGGGGTGCCGGTTATTGGCAATAATGTTATCGTTAGTGCAAATGCCATGATAGTTGGAGGGATACGCATAGGCGATTATACTATGATTGCGCCAGGTGCTTTTGTGAACTTTGATGTGCCAGAACATTCTATTGTGATAGGAAATCCAGGGAAGATAATAACCTCTGACCGCCCTACTGATAAATATAATGTGTATAAGATATGAAAATCCTCCATGTTATTACCTCGTTGCGCACAGGCGGAGCAGAAAAGCTGATGGTAGATCTTCTTCCCAGGCTGAAGGCAAAGGGCCTGGATGTAGAGCTGCTGTTGTTCGACGGCACCGGCACCCCGTTCCGCCGTTCTGCCGAGGCCGCCGGGATCAAGGTTCATGATCTCGGCACAGGCGGCAGCGTCTATTCGCCAATGAGGCTCTTCAAACTTATCCCGTATCTTAGAAAGTATGACGTGGTTCACACCCACAACACCGCACCTCAGCTATTTGCTGCCATAGGCAGCGTGTTATGCTCGGTGGTACTCTATACCACCGAGCATAACACCTCCAACCGCCGTCGCGGTTGGAGGTGGTATTCGGCCGTAGACCGCTGGATGTACGGCCGCTACCGCAAGGTAATCTGCATCTCGTCCAAGGCCGAGGATAATCTGCGCCGCCACATAGGCAAATCTCGGGCAGAAATCATGACAATAAACAACGGCGTGGATGTTGAAAACTACGCCTCCGCTCCGGCCTCGCAGGAGCTTGAGCGCGTCGCCCCCGGCATCCGCAAGATCATGATGGTGGCCGGCTTCCGCTGGGAAAAGGACCAGGACACGCTCATAAACACCCTTGCTCATCTGCCAGAAAAATTCCATCTTTTCCTTGTTGGAGACGGCGTTCGGCGAAGAGAGTGCGAGGCGCTTGCCTCGCAGACAGGCGTTGCCGGGCGTGTGCATTTCCTCGGCATACGCTCCGATGTTCCGTCACTGCTCCAATCCGCCGACTATGTGGTAATGTCCTCCCACTTCGAGGGCCTGTCGCTGTCATCGGTCGAGGGCATGAGTGTCGGCAAACCCTTCCTTGCCTCCGATGTCGACGGCCTGCGTGAAGTAGTCGGCGGCGCCGGAATCCTTTTCCCTCACGGCAATGCGGAGTTCCTAGCCGCCGCAATCACAAGCCTGGAGGCATCGCCCGTCCAATATAAACGTGTGGCGGAAGCCTGCCTGTGCCGGGCCTCCCAATTCGATATATCCAAAATGGCAGACGGATATGCCAGGGTGTACAAGGCCTGTGAGGCGGAATAACGGTGGCCTGTAAAAGTGCTGGCAGCCATGCAAACGAGATGTCAGGCCCGCGTTTTCATTTACATACCATGCAAAAGTTTTTATATCCGCCTACTGTCGTGTATGCCGACGTAATACATTTGCTATACGCGTTAAGCTCACACATGTTGCAGCCGCGAGCCCTGCATGCGTCCGCGTGTTCTTGAGAGAGAAATATGCCGGTAATTAACGGCAGGAAAGCGTGAGCCTCCGTAATACATTATTCACCACAATATAATAGTTCTGCTTTGAAAATAATCCGTACATCCACCGTCCCCGGGTCTCTGAATACGTTCTGCCGCGGCCTGCTCTGCGAGCTTCGCGAAGAGGAGGGCTATGATGTCGTGGCTGTCAGCTCGCCAGGCGAGCAGCTGAGGGAGATAGCGGAGCGCGAGTCCGTAAGGGTTGTCCCCGTTCCGATGGAGCGCCGCATATCGCCTGTCAAAGATCTGAAGTCGCTGTGGCGGCTTATCCGGGTCTTCAGACGGGAGAAGCCGGCGATGGTTCATTCCATGACCCCCAAGGCCGGGCTCCTCTCTATGCTTGCGGCATGGGTGTGCCGGGTGCCCGTCAGGGTGCACACGTTCACCGGCCTTGTCTTCCCCACGGCCACAGGGCTGACACAGAAGATACTGATACTTACCGACCGCCTTACCTGCGCCTGCGCCACGCATATCGTTCCTGAAGGCGAGGGTGTTAGAAACGACCTTGTCAGCTACCGTATCACGGGTAAGCCCCTCAGGGTGCTCGGCCACGGCAATGTGCGCGGGATCGATCTGGCCCATTACGACCGCACCCCCGATGTCGAGGCGCGCGCCGCCGGGATACGGAAGGAGGGGGTGTTCACTTTCGTCTTCGTGGGCCGCCTCGTGCGCGACAAAGGCATCAACGAGCTTGTCGCAGCATTTCGCCGTCTAAACAAAGAGCTGCCCGCCACACGCCTCATTCTCGTAGGCCCGCAGGAAAAGGAACTCGATCCGCTCAGCCCCGGTATCCTGGCCGAGATCGTCGGCAACCCAGCGATCGAGGCGGTCGGCTCCCAGGCGGACGTGCGGCCATGGTTGGCCGCCTCCGACGCGTTCGTCTTCCCCAGCTACAGGGAGGGCTTCCCCAACGTGGTAATCGAGGCCGGTGCCATGGGGCTCCCCTCTATAGTGACCGATATCAACGGAAGCCGCGAGATCGTTGTCGAGGGGCGCAACGGCATCGTGGTCCCGCCCCGGGACACGGGCGCCCTGAGGACGGCCATGGAGGACTTCCTCGAAAACCCAGGCAGGAGGAAAGACATGGCAGCTGCCGCACGTGGGCTGGTCGCATCCAGATATGAGCAGTCTTTCGTTAGAAATTGTCTCAAAGAATTTTATAAGGAAATCATAAATAATAAGATATGCAACGGGTAATAGTTTTCGGCGCAACGGGTAATCTGGGCGCCTATATAGCGATGCACCTTAAGGAGCAGGGGTATGACGTGATAGCGGTGGGCGGACGTAAGGACGACCATGGCTTTTTTGCTGCCCACGGCATGCGGTATTATTCGGTGGATATACGCAAGCCGGAGGCGTTTGATGTGCTGCCTGTTGACGGTATTGACGCTGTGTGTCATTTTGCAAGCTCGCTGCCAAGCCGCTATGCTTTTGATCCTGTCGGTTTGTTCGAGTCTATCACTATAGGTACTCTCAATGTCCTGAACTGGATGGTGGGATGCGGATGTAAGAAGATAGTTTTTCCCCAGACACCCAGTGATATGGCCATGTATCATAATAACGGTTCCGTGATTCCTGATGACGCGCCGCGGCATTTTCCCCTTACCGGCGACCATGCTGTCTATACTATTGCGAAGAATGCGGCGGTGGACCTTATGGAGCATTATCGCGCGGAGCACGGTATCGCATTTTTCGCACTTCGTTTCTTCACGATATACCAGTACCATCCCAATGCTTACCATTATGCGGACTTCAAGCGCCGCATGATGCCGTTCCGCATGCTTATGGACCGGGCATCCAAATCGCTGCCCATAGAGATATGGGGTGATTGTAAGAAGTCTAAGGAGATGGTGTATATCAAGGATTTCGTGCGTCTGGTGCGCAACTGTGTGGATTCAGATTTGCCGGGAGGATGCTATAATGTCGGCAATGGCTGGCAGGTGTCGCTCGAAGAGCAGATCAAAGGGATCATAGAAGTTTTCTCGCCCGAGGATCATCCTTCTGATGTCATTTATTGTCCGGAAAAGCCAGATCCCCTGGAGAATGCTTTCTGTATGGATCGTACGTTTCGCGATTTGAAGTGGAAACCAATGTATTCATACCTCGACCAGCTCCGCGATTTCAAGCATGAAATGGAGACTGAGCCTATGGCAGGGCTGTGGGGGAGCAAGGAGGATTATACGGAGTAAAAAGCTATGTATAGGAAGTTCTTTAAACGCCTGATTGATGTTACGGCCAGTGCGGCTGTTCTTATTCTGGCAAGTCCAGTGCTAGCGGCTGTGGCTGTATTGCTGCATTTTTTCAATGAGGGAGCCGGTGTATTCTTTACCCAGGAACGTCCCGGGCTGAAAGGCAGGCCTTTCAGGATAGTGAAATTTAAGACTATGAACGAACGTCGTGGTCCTGACGGACGGCTCCTGCCTGACAAGCAGAGGATAACCAGGTTCGGTGCTTTTGTCCGCCATTCTTCGCTTGACGAGCTGCCCCAGTTATGGAATGTGCTGAAAGGGGATATGTCTCTTATAGGGCCGCGGCCGCTTTTAATGGAATATCTGCCTTTGTACACGCCTGAACAGATGCGCCGTCACGATGTGCGTCCCGGCATTTCCGGGTGGGCGCAGTGCCACGGACGCAATAATTTGTCATGGACCGAAAAATTCAAACTTGATGTGTGGTATGTGGACCATGTCTCTTTCCGTACGGATGTATTGGTGGTTTTGTCCACTCTGCGCGGAGTGATTAAGAAAGCGGACATTGATAATGATTCGTCATCCAGATTTACCACGGAGCTTTTCAACGGCAAAAACTGATATATGACACCTGCATCCGTTATAGAATATCTGAAGAAGGCCCGTAAGGCTGTTGCCGGGTTCAATGAAAGAGAGAGCCGTCACGGATTGTCGGCTTTGTCTTCATATTGTGATTTTCTTTGGTCTTATGTACGATATGGTTGTTTGATAAACCAATATGTTAACGGCAATTTTAGTAAGTATAGCCGTTTTGAACGCCGCAAAATTATGACGTACCGGCGTATATGTGAGTTTATCAATAAATGTAATTCTCCCGGCCATATTTACAAGCTGGAAAACAAAGTTGAGTTTAATAAGCATTTCGCTAAGTTTGTCAAGCGTTCATGGCTGAGTTCGTCACATATGACTCGTGATGATTTTGAAAATCTGTGCCGTATATCTGACCAGCTGATTGTTAAGCCGCTTGACGATTGTGAAGGACGCGGAATTGAACTTATGCTCCCCCCCTGTGATATAGATGGCAGAAATCTTCTTTTTGAGAAATTGAAAGATGTAAATGTCATAATTGAGGAAAGAATCTATAATCATGATAAGTTGGTGTTTAATAATAAGTCGATCAATACGATACGCATAAACAGCCTTACAGATCGCAATGGCAGGGTGCATTTGTTTAAGCCTGTGCTCCGTGTTGGCGTCGGTGACCAGTTTGTAGATAATTATAATGCCGGCGGATGTGAATATGCTGTAGATGTAAATACGGGCGTGATTATATCCGAGTGCTATTATAATTACGGATTTAACGGGGTTACACATCCCGGATGTGATATTATTATGCCGGGCTATAGGATTCCTATGTGGGAAGAGCTTAAAAAGACTGTGGAGGAAGCCTGCCGTATGATTCCGGAATGTCGTTTTATTGGCTGGGATGTCGCAATTACGGCAGACGGAGTCCAGCTGATTGAGGGAAATCACAATCCCGGTAATGTGGGGATAGAATATTTTGGTGAAACTGGCTGGTATGGTAAATTGAAAAATCTTATCTGATATATGTTGGCACAAATTACAAGTTATCTGGGGCGTATGCGCAGTTTGTTACCATCGTTGAGGGCCGAGGGGTATTATGTCCCGTATCTTTATTGGGATTTTCTCATGTGTTTTTTCAAGTACGGATGTGTCCTGGACCAATATGTACGAGGTGGTTTTTATAAAATGTCGTCCTACGAGCGTAGAAGGAGTATGACGTACAAGAGGATACTTTATGTATATGACAAGTGTATCACCCCTGATTATATACATTTTCTCCAGAACAAGATAGACTTCAACCGTTATTTCTCTTCTATTATAAGGCGTAAGTGGCTGTATGGCAAAGATATGTCGGAAAATGATTTCGATGCTTTGTGTCATTCAGCTCCTGCATTGATTGTTAAGCCTCTTAATGAGTCTGAGGGACGGGGAATCCGTAAAATTATTGTTCCAGAAACAGTTGATGGAGCCAAAATAGTTTTTGCCAGTCTTACCGGCCAGGAAGTCATTATTGAAGAATGTCTGGTTTCTCATAAAGATATGGTATTCGGTTCGTCATCGCTGAATACTCTCAGGGTACATTCTTTACTTGATTGTGATGGTAATGTGCATTTTATGAAATTTATTCTACGTGTAGGGGTAGGAGATTCTGTGGTGGATAACTATTGTGCCGGTGGATGTATCTATGAAATTGATGAGGAAACAGGATGTGTGATTAGCAAAGGTTATTCCAAAGTGCATCCGGAGTCCATCGTCCATCCTGGAACGGAAATTATAATGTTGGGACGTCAGATACCGTTCTGGCAAGAAGTAAAAGAACTTGTATGTAAAGCTCATAAAATGATACCCCAGATGCGTTTTATAGGCTGGGATGTAGCAATTACAGGTGATGGTCCTGAATTGATAGAAGGGAACCATCATCCTGATTATGATTTGCTTGAGTTTGTCGGTACACGGTTGTGGTGGCCTAAGTTTAAGAAATATCTTTAGTAATTCTTGATATGGTATTGGTATCTTCCATGATTCATTCGTTTTTATCTTGTCTGTCTGTTGTAAATATTAAATATAAAAAATGGCGGCTTAAGGTATGGGCACGGAATAAGTTAAAAGACTATGTGCCGGACCCTGGCGTTCTGACAGCTTCCCGGAGAAAAGAAATTATTGATTTTTTCAAGCCATATGCCAGACCATATATAAAGTTTAATCAGTTTTATACTGAGAAGACAGGCAGGTTTTATGCGGACTACATTCCTGACGATATGTATATAACAGCCATAGATCAGTATTATAATGATTGGGACAAGGCTGTGAAACTGGATGACAAATGCTATTACGACAGATTGTTTTCCTACATGGGGTTTAAACAGCCGGAGACGTTGTGTTACAGAATAAATGGTTTGTGGCTGGATCGGGATTATTTACCAATAACTTCTGATAATGCGTATAAGATAATTAACGATGCCGGTGCCGCGTTCTTTAAAAAATCAGTAGAGAGCGAGGGGGGGTATGGCGTATATTATTTTAATAAAGCTGGAAATATAGGAAATATTTCTTCTATAGCTGCGAAAATAGGTGATAATATAATTGTTCAACGTCCTATAAAACAGTCTCCAGTATTGGCAAAGATCAATACATCGTCTGTCAACACGATACGTATGCTCTCCATGTTGAATCGGGATGGCAGTGTTAAGATATATTCCTCTATATTGCGGATGGGTGTTAACGGAAGTTGTGTAGATAATGCCAGCAGTGGTGGCATAACATGTGGCATAATGTCTGACGGCCGATTGAAAGACAGGGCTTTTACCGCTAAAGGCGTTCGTTTTGATCGTCATCCTGATTCTAAAATATGCTTTGATACAGTAGTTATTCCAAATTTTGGTTCTATATGCGAGATGGTTAGAAAGGCTCATCCGCAATTGGCAAATTTTAGGTTGTTGTCGTGGGATATAGCGCTTGGACAAGACAATGAACCTATATTGCTTGAAATAAATATGCGGTTTGGGCAATTAGATTTTCACCAGTTGAATAACGGACCTGTGTTTGGAGAAGACACTATTAAAATATTGGATGAGGTTTTCGGGAAGAAAACCATAAAATAATTCGTGCTAAATATATTATATATGGTTTTTAGTCGTATTCTGAAATTATACAGCTATATTTCTTCACGGCGGACGGCCAAGTTGCAAAAGCAGTATGATTATGAACATCTGGTTCCTTTCCTTATATCAGGTAGAGGATTGTCTTGTGATGAGAAAAATGCCGTGGCAGCCAAATGGGGTAATATTATAAACGTACCGGTTAAATGGGGATTTCCTTATTACCAGGCATTGAAAGAAATAGATACTTTTAATGCTGATTATTTACCATCTGCTTTTTATTATCCTTTTATCGAAGGCATACTTAATCCGTCTCCGTGGAGATCTGCGCTATCACATAAGAGCATGCTTCATCATGTATATAATTGCGGCATTGCGTTTCCTAATACTTTGATCTGTACATATGGAGGTGTATATTTTAACAAGGATCGGAGACCTGTTTTACGATCGGAGGCTGCGTCGATATTACGCCAAAGTAATGTACCATTGATTTTCAAACCATCCATTGATACATCTCAGGGCAAAGGTGTAAAATTGTTGTCTGGTGCAGATATAGATCTCCTTTGTAATGATATTGAAAGTGGTGCTGTATTTTCCGCATGCGGTGATTTTGTGATTCAGGAGTTGGTCAGTCAGTCAGAAGATACTGCTGTGTTTAATCCAAGTTCATTGAATTGTTTCCGTGTAACTACATTGAGTCTGGACAATCAAATTTCGATTTGTTCCATTGCTTTGAAATGTGGTGCTCCCAAGGCTGTTGTGGATAATATCGGCAGAGGTAAGCGTGGTGTGATAGTCGGTGTCAACAGAGACGGTTGTGTATCCGATGCTGGTTTCTTTGGAAATGGCGAACTAACTTTGACCCATAATGGTATAGCCTTTAGAAATAAGAGAATAGAACATATTGGTCGTGTTCTTGATGCTGCGGTCACATTGCATAAATATGTTCCTGTTTGTAGACTTATAGGCTGGGACATAGCATTGGATGAACATAATGTTCCGGTGCTTATTGAGGGTAATACTGTTTATCCCGGAATTTCGATGGAGCAGATGTGTTCAGGACCTATATTTGGCGATCGTACGAATGAAGTAATTAGATACATACGTGAATATCAGAAAATTAATTAGTCGTATTAAAGGTATAATCATCTCTCTGAGAGAATTATGCATACTGTCTAGTCCGGAAAAGTGTTGACCGTCAGATTCAACATTTTTTAGTAAAATGT
>CAJTQU010000027.1 GCA_910578665.1 uncultured Muribaculaceae bacterium
ACATTTTACTAAAAAATGTTGAATCTGACGGTCAACACTTTTCCGGACTAGACATGCAGTTATAATTGGTTGTCATAATTATACGGGATTTGTGAGGCTGTGTCCGATCCTATCGGTGAGGGTTTAAAATGTGAACTCGCGACACAGTTCTGGCGCTAGAATCTAAGTACAGTGCTTATTCGACGCAATCGTATTCGATATAAATTGGAGAGCCAAAAGGAAGTGTCTCCCATTTTGATTGACTTGCGTAACGATAGCGTGTCTTGCCTGTCAAGGGTTTTGTCCTCATAGTGAAGTGCTCATTAGAGAAATTCTCAAGAAATTCTAATTCAACATAATAATCATCGGCATCTAGCAGGATTTCTTCGGAGAACTTATGTGAAAAAGAGCCGTTAACAAGTTGCGATTTATCATATTCAAAATATACGGGCTTGATGTTCTGCAAGATATAGTCATCGTCATCTTTGCGATATACATTCACTCTGAATTTCATACGAGAAAGAGGTTTATTATCTGTAATAATAGTAAATCCAATCTCCTTCAACCAAGCTGTTTCTTTACTTTTAGAGGTATCGCCAGTCCCTGACCTGCTGCTTTATATCCCTCAACGTCCATAGCTATAAAACCACTACTGCCTTTACGGCCGGCGGTCTTATGCTTTATTGTCTGAGGTTTCACAACTACCTCGCTTAACGTGACAATATCATCAACAAGAAAAATCGTATCCGGCAAATATTTAATATCTCTTACCGAAAATGTTTGTGGAATGTAACCGACAGATGAAATTCGCACCGAGTCATTCACATGTTCCAAGGGTATATTTAGAGAAAAGTTTCCTAATGTGTCCGTAACTGTGCCAATATTGAGATTTATTATTCCTACATTGGCATATATAATCGGTTCGCCAGTCGATTGTGATGCAACTGTTCGTGCGTGACAGGCAATGGTACACACAGGTAAGAAATAACAGCAGATTAATTTTTGAAATAACGTTTTCATGATGATGCAAATTTAATGATAATACATGAATTATGAGCCATTTTAAAGATGTTCTTCGCAGTCGTTGATAGAGGGAATATCACAAAGGTGTATTTTATGTATTAGCTAGTGGTATGGATTTTGACATTTCGCTGTCAATACGGAAGAATGTCCCATCTCTTTGATTCTATAGAAAGTTTCATAGAGAAACAGAGGAAAAATGTTATTATTCGGAGGTTTGGATTTGGCAGTCTCGATTTTTATTATTACTTTTGCAGTGACCTCGCCTCGAATCTCCTACATCAAGACTACTTCCGATGATGATACGCAAATGGCATTATATACCTCTCACTCTAAGGCAGCAAAAGGAGGCCGAGGCGCTTTCGCGCCATTGTGGTGACAATGACGCGGTGGCTGAGTTGCTGTTGCGGCGCGATGTTCACGAGCCTAAGGATGCTGACGGATTCTTTGCCCCCTCAATCGATGATCTGCATGACCCGTTTCTGATGCAGGATATGGATAAGGCGGTCAACAGGCTTAACCAGGCTATGGGTACCAAGCAGCGTATCATGGTTTATGGTGATTATGATGTTGACGGTACTACGGCGGTGGCCCTTGTATACAAGTATCTGCAAAATTATTATTCAAATATAGAATATTATATCCCTACTCGTTATGAGGAGGGGTACGGGGTCTCGCGAAAGAGTATCGATTATGCGGCTAGCGTGGGCATGAAACTGATTATTGTGCTTGATTGCGGTATAAAGGCCATAGATGAGATTGCTTATGCCAAATCACGCGGAATTGACTTTATAATATGCGACCACCATATGCCTGACGAGGAGCTCCCTCCGGCGGTTGCGATATTGAATCCCAAGATGCCGGGTTCCACATATCCGTGCCAGCATCTTAGCGGTTGCGGTGTGGGCTTTAAGTTTATGCAGGCTTTCGCGCAGAGCAACGGACTGACAAACCATGGCGAACTTCACGGTCTTCTGGACCTTGTGGCGGTGAGTATTGCTGCCGATCTGGTGCCTATAGTGGGGGAGAACAGGGTCATGGCTTACCACGGCCTGCGACGCCTTAATTCAAATCCCAATCTGGGCCTGCGTTCTATCATCCGCATATGCAAGCTTACTAATAAGGATATAACCATTTCTGATGTCATTTTCAAAATAGGGCCCAGGATTAATGCGTCAGGACGTATGCAGAGTGGTATTGAAGCCGTTGATCTGCTGGTAACAAGAGATCTGCATGATGCTTATGAGAAGGGGGCTAACATAGACCAGTACAACAGGGACCGTAAAGAGCTTGATAAGAGGATAACTGATGAAGCTAACGAGCTTATAGAGCGCAATGTGAGCATCATAGAAGGCAAACGTTCGATCGTTATATGTAATCATGACTGGCACAAGGGTATAATCGGCATAGTGGCTTCGCGTCTGACCGAACTATATTACAAACCGGCCGTAGTGCTTACCGCCACAGAGGGGATGGCTACTGGGTCGGCACGTTCTGTGCAGGGATTCGACATATACGCAGGGGTCAATTCCGCACGTCATTTGCTGGAAAATTTCGGCGGACATACTTATGCAGTGGGACTGACGTTGAAAGAGGAGAATGTCCCTGAGTTCGCGCGCCTGTTTGAGCATTATGTCTCAGAGCATATATTGCCAAGCCAGCTGGAACCTCAGATTGAGATTGACGCACAGATCACATTTTCGCAGATTACGCCGGAGTTTATCGCGTATCTGCGCAAATTCAATCCGTTCGGACCAGGCAACCAGAAGCCGGTGTTTATCACAAAAAATGTGTTTGATTTCGGTACGTCAAAGCTGGTAGGAAAAAATATGGAACATATAAAGCTGGAGCTGGAAGATAACAGTACCAGCCGCGTTATCAATGCTATAGCGTTCAACATGGCGCCGTATTTCGAACATATACATGCCCATAAACCCATAGACATCTGCTATACGATAGAGCATTCCAAGCATCCTTCGCGTGGTGACAGTGTGCAGCTCATGGTGCGCGACATAAGGCTTTCGGGCAAGTAGTGCCCGGTATGAAACACTCTGTCAGCATGGATAATCTTCACTGTATACTTAAGAAATACTGGGGATATGATAGTTTCCGCCCCGGTCAGCGAGAGATAATCGATGCGGTGATGGATGGTCGTGATACTCTCGGACTTATGCCGACCGGCGGAGGCAAGTCTGTTACATTCCAGGTGCCTGGAATGGCTTTAGGTGGTGTCACTCTTGTTGTTACCCCGCTTATAGCCCTGATGAAGGACCAGGTGGATAATCTGTGTTCGCGTGGTATAAAAGCGGCATTTATGCATTCCGCCATGTCGCGAGGTGAAAGTTCGCGTATCTGGCAGCGACTGGTCCACGGTTCTTGCAGGTTTCTATATATATCGCCCGAACGTTTGCGCTCGGAGCGTTTTCTTGAAGAATTACGGGGCTTGCGCAAAGTCTCACTTATAGTGGTCGACGAGGCCCATTGCATTTCTCAGTGGGGATATGATTTCCGCCCCTCTTATCTTGAGGTCGGTTCTATGCGTCGTTTGTTTCCCACGGTTCCCGTTCTGGCTCTTACGGCATCAGCCACACCGGTCGTGGCTGATGATATTTGTCGTTTGTTGCATTTTCGCAACCATGTGGTGACACGCAGTTCGTTTTCCAGGCCGAATATAAGTTACGTGGTGCGTCCTACGTCTGATCCGGACGGTCAGATGCTGCATATTCTTTCGCGTGTGGCCGGGTCGGCCATAGTCTATGTTCGCAGCCGTAAGGCCACATCGGTGATAGCGCGATTTCTACAGGACAACGGTGTAACAGCCGCTTATTTCCACGCCGGATTGGCATTTGAACGCAAGCAAGAGCTTATAGAGCACTGGAAAAGCGGAGACATACGAGTGATGGTGGCAACTAACGCGTTCGGCATGGGTATTGATAAAAGCGATGTCCGGCTTGTGATTCATTATGAAGCCCCCCCGACGCTTGAGGAGTATTACCAGGAAGCCGGCAGGGCCGGTAGAGACGGGAAGCCCTCATATGCCGTAATACTGGACACTGGCAGTTCGCGCCGCAGAATGGGAGCGCGTCTGGCGGCTTCGTTTCCCTCACGGGAGTATATAAAGGATATATACGAGCGAGTATGCAATTTTATAGGCGTTTCTCTTGAGGAAGGTGCCGGGCGTTTTTATGAATTTTCGCCGGATGAGTTTTGCACGCGTTTCAAACAGCATCCGGCCAGGGTGATGAGCGCGTTGAATATACTCGGCGCATCGGGCCTTTTAGAGTTTATAGATGAGAGCGAGAACGCATCGCGTGTGTTAATAACGGCTACGCGCGAAGAACTTTATCATCTGCCGCCGGATATGGCTTCCGGCACAGATGCCGTACTGCGTGCATTGCTGCGTCGTTATCCCGGCTTGTTTGCTGATTACGTGCCTATAAGCGAAGACCGCCTCTGTTCTGATACAGGCCTTGACCGGCAGATAGTTTATGAGGCACTGTTGTCATTGTCTCGCTATGGAGCCATACAGTATGTGCCTAGACGGCGAGCTTCGCACATATTGCTTACATCACATCGCGAAGAGAAAGACACGCTGCTGATACCTCGTGCCGTGTATGAGGAGCGGAGGGCAGCGATGAAGGCCCGAATGGATGCCGTGCTGGAATATATCGAAGGGCGCCACAGGTGCCGTGCTTCGGTTATTTTGTCTTATTTTGGCGAAAAAAAAGTTGGACCTTGCGGCACGTGTGACATTTGCCGTGCCTCACGGGCCGGGTATGTCAGGCAGGATAATCAGGATAATAAAGAATTGGAGCAGGATGTACTGGCATATATAACTGCGGCGCAGGATGCCGGCGGTGCCGCACATGACGCTCTTCTTGATTCGTTTGACGCATGCCGGACCAGGGTGGAAGAGTTTTTGCATTTCCTGACCGACAGGCGATATTTAGTACGTTCGCCACAAGGTCGATACTTAATACCCTCTCATAAGCAATGATTAAAGATTTAACACTGCGAGTACAGCCTAAAATAGCGGCCACGCCTCATCTGCTGAGGCGCGAGCTTGTATCAGAGTTAGGCGTGGATGATGCCGCGCTGGGGCATTACCGTGTGATACGTCGTTCAATAGACGCCAGACAGCGTATTGTAATGGTTAACCTTACGGTGCGGTGTGCTGTTTTGCCTGATACCTCTTTTCCAGATATTTTTGTGCCTGTGGAATATCCGTGCGTGAAAGAATCAGAGCATCAGGTGATCATAGTGGGAGCCGGCCCGGCAGGGCTGTTCGCCGCTTTGCAGGCGGTCAGACACGGTATACGTCCCGTAGTGCTTGAACGTGGAGCCGATGTAGATACACGTCGCCGGGATTTGGCCGCCATAGCACGTACAGGTTCGATATCTCCCGAATCTAATTATTGTTTTGGCGAAGGAGGTGCCGGTGCTTATTCCGATGGCAAACTGTATACGCGCAGTAAAAAACGCGGTCCTGTAGGCGAGGTGTTGCAGACGCTGGTGCAGCATGGTGCCAGTCCTGAAATTCTGGTTGATGCCCATCCGCATATAGGGTCAGACCGCTTGCCGGCAGTAATTAAGGCAATGAGGCAGACCATAGAGCGCAGCGGCGGACAAGTGTTGTTTAATACACGGGTTACGCGTTTGCGGACTGACGGTAATCAGGCTTTGGGAGCGGAGACCTCCGACGGGATATGTTATCACGGTCCCGTGATACTTGCCACCGGACACTCCGCACGTGATGTGTACCGCTTTTTGCATAATGATGGCGTGATGTTAGAGGCAAAAGGACTTGCTATCGGTGTCCGTCTGGAGCATCCGCAACGTTTGATAGACAGCATACAGTATCATTCTCCTAAAGGGCGCGGACAATGGCTGCCTGCGGCTGAATATAGTTTTGTCGAGCAGGTAGAAGGTCGCGGAGTCTATAGCTTTTGCATGTGTCCAGGCGGTGTGGTCGTTCCGGCGGCATCGGCACCGGGACAACTGGTGGTAAACGGCATGTCAGCCTCTGCGCGCTCTTCGCGCTGGGCCAATTCGGGAATGGTAGTCGAGATACATCCGGGAGACATACCGGGTTACAGCCAGTACGGGCAGCTTGAAATGCTTGAACTGCAGGAAAAACTTGAGCAAGATTTTTTTGTTGCTGCCGGCAATTCGATAGCGGCACCGGCACAGCGTATGACCGATTTCGTATCAGGCAAAATATCTGCCTCGCTTCCGGCATCTTCATATATTCCGGGTTTGCGCAGTCTTCCGCTTCATTTCCTGCTTCCGCCTTTTGTGGCACGCCGCCTGCAAGAGGGATTCCGCCGGTTCGGACGTAAGAGCCGCGGTTTTCTGACACCAGAGGCTGTCCTGATAGGACTTGAGAGCCGCACATCTTCGCCAGTTCGCATCCCTCGCGATCCACAGACCCTGGCCCATATATCCATGCGGGGTCTTTATCCGGCAGGCGAAGGGGCCGGATATGCCGGAGGCATAGTCAGTGCCGCGGTCGACGGTATGCGTTGTGCCGACGCACTGGCCGCATTAATCAAAAGTTAAAATATAGAATTATGTCAGTTATACTTAATATAGAGACATCCACACAATGCTGTTCGGCTGCCGTGTGCGCCGATGGAGAAGTGCTTTTTGAGAAAATAGAGCGCGAAGGCATGAACCATGCCCGTCTGCTTGCGCCTTTTGTACAGGAATGCACAGACTATCTCAAGCGCCATGACCGTAAGCCGGAGGCTGTTGCGGTAAGCATGGGGCCGGGTTCGTATACCGGTCTTCGTATAGGCATGAGTATGGCGAAGGGGCTGTGCGAGGCCCTCGGGCTTCCGTTGATAGGGATTCCCACACTCCAGATATTGGCTGTTAAAGCCATGTTCGCCCGTTATGACTGGGAGGGTGACGAGATCCTCGTACCCATGCTTGACGCACGCCGTATGGAAGTTTATACGGCTTCTTATGATTTTTCGCTTA
Organism: uncultured Muribaculaceae bacterium; assembly: GCA_910578665.1. Classification (GTDB taxonomy): domain Bacteria; phylum Bacteroidota; class Bacteroidia; order Bacteroidales; family Muribaculaceae; genus Lepagella. The sequence continues at coordinate 6,982 of CAJTQU010000027.1, forward strand.
AAGAGCTTGAGGCTACGCGGCCTGTCATACTCGAGGCAGACAGTTTTGTATCTCTGCAAGAGAAATATCATGGCCGACGCCTCGTTTTTATAGGCGATGGTGCAAAAAAGGCACAAGGAGTGCTCAATGTTCAGGACAATGCCTTGTTTATGCCGGATATATATCCTGACGCAAGGGGCATGATGGCCCTTGCGGACAGAGCCATGCGTTCATCCGAATTTTTGGACACTGCATATTCTGTGCCGTTTTATCTGAAAGAATTCCAGGCTACAGTGCCTAAAAAGCCTTTCTAAGGATTGGCCGGCATTGCGAATCACGAAATTTTTCGTTACTTTTGCACTCTTAACGCATAGAAAGCTATGGATTATAATACCCGTCAGCGCCCGTTACTGCTTGCAGAATACGGGCGTAACGTACAAAATATGGTGGATTACTGTCTGTCGATTCCCGATAGAGACGAGCGTGCCTTGTGCGCCTACGCTATTATAGGCGTGATGCGCAAGCTGACGCCGCAGCAGGCCAATACACCTGAGAAAGAGCAGAAACTCTGGGACCACCTTAATATTATGTCAAATTTCGCGCTTGACATAGATTTCCCTGTTCCGGTCCTCACGGCAGAAGAGATGGAGCCGAGGCCGGAGCGTATACCTTATAGCAATAACCGTATACATTGGCGCCATTATGGCAAAAATATAGAGCAGATGGTGCAGCGTGTGGCAGATCTGCCAGATGATGCCGACCGTGACATGCTTATATCTATGATTGCGCACCATATGAAGAAGTTACAGTTCATACACAATAAAGAGGGTGTGGACGATGCTAAGATTCTGCGTGATCTGGCACTCTATTCCGGCGGCAGGATAAATCTTGATCCAGCCACTTATCTGCTGCATGAGTTTAAGGAAGCCGCGATGCCCGGCAATAAGCAACGCAGAAGTCCTTTGCGAAAGAAGAAGAAGTAAATCTTTCAGACAACCCTATTCAAACAGAATGCAATGAGTACTTTCATAGTAGAGGGCGGACATCGGCTGGTCGGCTCGCTTACCCCCCAGGGTGCTAAAAATGAGGCATTGGAGGTGATATGTGCCACCTTGCTTTCCGATGAGCTTGTAACGATAGACAATGTTCCTGACATACTTGACGTCAGAAATCTGATCCGTCTGCTTGAAGAGCTGGGGGTGAAAGTATCACGTGCCGGCTCGCATACATATACTTTTCAAGCTGATGATATTGACATAGACTATATCCATACTCCCGAATTTATTGCCAAGGCACAAAGCCTGCGTGGTTCGGTAATGATTATAGGTCCGTTAGTGGCACGGTTCGGACGTGCCATACTGCCCAAACCTGGCGGAGACAAGATAGGCCGCAGGCGTCTGGATACCCATTTTCTTGGCATGCAAAGTCTTGGTGCCAGGTTCCGGTATATCTTTGATAAGAAGATATATGATATAACTGCCGAAAGCCGCCTGAAAGGCACTTATATGCTGCTTGACGAGGCTTCGGTAACCGGCACGGCCAATCTGATTATGGCAGCTACCCTGGCAGAAGGGGTGACCATTATATATAATGCGGCATGCGAACCGTATATCCAGCAGTTATGCCGTATGCTTATATCCATGGGAGCGCGTATCGAGGGCGTGGCATCCAATTTGCTGCGTATAACCGGTGTTGAAAAGTTGCACGGGACCACGCACCGCATGATGCCTGATATGATCGAAGTGGGCAGTTTTGTCGGGATTGCCGCTATGACAGGCTCGCAGCTGACCCTTAAAGATGTTGATATGTCTGCACTCGGAATAATGCCTGAGGCATTCAGACGTCTCGGTATAGAGATGAGGCAGAATGGCACGGATATATTGATACCAGAAACAGACGGTTACCAGATAGAGACATTTATCGACGGTTCGATTATGACGTTTGCCGATGCCCCTTGGCCCGGCTTGTCGCCTGATCTTCTTTCAATATTTCTTGTTGTGGCCACACAGGCCCAGGGCAGTGTGCTGATACATCAGAAAATGTTTGAGAGCCGCTTATTCTTTGTCGATAAACTTATTGATATGGGAGCGCGTATTATTTTGTGTGACCCCCACCGAGCTGCTGTGATAGGTTCCGGCAAACTTGGCACGCTGCATGCCACCAACATGGTTTCGCCTGATATACGGGCTGGTATAGCCATGCTGATAGCGGCTCTAGGCGCAAAGGGTGTGTCGCGCATACAGAATATCGACCAGATAGACCGAGGTTATGAGAATATAGACACCCGTCTTATAGAACTGGGCGCCAGAATAGAACGCTCCGATTCCTGATAAGCTTATGATACATTTGTCAAGCCTTACCGCAGCAGGCACATTCACTAAAACTCACGGTATACATGGCGAACTTAATGCCACTCTGGCCATAGAACCGGAATATTTTGACGAGGATTCCTGTTTTGTTTGTGAGACAGACGGGATACTTGTGCCATATTTTATAGAGTCTTGGCGTCCTAAAGGGTCGAAAGGCATACTCATACAGCCTGAAGATGTTAAATCGGAGCTCCAGGCTAAACTTTTTATTGGCAAAACCATCTATATTAATAAGGAGCGTTATGCCCGGTATGAATCAGGACTGGGAGAGGATGCCGGTTATGACACTGATGGGGCATATGCCGATGATCTTGTCGGATTTACGGTTACAGATGCTGATGCCGGCCTGTTAGGGGAAGTGGCAGGTATAGAGGATTCTACGGCCAATATGCTGTTCATAGTCCGCACACCCTCTGATAAGACGCTGTATATTCCGGTGGCAACCGAATTTATATGCAATATTGATATGGAGAACCGCGAAATAAAGGTTTCGCTGCCTACCGGTTTAATAGATTTGAATTAAAAATATTATTGTTATGGAAGATATCAATGTATACGACGAAGATAAGGCGGTTGCTTTCATCCGCAAAGCTGTTCCTGCAGCAGTGAGTGACAAGTGCTCAGATGATGACATTCTCTTTATCATAGACACAATATGGGATTATTATGAATCAAAGGGGCTGACCTCGCTTGATGCAGAACTGACAGATGACGAGATCGCAGATCCGTCTGAACTGACCCGGTATGTGGCTAATGAGGTTAAAAAAGACGGAGTTCTTATGCTTGATAGTGCCGATTTAGAGGAAATAGTTAAAGCCGAATTGCAATATGAAGAAACACTCGATATCTTCGCTGACTAGGGGGCTGGTAGTGGCTTTAGCCCTGTTGTCCCCATGGTCGTATTCGGCTTATGCAGACAATCCGGCGGAGGAGAATGACCGTATAGCCGCTCTTGACGAATTAAGTAACGAAGAACTTATATCATCAGTTCCGCTCGGCAAACATGCGGAATTAATACGCGCGTTCCAGGGAAAGGAAGCCAAGCGTCTGCTTAAAGATGAATATACACGGGCCAAGGGGTGCGATGTAGAGATGTATCGCAATCACGAGGTGATAATTATCAGTATTCCGGCTGCCCGGTTGTTTGCCCCCAATTCAGTGAAATTATCTGAAGAGGCCGCCGCTTTTCTGAATCCTGTAAAAAGATATGTGAAAACAGGCAAGCCGGATATGTATCGTGTATTGCTCATAATGCATACTGACAATACTGGCTCGACATCATATACTGATAATCTTTCGCTGAGCCGCGTGGAAGCAGTGTATGACTATCTGGACAATGCAGGTGCGGACACACGTTATATATTTCCGACCGCTGCCGGTGCGACAGATCCGCTTGTACCCAATAACACAGTCGGCGGACGCGCAAAGAACCGGCGTCTCGAAATTTATCTGATACCTGGCAAGCGCATGCTAGAGGCTGCAAAGAAAGGAAGAATCGCTTTCTGACAAATGTTAGTATACTCTATAATTAATTAGGCTGTGTCTTTCATAGACACAGCCTAATCTTTATTTGTATTCTGGTTTTATTTTGATGCGAAAAGAAATGAGGAAAGGCGAGGGGAAACCCTTATTGTGGCGCTAAGCAGCAGTGATAGGGCAACTATTCCGCATGAGGCTGTCAGACCTATCGCTAGCAACGGTAAAACAGGGTTTTGCAGATAAAACGTTATCGGTATAAAAGCCAGGTCCGGCACAAAGAAATAGTGCAGATAGTATATGTCGAGAGTACGGCGTCCCGTGAATGCCATAAGGCGAGGCAGACGTTTGTCGGAATCGAAATATTCGCGTGAACGATAGAATAAAGCGAACAATGTCAGTACTCCGGTAAATCCTGGTATGAGGTATAACAACTTTCCGGTAGTGCTGAAATCCATATCGTTGATAAACAGTATGCTTATAAAGAATGTGCTTACCAGCGCCAAAGTAAAGTTGCGGTTTTCAATTAGCCTAAACAGCCGGTATCCTGCCTTGCGTGCCAGGATGCCGAATGCGAAGAAGGGGAAGTAGTAAGATAATTTGCCCCAGCCGGCACGGTCTGCCTCGTTGCAAAGCTCGATGCAGTAATGATCCCGTGTAATTATCAAGTGTATACCGTAGATTATTACAGTGACGGCTATGAGCAGCCATGTGAACATGTCAGAACGGGCATGCCGTGTGCATAGCATGAGCAATATGTATATTGCAAACATCTGGAACAGCGCTATAGCGAACCAGTATCTGGTAGCGCCTATGGCGGCCAGTCCGCCTGCTATATCCTGGTGGAAACAATAAAAGTATGCGGAGGCAAATACAGCCGTACCCAGCAACTGGGCCTGTAGCTTTTTTGAAAACACACTTTTTAACTTGTCCCGGCTCCATTTGTCTGACGCGCGGTATGCAAAATAGCCGCTAAGAAAGAAAAACAGCGGTAGCCGGAATGAGGCCAGTGTGTCTCTCACGGCCAGAGCCGATGGATGGGCCATGACAGGTCCCATCTTGTTTATTACGTGGTGAAGCACGACCAGCAATATGCTTATGCCGCGTAAGGCATCGATATACTGCAGGCGTGCTCCACGTGTTGATGGTTGCTGCATTGTGTCAGTCAAGTTTTAGAACGGCCAGGAAAGCCTTTTGCGGCACTTCGACCGATCCGATCTGTTTCATACGCTTTTTACCAGCTTTCTGTTTTTCCAGCAGTTTGCGTTTACGGGATATATCGCCGCCGTAGCATTTGGCAGTAACGTCCTTTCGTACGGCCTTGACAGTTTCTCTGGCTATGATTTTTGCGCCTATTGCGGCCTGGATGGCTATATCAAACTGCTGTCTGGGGATGAGCTCTTTCAGCTTTTCGCACATGCGCCGGCCGAATCTTACGGCATTGTCGGCATGTGTAAGTGTGGACAGGGCGTCAACGCTCTCGCCGTTTAGCAAGATGTCCAACTTGATGAGTTTGCTTTCTCGGAATCCGTTCAGGTGGTAGTCAAACGATGCATAGCCTTTTGATATGCTTTTCAGCTTGTCGTAGAAATCTATCACTATTTCTCCCAGAGGCATGTCGTATGTAATCTCTATACGGTTGCCTGAAATGTATTCCTGTTTTACAAGTTCGCCGCGTTTGCCCAGACACAGTGTCATTATTGGGCCTATATATTCTGCCTGGGTAATGACCGAGGCGCGTATGTAGGGTTCTTCAATATGGTCTATGAGGGTGGCTTCCGGCAGGCCCGAGGGATTGTGCACCTCGGACATGTTCCCTTTTTTGTCATAGACGCGGTATGATACGTTTGGCACGGTGGTGATAACATCCATGCCGAATTCGCGTCCCAGGCGTTCCTGCACGATCTCCATATGCAAAAGGCCGAGGAATCCGCAACGGAATCCGAAACCGAGTGCTGCCGAAGATTCTGGCTGGAAAGTTAAGGAGGCGTCGTTGAGCTGTAGTTTTTCAAGAGAGGCACGCAGGTTTTCAAATTCTTCGGTTTCGATAGGGTATACCCCGGCAAAGACCATCGGCTTTACTTCTTCGAATCCGGCTATGGCTTCGGCACACGGACGGTTGACATGTGTGATGGTGTCACCGACTTTTACTTCGCGCGAACTTTTGATGCCCGATATAATGTAACCTACGTTGCCGGCAGACAATTCTTTGCGTGGCGACATGTCGAGTTTCAGCACGCCTATTTCATCAGCGTGGTATTCCTTGCCTGTAGATACGAATTTTACGAAGTCATTGGTGCGGATTGTGCCGTTGATAATCTTGAAATAGGCTATGATACCTCTGAACGGATTGAAGACCGAGTCGAATATGAGTGCCTGCAATGGCGCCTCAGGATCTCCCTCGGGAGAGGGTATGCGTTCCACTATGGCTTTGAGAATTTCGGGTATTCCCATGCCTGTCTTGCCGCTGGCTCGTATTATTTCTTCGCGCGAGCAGCCGAGCAGGTCTATGATCTGGTCTTCTACTTCGTCCGGGCAGGCACTGTCCAGATCGCATTTGTTTATTACCGGAATTATTTCAAGATCATTTTCGATAGCCATGTAGAGGTTTGAGATGGTCTGTGCCTGTATGCCCTGCGAGGCATCCACGATGAGCAGTGCCCCTTCGCAAGCGGCTATGGACCGGCTCACTTCATATGAGAAGTCGACATGCCCCGGAGTGTCAATCAGGTTTAGCACATAGGGTTGTCCGTCAAGTCTGTAGTCCATCTGGATGGCATGGCTCTTTATTGTTATGCCGCGTTCGCGTTCCAGATCCATGTCGTCAAGCACCTGCGCCTCCATATCTTTCGAGGCTACGGTGTCGGTGTATTCGAGCAGACGGTCGGCCAGGGTTGATTTGCCGTGGTCTATGTGGGCTATTATGCAGAAATTCCGAATATTTTTCATTATAGTGATGATAGCGCGTCAGTGCGCCAATTTCGCTACAAAGTTACTGAAAAAATCCGATTCTGCCAATATCTATGACTTGCTCCAAAGACGGTAAGAGAGCAGGGCCTGGTTATGCAGCATATCCAGGCCGTTTTTTACGGCAGAGCCTCGCAACGCGCATTCTTGCATGAATCTGGTTGAGGCAGGATTGTACACAAGATCGTGGCATATGTGCCGTGGCGAGAGTAGTTGGTAGGGGATAGGCGGTGCTGAACCGGTATCGGGATATGTGCCTAGCGGCGTGGTGTTGACTATGACAAGATGAGAGCGCATTATCTCTGCTGTAATGTCATCATATCCTATGCATGGTGCTCCGTGATGATTCTCCGGCGTGCGTGATACGTAGGTAGAAAGTATGCCTAGGTCTGTCAGGGCAGCTTCTACAGCCGCGCTAGCTCCTCCTGTGCCGAGTATTAGAGCCTGGTATCCGTTACAGCTGTGTTGCGGCAGCATATTTTGCAGGCTTAGGGAGAACCCGGGTGCATCGGTATTTGCCCCGTGTAGTTTTATACGGCCGCAGGTATCGCGTTCTATGCATACAGTATTGACGGCTCCTATGTTTTGAGCCTGGGGTGTTATGCTGTCCAACAACGGAATTATGTCGCGCTTGTAGGGAATGGTGACGTTGAAGCCGGCAAGGTTCGGATGGCACTCTATGATTTCGTGAAGCTTGTCGATCGACGGTATTTCAAAATTTATGTATCTTGCACTAATTCCTTCGCGTGCAAATTTTTCGGCAAAGAATCTGGCGGAGAAAGAATGTCCGAGCGAGCGCCCGATGAGCCCGTATAACGTCATTATGGTGTTGGAGTGTTATGCTTATGAGAAAAATAGAAAGATATGCCGAAATTTTGGATTTCGGCATATCTTTCTATTTTATGTGATGTTTCAGATTACTTATTAACCTGGAATTTGTTCCATCCGTCACGTAGATATGCTACTGTCTGTTCGGCAGCTGCAACACCGGCGTTGAAGTTTGCTTCGGCAGTCTGCGCACCCATTTTCTTGGGTGTGAAGAATACGCGTGCTGCAAATTCTTTCTCAAACTCTTCTGCGCGGTCAGGCTTGATGTCTGACACGTAACGCAGGTCAGTACGCTCGCGGAGGGCTTTCATTAGGCCTTCCTCGTCGATAACCTCTTTACGGGCAGTGTTGATGAGCACACCGTTCTGGGGCATCTTCATAGCCAGATCATAGCCTATGCTGCCGCGAGTCTGCGGAGTGGCCGGGATGTGGAGAGACACATACTGGTTTTCGGCAAAGAGTTCTTCAGGAGTGTGGAGGGGACGTACGCCCTCTGCTTCCATCACTTCGTCCTTAACAAATACGTCGAGGGCGGATACTTTCATCTCGAAGCCTTTTGCTATGCGTGACACATTGCGGCCTACCTGGCCGAAAGCATAGATACCCAGAGTTTTGTCTTTCAGCTCGGAACCAGAAGTACCGTTGTACTGGTTACGGCACATCATTACAACCATGCCGAATACGAGTTCTGCAACGGCGTTGGAGTTCTGTCCGGGTGTGTTCATTACACAGATGCCGTGGGCTGTAGCGGCTGCTAGATCGATGTTGTCGTAACCGGCGCCTGCGCGTACGATTACTTTCAGATCTTTGGCTGCATCCATCACTTCTGCATCGATTTTGTCAGAACGCACGATGAGGCCGTTGGCGTCTTTTACTGCTTCGAGCAGGTCGGCACGTGTTCCGCGCTCAACGAGTTTCAGCTCGGCGCCGGCAGCGTTGATTGCATTCTCAATAGCCTTTACAGCAGCTGCTGCGAAAGGTTTCTCGGTGAAAACGAGTATTTTCATAGCTGTGCTGCGTGATTATTTAGCGTGGATGTCTTCAAATTCCTTCATGCAGGCAACAAGTGCCTCAACGCTCTCCATGGGCAGTGCGTTGTAGAGAGATGCACGGAAGCCGCCTACATCGCGGTGACCCTTGATACCCATCATGCCGCGTTCGGTAGCGAAATCGAAGAATGCTTTTTCAAGCTCTTTGTATTCGGGCTTCATAACGAAGCATACGTTCATGATAGAGCGGTCCTCCTTGTTGGGGATAGTGGCTACGAATATCTTGCTGTTGTCGATAGCGTCATACAGCTTTTCAGCCTTAGCGATGTCCATCTTTTCGATTTCGCGCAGACCGCCGAGGCTCTTGTAGTATTTAAGAGTCTGCAGTGCAGAGTAGATGGGGAGTACCGGAGGAGTATTGAACATAGAACCCTTGTCAACGTGAGTCTGGTATTTCAGCATTGTGGGGATAACGCGGTCTACCTGGCCCAGGGCGCTGTCCTTAACAATCACGATAGTCACACCTGAAGGAGCGAGGTTCTTCTGTGCGCCGGCATAGATCATGTCATATTTAGACACGTCTACGGGACGAGAGAAGATGTCAGAGCTCATGTCGCATATCATGCGTACGGGCACATCGGGGTCTTTACGGATTTCAGTACCGTAGATTGTATTGTTAGAAGTGTAGTGGAAGTAGTCAACGTCGGCAGGTACTGTCCAGTCTTTGGGAATTGCTGTGTAGTTGCATTCTTTGCCTGAAGCTACTACGTCAACTTCGCCGAAGAGTTTGGCCTCTTTGATAGCCTTTGACGCCCATACGCCTGTATCAAGGTATGCTGCTTTCTTTTTGAGGAAGTTCATAGGAGCCATAGCGAACTGGAGGCTTGCGCCGCCGCCGAGGAAGAGCACTGAGTAACCTTCGGGTACTTCGAGAAGCTCTTTCACGAGTGCCACAGCCTCGTCTACTACTGCCTGGAACTGTTTGCTGCGGTGTGAGATCTCAAGGATTGAGAGGCCCATGTCAGCAAAATTGATGATGGCGTCAGCCGTGTTCTTAATGGTATACTGGCTCAGAATGCAGGGACCAGCATAAAAATTGTGTTTCTTCATGAATGTTGGTAATTTATGTGAAACGGGTTAATTTATAAATTTCGATTTTTTGACAGAGCACTAACGGCAGGTCTTTGGCTGCTGGTCTGGCGCTCCTGAATTCAACCGCGAAATTACAACAAAAAAACTGAACAGCAACAATTTTATTGAGAAACTTTTTATGCATCGTCAAGAATATGGCGTTGTGGAGCTGGCTATATGCCGGAAAGTATGTAAATTTGCACCCATCAATCACATGCAGCTGTTTGTACAGGTGTTTTTGTCTGTTTTACGCTGCATTTGTTTATATTTGTAATATTTCTTATGAGGTGCGGTTATCCCCAGATTACATCTGCTTTTGAATTGTTGCGCTTCCCTTTGATTTTAGGGGTTGTGATGATACATTGTGACATATCGTTGTATTTGCCGGCTGAAGCGGCGGCATTTGACGAGGCTTTACGGGTGTTTACAAAATGCGTGCTCAGGATTTGTGTCCCATTGTTTTTTGTGATGTCCGGTTTTTTGTTTTTCCGTAGTGGAACTCTTGGCCGTAAGTCTTTGTTGGAAAAGTGGCGCAGGCGTGTGCACACATTGCTGGTGCCGTATCTCATATGGAACACGCTGGGACTGTTGTGCATGCTGCTGAAGAAGGCTCCTCTGCTGGCCGGTTATTTCCCTCAATATTCAGATTTCCATATTTCGTTTGGCACATTGATGTCGGGGTATGTCGCGGTGGGCGATTATCCTTATGACTTTGTACTGTGGTTTATCAGGGATTTGATGGTATGTGTGGCTTTGGCGCCGTTATTGTGGCGTTTTTTACGTAGTACCCGTTTTGCAGGGGTATGCGTGTTGTTTCTGGCATCGTTGGTTTTTAAAGTGTGTGGATTTTCCTTGTCGGAATGGGTGTGCGATTTGTCAGTGTCGTTATTTTGGTTTTCTCTTGGCGCGGTATTGCCTATATGCGGTGTCGGCAATAGGGGCATTGACTGCTTTTTACGCCTGATGCCTGCCGCATGGTTTTTGTCATCGCTGGCGCTTGTGGTGTTTGCATCCGGCAATCCCTGGATATACAGGTGCCAGGACATGCTTGTGCAGTTCACCGGAGTGTTTGCCGCCCTGTATGTAGCGCTATATCTCACAGGGCGTGGATACGCGGTATCGCCCTGGCTTGTGTCATCCACATTCTTTGTATATGCTTTTCATGGCCTGTATACCGGTTTGGTGGTTAAGTCGGTAGTGGCGGTTTTTCCTCCTTTGTCTGACTTGGCGGCATTTGCTGATTATTGTATTATATTTTTATCAGTGGTAGCCGTGTCACTTGTATTTTATTTTATATTAGGTCGTTATGCTTCTGGCGTTTTGCCTTTTCTTGGCACGCGCAGGCCGCGCAATGGGAAAGAGGTGGGGTAAAAATAAGAGTGCTGCAGAATTTCTGCAGCACTCTTATTAAGTAGCGGGATCGAGAATTGAACTCGAGACCTCCGGGTTATGAATCCGACGCTCTAACCAACTGAGCTATCCCGCCATTGTAAGCATTTTGAGGTGCCCCTCTTTTGCTTTTGCGGTGCAAAGTTAGGCACTTTTTTTTATCTGGCCAAATTTTTGCCGGATAATTTTTTGCCATAAAAATAGCATGTTTGTTTTAGTGTGTTATAACAATCTGGTTAATAAGTAAGTAGTTCTATTAGGTCGTGTTGTGGAAAAGATTCTTATTTGGCTTGTTAAAGGGAAAATGTTAAATTTGCAATAATTAACTGATACCGTGAAATTATATGATCGATAAAAATAAGGAACTTGTGTCAGATGCCGGATCTGCAGGCAAGGTGTTTTCTCTATGGAAAGTTTTGCTGCCTGTAGCCATAGGTCTGGCTGCTGTCGCATGGATGTTTTGGCGTGACGCGAAGTCGCAGAATATAGGGGCAGAGTTGTCGCAGATAGATTTTTCTCCCTATGTCATATGCTGTATTGCATTGGCGTGGTTGTTTATGATAGGGCGTGATTTCGGGCTTTGCTGGCGATTTCGCGTGTTGACAGACGGCGATTTGAGTTGGAAACAGGCGATGAGGGTTACGTGTCTTTGTGAGTTTACATCGGCTGTCACCCCGACGGCGGTAGGGGGAAGTTCGCTCGGAATGTTGTTCCTTAACAGAGAAAATATAGAATTAGGACGGGCTACTACTTTGATGCTGGCTACGTTGTTTCTAGACGAACTGTTCTTTGTGGTGGCGTGTCCGATTATAGTTCTGTTTACCCCTTTGCGAGAATTGTTTGCTACTGGCGGTGGTTTTGGTGCCGGGTTAGAGGTGACTTTCTGGCTTATATATTCCGGTATATTTCTTTGGACATTGTTTTTGTTTTTAGGCATAATAGTCTGGCCGGGCGGTATCAGAAGATTGTTAGTTCGTCTCTTTTCTATATCCTGGCTGCGTCGTTGGCAGCCTCGTGTGGTCGCTATGGGGGCCAATATGCAGGCCACGTCAACTTCATTGCGGTCTAAATCGTTTAAATTTTGGATTCAGGTGTTTTGTGGAACCTCTTTGTCGTGGATTTCTCGCTTCTTGGTCGTAAATGCCCTGTTTTTGGCTTTTGTCCCATCGGCAGACGCCTGTCAGTGGCTCATATTTGCTCGTCAGACCGCAGTGTGGGTAGTGCTCATGGTGAGTCCCACGCCCGGAGGGGCCGGGCTGAGCGAATGGCTGTTTTCCGAGTTTTATGACACACTCATCCCTACTGCGGCTCTGTCTTTGGTCATGGCTATCAGCTGGCGTATAGTGTCTTATTATATATATTTGCTTATAGGGGCTGTATTGGTGCCTAAATGGCTTAGGGACAGTTTCGGCGGACGTAAAAAAAGTAAATTGTGATTTTTATATGAAGTATAAATATTCGGCTATAATTCCGGCTCGCTATGCATCGAGCCGCTTTCCTGGCAAACCTTTGGCACTACTTGGTGGCAGACCTGTGATACTGCATGTATTGGAGAATGTGGAAAAGGCGGGAATACCTGCCGTAGTGGCTACCGATGACCTGCGCATTGCGCAATGTGTGGAGAGCGCCGGAGGTGTGGCTGTCATGACGCGTGCCGACCATCGTTGCGGTACCGACCGGGTGCGTGAGGCTATGGACATAATATCGGCCTCGGATGCAGGCATCCGGCCCGACGTGGTAATTAATGTGCAGGGTGACGAACCTTTTATCCATCCGTCTCAATTGCAGACGATAATGGATATTTTTGAAAACGCTCCCGGTACAGATATTGCCACCCTGGCTCGCCCAGTGCCTCCAGGAACGCCGTTTGTCGTGGTGGAAGATCCTAATAAAGTTAAAGTGGTATGCAGCAGCGACGGGCAGGCTTTGTATTTTTCGCGAAGTCCCATACCATACAGCAGAGGTGTGGATGACAGAGATGCATGGACCACTTTCCACCAGTATCTGTTTCATATCGGTATTTATGCATTCCGTGTGCCTGTGCTACGGCATGTGACCGAAATGCAGCCCTCGCCGCTCGAAACGGCTGAGAGTTTAGAACAGTTGCGGTGGCTCCAGGCCGGGCTGAAGATCGGGGTCGGCATCACAGATATAGAGACAATAGGCATAGATACTCCGTCAGACTTGCAGGCTGCCGAGGAATTTCTGAGCAGAGGCTGACGGCGCAGTGCAGAACATGGTCTGACAGAATGTTCAGCTAAAACTTTGCTATGTCGCCAAAAAATAGTAATTTTGTGTCGGTATTAGTAGCAAGTCTTCAAAGGGCTGCGTATAATTATTCTATGAAAATCCCAAATAAGCAGTAAAACTGCGTTGAACAGTTAGTGAGGCCCTTTGACAACTCAAAATTTTAAACATATATACATTGCATGAAAAAGAGTGCATTGCAGCGTGTGCGTGCTGATTATCAGCCAAAGCTCCCTTTTGCCCTCCAGGGCCCTGTAAAGATCAAGATAGGGGAGAAGACGCAGTCTGTGGCCGACCAGGAAGAAATTGCCAGGCTGTTTCCGAATACTTACGGTCTGCCCGTTATAGAGTTTGAGCGCGATGAGAACCCTACCCGTGTGGAAGAGCCGTTTAACGTGGGTATTATACTCAGTGGAGGCCAGGCGCCCGGCGGACATAATGTGGTCAGCGGTATTTTTGACGGCATTAAAAGTCTGAACAGAGAGTGTCGTCTGTATGGTTTTCTGATGGGGCCAAGTGGCTTTGTCAATCACCAGTATATGGAACTTACAGCCGGTATTATTAAAGAATACCGCAATACCGGAGGCTTTGACATAATCGGATCGGGCCGTACTAAGCTAGAGACTCCCGAGCAGTTTGACAAAGGTCTGAAAATTCTTGAAGAGCTTAATATCAAGGCGCTTGTGATAATAGGCGGTGATGATTCCAACACAAATGCGGCAGTACTGGCAGAATATTACAAGGCCAAGGGTGTCGATGTGCAGGTCATAGGCGTGCCTAAGACAATAGACGGTGACCTTAAGAATAAGTGGATTGAGACATCTTTTGGTTTTGATACTGCCTGCAAGGTGTATAGCGAGGTGATAGGCAATATACAGCGTGATTGTAATTCCGCGAAGAAGTATTACCATTTCATCAAGCTCATGGGTCGCTCAGCCTCGCATATAGCTTTGGAATGCGCTCTTGAGACCCAGCCTAATATATGCATTATTTCCGAAGAGATTCTTGCCAAACGTATGACACTTGACAATATAGTGAGTTATGTGGCATACGTGGTCAGCGAGCGTGCGAAGCTCGGATGGAATTTCGGCACGGTACTGATACCGGAAGGATTGATAGAGTTTATCCCCTCGATGAAAGTTCTCATATCAGAGCTTAACGAAGTTCTGGCAGCCCATAATGAGGAACTGGCCGGACTGGATGAGGATAATAAGTTGATCACAATATATTCATATCTTACACCGGCCAATGCGGACTTATATAAGAGTCTGCCTAAGCAGATAGCCTTGCAGTTAAGTCTGGACCGCGATAGTCACGGCAATGTCCAGGTCTCGCTGATTGAGACAGAGAAACTTATCTCAGAGATGGTGGAGAAGCGACTGGAGGAAATGAAAGAGCAGGGCCTGTATGTCGGCAAGTTTGCCACTCAGCACCACTTCTTCGGATATGAGGGACGTTGTGCGGATCCGTCTAATTTTGATGCGGACTATACTTACGCTCTAGGGTTTAATGCAGCTATGCTGATTAATGCCGGTCTGACCGGATATATGAGTTCGGTGAGAAACCTTACAGAGCATACAGAAGAATGGATAGCCGGCGGCATTCCTATCACTATGATGATGAATATGGAGCGTCGTAACGGTCAGATGAAGCCGGTGATACAGAAAGCCCTTGTGAAACTCAATGGACGTCCGTACCTAAAGTTTGCTTCACAACGTGAGACATGCAGTCTTAACACCCTTTACCAGTATCCGGGTCCAATCCAGTATTTCGGTCCTCCCGAAGTATGCGACCGCCCTTCAATGACACTTTTGCTCGAGCATAACAAAGAGATTTATTAATCTGCCCTGACAATAAAGAAAAGCCCGAAACTGTATCAGCGATGATGAACTGTTTCACGGGCTTTTCTTGTTGTCAGTATATGAAAAGAAGCCTGCGGTCGGGCTGCACATGCCCTGTGGCGTCCTGAAAAATATTGACGGGTCAGAGGGTTTGAGATTATGAATGAAT
>CAJTQU010000028.1 GCA_910578665.1 uncultured Muribaculaceae bacterium
CATTCATTCATAATCTCAAACCCTCTGACCCGTCAATATTTTTCAGGACGCCACATTGTTTCACTCTTGCTCTGGGCATTTTATTCTCATCTGCTGATTGATTATTAGTCCATGTCTTTTTCTAAGAGATTTGGATAATCAGTAATGTGCTAGCTATTCGCAAGTTTGGGAAAGGATGTCAGGCCATTTGCTAAACATCAAGGCTCAAAACGAGGTATTCCCAATCACGGGTCTGAATTTTTTTGCTCGCAATGTCCTATATTTCAAGAATTATTCGTAACTTTGCACAATATTATAAGTCTCTCTTAGAAAGAGAGTTGGATGACAGCTAAACAAAATCCACCTCAGAACCGACTGGAACTGAGGTGTTAGTATTTTATGGGAGATTTGAATGTTTTGCTAAGATGGGTGCTAAAGCGAAGATTATGATGTCACAGATTTCACTATAAGAGACCACAAGGCAACTCTTCGGGTTAGACGCAGGCGCTGGACAGATACCCGTACTGGCAAGAGTTTCAGCATACCGATAGATCTTGATGTTGTAGCCAAAAGCACACGTTACTCCAAAGAATTTGGGCTTTTTTAAAAGAAACGTATGGAGACGTCCCCGATGACCTGCCGTACGCTTGAGGAAATTCTATCATATAGACAGTCATACGTTTGAGAAACAATATAAAGAGCCTCTGAGCGGCTATCGCGACTGGGATCAGCTTGAACACGCTGATGAATGGCTGCTGTTTGCCGACAATATTGGACCCCGGTTGGCAATAAGATGAATCCTCACTGTCCAATGGTGGATTATCTTCCTTTTCCGTATTGCATGCCTTTATGCTTATCTCCACTGATTTTCTACTGACCCCATCTTTCCTTTATATTCATTTTAGTCCACTCTATTGCACACAAGAAAATCCTGCAATTCAGTGAGTTGCAGGATTTTTCATTGTCTTTCATCAGACTTTTGTGGAGGTGGAGGGGATTGAACCCTCGTCCAAACGCTGAGCCAATAGGCTTTCTACATGCTTAGTCATTGACTTGGTTGTCGGGTACAGGCAGGCTCACGACTACCAACCTGCACCTTAGCCTCTAAATCTCGGCAGAAACCCGAAGCCGGCATCTACCTATTCCTGATTTTTTTAGCACCACCTTATCCAAACGTCTCAGGACAGGGCAATGGGGTGATGTCTCGTCTCTGCCATCTTAGGCGGAGATTAAGCGATTCTACTGTACTTCAAATCAAGCTGCGAGAGCGTAATTGTTATTTTCGCCAATTATAGTTCGACACCTAATATTATAGAGCATAGACGCCTCTGCTCTGCATGCTTACCTATCATCCCGGGCGCTGTCAAAGCCAGTCACCCCCGAATTAGTTTGCAAAATTAATCATATTTTCCTATATTCAAACTATCATTTGTTCCAATTAACATTATTTAATTATCCATATACATACCTTTAGACTACAAATTTAAAATTTATTGCATGATCATTGGTATTTAAAGAAAAAGTACTAACTTTGCATTTGAAAAATGCTATCAAAAATATTTCGCGGTAATAGCTCAGTTGGTAGAGCGGCGGCTTCCCAAGCCGCAGGTCGCGGGTTCGAACCCCGTTTACCGCTCAAACCACTAAGACCATGGCAATGCTTAACCAATGCCCATGGTCTTATCTGTTTTTATATCATATCCACCGTCAGTGCATCACTACTATATTCGTTCATTTTTTTGCGATTTATCTTGGCATGTTTGTTAAACAGAATTATTTTATTTAATTTTGCACTTTCAAAAGATAGAGTAATCAAGAGTTTAGCCAATACAATTAATATATCTAAGAGATAAGTTATTGGCACGAATATTAATGATTTGTTATGCGCAAATTTAATAAACCGGTGTCTGCCGACAGCCGGAGCCGTGTGCAATTACCATCCGTAGATGCTTTAACAGGCTCTACCTCCGACAGGACAGGAATAACGTCTGGTACCGACATGGTGCCTGAACGTATATTTGAGACCAGCTGGGAGGTATGCAACAAAATAGGCGGCATCTATACCGTGCTTTCCACAAAGGCAAAAGCACTACAGAATTTATACAAAGACAAGGTTGTTTTCATAGGACCCGATGTGTGGAGCTCGGATCGCGCCTGTCCCTGTTTCAAGGAATATAAAACTTTGCTTCGCAATGCGTCTTCAAAGCTAAAACTCCCCTACGGAATTACTGTGAGAACAGGCCGGTGGAACGTGCCCGGGCAACCGCTGGCCATATTAATAAAATTTGACGGGGTATACAATATTTTACCTGAGATATATGGCAAAATGTGGTCGTATTATGGTGTTGACTCCCTGCATGCCTACGGCGATTATGACGAAGGATGTGCTTTCGGAATAGCTGCCGCCATAGTCATCAAGGCCCTTACAGAACATTTACATGAAAACCCGTTGCAGACACTGGCCCATTTCGATGAATGGACCACGGCTATGGGCTTATTATATTTGGAGTTTGCAGAGCCGCGTATAGCCACCGTATTCACCACACATGCCACAAGCATAGGCCGAAGCATATGCGGCAATGGAAAACCGTTATATGACTATTTCAGCGGCTATCACGGCGACCAGATGGCGCAGGAACTGAATATGGAGAGTAAACACTCTCTTGAAAAACAGGGAGCTCGCCATGCCGACTGCTTCACCACGGTGAGTAGTGTGACAGAGGCTGAGTGCACTCAATTATTGGACACAACACCACAAGTTGTCACCCCAAACGGTTTCGAACCAAATTTCGTTCCATCACCTGCAAAATACAAGACGTTGCGTAATGCGGGACGTGCCAAATTACTATCTATAGCATCGGCACTCACAGGACGCACATTAAGTCCTGACACACTTATCGTGGCCACATCAGGCCGCAACGAATACCGCAATAAAGGCATCGATCTATTTATCGACTCGCTTGAAACATTACGACACGACTTCCCCGGCCAGAATAGGGAGATAGCAGCCTTTATCCTGGTTCCTGCCTGGGCAGGAGAACCACAGCCTGGCCTTAAAGCTATAATGGAAGGTCGTTCAAATGGAATCGCAACAGAATCCAACTTCCTAACCCACAGACTTAATAACGAAAGCTCTGATGCCATAGCATGCCGGCTGAAGCAGCTCGGCGTGAACAAACATGGAGATAAAGTGTCATATATTTACCTGCCATGCTACCTTGACGGGCATGACGGCATACTTGACATATCGTATTACGACCTTATGCCAGCTTTGGATATGACCATTTTCCCATCATATTACGAACCTTGGGGATACACTCCGCTGGAAAGCATCGCATTCGGTGTGCCGACTGTGAGCAGCGACAAAGCCGGATTCGGGCAATGGATCACTGATCATTTTGACGGGACGTTTACCACATGCGGTGCTGAGGTCGTGGAACGCAACGACTCCAACTACCATGCAGCGGCCGACTCAATAGCACGCAAAACTGAATTTCTGGCATTGGCATCTACGGATGTTATCAAGAAAATAAGACAGGCTGCACGCACAACATCAAGACAGGCAGACTGGTCTATATTTATAAAGCATTACCAAGAGGCATTCGCAGTAGCCATGCGCCGCCGCGACCAGCGCCTCTCCAACAACAAATAAAATCAACCCATATATTTACTATAGGTATGAAACTGCAAGTAAGCAACACCAACACTCCGGCATGGCGCGAAATAACGGTCCGTGCCGAACTTCCTAAGGAACTTAAACCGCTTGAGAAAATATCAAAAAACCTCTGGTGGGTATGGAACAGCGAGGCAAAGGCCCTGTTCAAAGACCTTGACCACGATTTGTGGCGCTCGTCGGGTGAAAACCCCGTATTACTGCTGCAACGTGTGAGTTTTGAGCGCGTGCAGGAAGTATTAGCCGACAAAAATTTCATGAAGCGTGTGAACGATGTTCATGAAATGTTTAATGAATACATGTCACAACCCTTGCGTACCGACGTACCATCGGTAAGCTATTTCTCCATGGAGTATGGTCTCTGCAACTGTCTTAAAATTTACTCCGGCGGTCTGGGAGTGCTGGCAGGCGACTATATAAAACAGGCTTCTGACTCCCGTATCGATATGACGGCGGTAGGTTTCCTGTACCGTTTCGGCTATTTTACCCAGACACTTTCGATAGACGGACAGCAGATAGCCAATTATGAGGCCCAGAATTTTGCCCAGCTCCCCATAGAGCAGGTGACAGGAGATGACGGACAACCGATGATTCTCGAAGTCCCCTACCCCGGCCGCATAATCTACTGCCATGTATGGCGTGTGAACGTCGGACGGATGAAACTGTACCTGCTTGACACTGATTTCGATATGAACTCAGAGTATGACCGTGTAATCACACACAAGCTCTACGGCGGTGACTGGGAGAACCGTATCAAGCAGGAATACCTGCTCGGCATAGGCGGTATATACATGCTCAACAAACTTGGCATACACACCGATGTCTATCACGCCAACGAAGGCCACGCCGCACTGCTCAACTTACAACGCCTGGCAGACTATGTGCAGAATGACCATCTGCCTTTTAATGTGGCGCTGGAGATCGTACGCGCATCATCTCTTTACACTGTGCATACACCCGTGCCGGCCGGACACGATTATTTTGAAGAGAGCCTGTTTGGCAAATATCTTGGCGAATATCCTGCAAAACTCGGTATATCCTGGACAGACCTCATGAATATGGGTCGTGAAAATCCGGACAGCAACGAACGTTTCTCGATGAGTGTGTTCGCTCTCAACACCTGCCAGGAAGCCAATGGCGTGAGCTGGCTGCACGGCGAAGTTAGTAAGAAGATGTTTGCCGGTGTTTGGAAAGGTTACGCTCCCGAGGAAAGCCATGTGGGATATGTGACCAACGGTGTGCACATGCCTACATGGGCATCATCCGAATGGAAGGCCTTCTATGCCGACAAGCTGGGCAAGCAGGTATTTGAAGACCAAAGCAACCCTAAAGCATGGGAGGGCATATTCAAAGTTTCAGACCAGGAAATCTGGAACATGCGCACTCTCATGAAAAACAAATTCATCGACTTCGTTAAAAAAGATTTCAAACAGAAATGGCTTGCCAACCAGGGTGACCCTACCGAAGTGATGAAGATTGTAGACAAAATCAATCCCAACGCACTCATAATAGGCTTTGCGCGCCGTTTTGCCACATACAAACGTGCCCATTTGCTCTTTACAGATCTGGAACGGCTGGCAAGAATCGTGAATAACGAGCAATTCCCCGTTCAGTTTGTATTCTCAGGCAAGGCACACCCGGCCGACGGCGCGGGGCAAGGTCTTATAAAGCGCATTATGGAGATAAGCCGTATGCCGCAGTTCCTTGGTAAAATCATCTTCCTCGAAGACTATAATATGATTGTGGCCCGCAGACTTGTGTCCGGAGTAGATATCTGGCTCAACACACCTACCAGGCCGCTTGAGGCGTCAGGCACATCTGGCGAAAAAGCTGAAATGAACGGCGTGCTCAATTTCTCCGTGCTTGACGGTTGGTGGTACGAGGGTTACCGCTTTGACGAAAAAGCAGGATGGGCGCTGACAGACAAACGCACATTTACCGACCAGACACAGCAGGACAAACTCGACGCGGCAACTATCTATTCGATGCTGGAAAATGAGATCGTACCTCTGTATTTCGCTAAAAACTCAAAAGGCTACAGCCCCGAATGGATACAGTATATAAAAGGATCAATCGGACATATAGCCCCACATTTCACAATGAAGCGCCAGCTGGATGACTATATCGCGCGTTTCTATACACCGGAGGCTCGCCGTGCTGCTACATTAAAGGCCGATAATTACCGCGAAGCACGCAATATTGTGGCATGGAAAGAGGAGGTCGCTTCAAAATGGGACCAGATACAGGTTCTATCCGCCCATATCAATGACGCCGAACTAGGCGCCTCACCACGTGCCGGAGCCGAGCTGGTAGCAACATGTACCATTGACACTAAAGGTCTTGGCCGAAGTATCGGTGTGGAGCTAGTGGTAAACAAAATGTCAGACGGAGAACGTGTTTTTGCAGGTACTATCGAAATGCCTGTTTCTGCAGAAAATGGCAGCATACTGACTTACGAATGCCACCACAAACTGCGTGAAGCAGGCGAATATGCCTACAGTTTCCGCATGTATCCTAAGAACGACGCACTGCCCCACCGCCAGGACTTTGCATACACACGCTGGTTCTAATCTCAAGGTAAACCAGATAACTATAAAATATAGTCCTGCAAGCATTTAAATGCTTGCAGGACTATATTTATTGTTTCCAATGCCCTACAACCAGGCACCTATATTTCGATATTTACATATCCGGAGCAAACATCGGATCCCATGCCGGAAGCATGACTGGCTTCTGCTTAAGTATTTTCAATGTCTCGGCCGGCACATATTTTTTCTCGACAACAAGACGGAACATATATTCGTCCATCCAAGGGTCGGTGATAATCAGATGGCCGTCATTGGCACCGGGGCCCCAGCTGTTTTCTACCATCCATTTCAACGGTTTCCCCTCCTGGTCCAGATCTACGGCTACCAAGGTCATAGCGTGCGACGAACCTGAAGCATAGGTGCGTATGCGGTCTGCCTTATCCATAGTAAACGGTGTGCCCATCAGGGACTCATAGTCAAAAGCATCCATGTCCAGCACTCCGCGATCACGATCAAGGAACTTACCCACATCGCATGAAAAATACATAGCCGTGCTATCTTTGATAGATTTTACCGCCATTGCCTTTATCTCGTCCATAGGCAGATTGATATATGTCCAGTTGTCACCATCATAAGTATGGCGGTCGAAATCTATCTCGTACAGCTTATGGTATTCGCGTGTAGGGTCATTCATAAGCATCACATAATTATGCTTGAGGTCATTACCGGCAAATTCCTTGTAAAAAGACTGCGGTGTGTACTTCTTAGTACTTACAACCTTGCCGTCAGAATCCCTGCGTGTCCATGTAAACTCCGACGGAGGTACTCCGAGCGTACGCGCCAACATGCGGTATACCTCGCCCAGCATCTCTTCTTTTGCCACTGCCAGCTGCTTATCAGAAGCACCATCAGCCTTCATGCGGCGCAGACGCAGACCGTCTTCGCGCAAACGCAGACTTATCAGGGAACGCAGACGGTCGGTATTATTGCTCGAAAAAGTCTCAGCCATAACTTCGGAAGGCACAACACCGTATTTCGACAGATTATCTGCAAGCCCCGTATACTGCCCCCCGTCATTCAGAGGATGACGGAACAGCCAGTCAACCATCTTGTCATCCATTGGACGGTCGGCATAGTCTATCATACCCTGTAAAAACAAATTTGACTTCTCTAGCTGGTCATAAAAGAAATTATAACATTGCGATAATTCCAACTTCGGCAGATCGTGTTCTTTCATCATCTGGGCGCGGAGAACATTCAGCCCCGTGAACAGCCAACAACGTCCCGAGCGCTCCTGATTGGTTATCCCCTTGCTGGGAACCCTGTGTGAGAAATTGTTGTCCGCCGTATTACGGGCTGCCGCGTTAAGCGCCAATTTGTCCAGAGACACTGTAGCTGCCGCATTGCGCAACGCACGGTCTGCCGTAGTATTCTGATACGTAGCAGACAGCCTGTCAAGCATATCGGCCGAGATACCGCCTTTTGGGGCAGCAAAAGCAGGGACGAGAGCAATAGCCAGCGCCCCCATTGTAAAAAACTGTTTCATATGTAATTGTGTCTATATTAGAGTCTGCGACAATCACAGACACAGAAATTTGTCACAAATTTAGTCATATTTTCCAGAACAACCATGCACGGCTGCAATTTCAAGACATTCTAAACACATATACTTTCTCTTATAACCGGGATGATAGATAGTCCAACAAGGCATCCACATCACTTTCTTGAGTAGACCAGTCAGTGACAAAACGCACCGGTGTCTCGTAATCGCCTCTCGGCCCCCACAGACTGAATGTAGCGACACCTCCCAGACGGTCTATCTCGCTATTAGGAAGAATAAAAAACTGCTGGTTAGTGGGAGAATCAATATACATGCTGTAGCCTTTCGCCAGAAAACCCTGTTTAAGTTTTATAGCCATACGCACGGCATGTTCAGAAATACGCATATACAGACGGTCTGTAAACAGTGTGGAGAATTGCAGCCCCAACAAACGCCCTTTGGCCAACAAGGCACCATGCTGCTTTATAATAGAGAAAAAATGAGGTAGCAGCCCTCGCTGTCGGACTACTACGGCCTCTCCAAACAACGCTCCAACTTTGGTGCCGCCAATGTAGAAGACATCACATAAACGGGCAATATCTTCAAGCGTAACATCCGTTCCCGAAGCGGCCAGACCGTACCCCAGCCGGGCACCATCCAGATACAGGGGTATGCCAGCATCACCGCACACACGGGCCAAATCGTTCAGTTCGTCAAGCGTATACAGCGTACCGAGTTCGGTAGGATGAGATATGTATACCATGCCTGGAGCCACCATGTGTTCAAATGTGTCATCGGCATAGAAATCACGCAAATATCGCGCTACAGCACCGGCATGCATCTTACCGTCAGGAGAATCCAGAACTATCACCTTGTGTCCGGAGGCTTCTATGGCACCGGCTTCATGGACATTGACATGGGATGTCGATGCTGCCAGCACCCCTTCGTGCCTGGCCAGCAAGGCGTCTATCACCGTGGCATTAGTCTGTGTGCCGCCCGTCATAAAATAGACCTCTCCGCAACCATCCATACCGCATTCACGCAGAATCAGATCCCGGGCCTTGGCACAATAATCATCCATTCCGTAGCCAGGTGACTGCTCATAATTCGTTTCACTCAGGCGCCTCAATATATCCGGATGGGCGCCACGCATATAGTCATTGTCAAAATGTAGCATCTATTTACTCTTATTTTAAAGAACTTATCGGAACAGACGGAGCCTCCTCAAGAGGCATCATAGCGTTAATAAGCCGGATATGTGTGTAAGGAGAATCAGAAGAAAACAAGTCTGACAAGGCAATATGCCTTATCTTCGCCATGCCGCACTCTATAAGCCGGGCACGCATGGTGCCCGGCAGCAGGCAGGAGTCCGGTGTATGGAATGTCTCTCCTGCCTGCAACATGATATTAGTGTATGATGTGTCTGTAGGCAATCCGTCCTTTATAATCAGTATGTCGTCACAATCACCGCGCATAGCCGCCAACTCCCCTATCCATCCGCGATCAGCATATTTCAAATGGTAATCACAACCTGGCGGTGAATCTACCAATTTAAGCGTTCTTATATCGCGTGGGACATAACTGGTAAATGATATGTCACTAACACCGTGCCCGTATTCTATACGGCATTTCACGATACCGCGCCGCATTTCAGCAGGTATGACACTGGATGACAAATCTGGCAGACATACAGGATGTCCGTATACTTCGGCAGACGATTCCTTCATGCGCCTCAAGTGTCTCTCCACATCCACAAAGTGCCCATCGACTACCCTTATTGTCTCAATCAGCATGGCATTTATTTTTTAGTGGCAGATATACTTTGTCAAGCACCTCGCGATATTCCTCCTCCTCGTCACTGTTGACCGTTATCCCTCCGCCACTGTGAAACCATAACAAACCTGCATCACGGGACAGACAGCGTATTGCGACACCGCAGTCCATGCTCTCCCCGTCAAAATATCCGAATACCCCGGTATACCATCCGCGCCTCAACTTTTCAGCCTCCCTGATTATGCCCAGTGTTGACGGTTTGGGCGCACCACATATAGATCCGGCCGGCAACATTGCAAACAAAATATCACCCACATGCATTTGCCAGTCTGAGGGCAATTTGCCAGATATCTCAGAACTGGTCTGCAATATAGCTCCTCGCGCAGTGTTTATACGTTCTAAGTATCTGAATCTTTCCACACGCACATCCAAGGCAACCATATTCAGGTCATTACGCAACAAATCCACTATTGTGTGATGCTCGCATAATTCTTTATAGTCAGACAGTAACCGCGCTTCGGCTCCCGGCTTTGAGGCATCGGCCGTACCTTTCATCGGAAACGCACTAATCACACCATCACGCATGCGGACAAACGGCTCGGGAGAAAAACACACGAACCTGTCTTTAAGACACAGTTTGTATTTGGCCTCGCAGCAATGAAACAGTTCCTCCAGCCCGGCGTCACACTCCGTCAAAGTACGTGTTGTAAGATTCGTCAAAAAGCTGTCACCGCGTGCTAAACCACTGGCAACAACCCCGAATGCCTCGGCATATTCCTCTCTTGCAGGAGGAGATACCACCCGTAAATCCGGCATGGCATCTGGTATATCCAAGGCCATGGCATTGCCACTGCTGCCCACCTGCCACAAAATATCGGCTGTATCGGCTGTGTCTTCAATAAAAAAAGCATGCTCCAGTTCAAAATCCACACCCCATACAAAGGGGTGTCCCAGTGCTCCGAAGCGGTTCATCAGTATCCGGACCCGGTCCGGCGACATATATTTATTCATGCCATGTAAATCCTTATACTGCAAAATTACTAAACTTTTTCGTAAATTTGCCATTTAATTGCTAAGATAGGAAGATGCATATACTGATAATCGACAATTACGATTCTTTCGTTTTCAATATCGCGCAACTTGTACGCGAAAGTCCGTTCAAGGCCCAATGCACAGTAAAACGCTGTGACTCAGTATTAGAACGTGATTTTGCAGTATGTTCGGGTCTTATACTTTCGCCAGGTCCGGGACTGCCGTCGGAAGCAGAAGGCCTAATGGATATAATCCGTCTGTACAGCCGACGGCTGCCCATGCTAGGGATATGTCTCGGCATGCAGGCTATAGCGCAATACTCCGGATGCGAACTCCGAAGACTGGAAAAACCTTTGCACGGACATAAATCACACCTGAATATATTGATGCCGGATAACCCTCTTATGTACGGAATGGCACAAGGAACGACTATAGGACGCTATCATTCATGGGTTGTGGAGCCGGCTGGCATAAGCCCTGAAATAGCAGTGACTGCAACCGACGAGCAGGGCAATATAATGGCTATAAGCCATCGCAAACTACCATTGTTCGGAGTGCAGTTCCACCCCGAAAGCGTAATATCGGCATGCGGTCCCCGGATTATATCAAACTTTCTTAATCTATGCAATAAAAACGGGAGACCGTGACTAGCACGATCCCCCGTACAGATTATGATAATTATTCTTTAGAGCAATGAAGCAGAGCGCTTTATGAATGCGTCAAGTGCCTCGCCTTTCAACAGACCCGAGGCAAGCAGAGCCAGGTCGATTATCTGACGCAAACGCGGCTGCCCGGACGCATATTCAATTTCTATCTTTTCCTGCTTATCACGCAACTCGCCTACTTTCTTTTCTGCATCAGCAACTTCGGCTTTCAGACGTTCCTGCTCGGCAGCATCATCTTTCTTTTCCTCCATATGCTTACGAGCATCAGCAATAGAAGCATTAAGTGTGTCAATCTCGGCACGTACCGGCTCGACTTTTTCTTTCAAGGCATCGGTAGCTTCCTGTATAGCGGTCTGAACTGCCGGCTGAGCAGTGTTTACTACAAGCGAATATGAATCCGGCAGCTGCCCGTAGAAATTCATGCCCGGCTGCATGGCGCTCATATCCTTCATGCGGCGCATAAACTCATTCTGTGTGACTGTGGCAGGAACATCTGTAGGAGAAAGAGATTCAAACTCAACCACAAATTCAGCTTTGTCCAGAGCCGGAATCTGGCTACGGAACAAAGTGCTCATGACATCTACCTGCAGAGGTGTCAGTCCGGCGTCTTTTTTGTCTGTCTTGACTATCAGACGGTCCACAATATCGGCATCCACACGTACCAGGCGCGTCTTATCCTGTTTCTGCTCAAGCAGAGATATAAAGTGAGGATCCAGCTGGCCGTCCATCAATAAAACGTTGTACCCTTTGGCACGGGCCGCCTCGGCATAAGAATATTGGGCCTGCATATCGGTAGCATACAGATATATTATATTGCCATCCTTGTCTGTCTGGCCGGCCTCTACCAGTTTCTTATATTCCTCCAGGGTAAAATAATCTCCCTGGGTATCTTTAAACAATACAAATTTAAGCGCGGCATCACAGAACTTCGTATCTGTAAGCATACCATATTCTATGAATATCTTTATGTCATCCCACTTCAGTTCAAAAGCTTTGCGGTCATCCTTGAACATGGAGGCCAGCTTCTCAGCCACTTTCTTCGAGATATAGCCTGAAATCTTTTTCACAGCGCTGTCTGCCTGCAAATAAGACCTGGAAACATTCAGAGGTATGTCAGGCGAATCTATCACACCCTGCATCAGTGTCATAAATTCAGGCACCACACCCTCGACCTGGTCTGTTACATAGACCTGGTTGCAATACAACTGTATGCGGTCTTTACGCACATCCAGATTATTATGAATCTTTGGGAAATACAATATGCCTGTGAGCGTAAAGGGGAAATCCACATTCAGATGTATCCAGAACATGGGGTCATCCGCGCCAGGCATAAGTTCATGGTAAAAACGCAGATAATCAGCATCGGTCAGATCTGACGGCTTACGTGTCCACAACGGCTCTGTGGCATTGACCACATTGTCCTTGTCGGTATCCACCATCTTGCCATCTTTCCATTCTTTCTCTTTGCCACTTACAACCGGTACGGGAAGGAAGCGGCAATATTTCTTAAGCAGGGTGTCTATACGGGACTGGTCCAGAAATTCTTTTGAATCATCATCGATATACAGAATTATGTCTGTACCGCGCGATTCTTTCTCTACCCCTTCGTCTGTCATAACAAATTCAGGCGAACCGTCACAAGTCCAGCGTACCGGCTTAGCTCCATCCTTATACGAACGTGAGAGTATCTCTACTTTCTTGCTCACCATAAATGCCGAATAGAAGCCAAGTCCGAAATGTCCTATGATGCTGTTGGCCGAATCTTTATATTTTGCCAGAAACTCCTCCGCGCCCGAAAAAGCGATCTGGTTTATATATTTGTCTATATCACCGGCATCCATACCTATGCCGTGGTCAGAGACTGTCAGAGTGCCTTTGTCAGTGTCAATAGTGACAGAGACACGCATATCGTCAAGATCGCCCTTATATTCTCCAAATGAAGCCAGAGTGCGGAGTTTCTGAGTGGCATCCACCGCGTTGCTCACCAGCTCGCGCAGAAATATCTCATGGTCTGAATAAAGAAATTTTTTGATGACGGGGAAAATATTTTCAGTAGTAACCCCAATTTTTCCTGTTGCCATAATATATTTTTGAGTCTTGTTATATTTAGCTGTTAACTTTGTACAGTTAAGCATACAAAAAACGTGCCGAAACGCTCCGGCACACATATATACTAACACTCAGACTGTAAAAAAAGTTAGACCCGGCTATAAATATATGCGGTCCTGAAGCATTCGCTCCGGGACCGCATATATTTGCTCTATTAACTTATCATTCAGGCAAAGACAGGATCATTATGCAACAACCATTGCGCTATCTGGACTGCATTGAGCGCCGCACCTTTTTTTATCTGGTCTCCTACGGTCCAGAACGTAACACCGCCCGGCACAGCCAGATCCTCGCGCAGACGTCCTACATATACAGGGTCCTTGCCGGCCATATCCAACGGCATGGGGTATACGCCCTCCGCAGGTTCGTCCATGAGCACCAGTCCCGGCGCTACAGACATAGCCTCCCTCACCTGCCCTACAGTCACGGGGTTTTCACACTCGACCCATATAGCCTCGCTATGCGCACGCAGTACGGGAACACGCACGCACATGGCCGAAAGAGCTATTTCATCATCATGCATGATCTTGCGTGTCTCATTGAGCATCTTCATCTCTTCCTTAGTGTAGTCATTGTCCATAAACACGTCTACCTGGGGAATGAGATTATATGCCAGCTGGGCTGAGAATTTTTCTACTGTAGGTGCTTCTCCCCTGGCTATCTGGGCATACTGCTCCTGCAATTCAGCCATGGCGGCGGCTCCCGCCCCACTGGCTGCCTGGTATGTGGAAACATGCACACGGCGTATGCGGCTCAGACCAGCTATCGGTTTCAGAGCCACAAGCATCTGTATCGTGGTGCAGTTTGGATTGCCTATAATTCCCCTGGGCCTGTCAAGGGCATCGGCCGCATTCACTTCGGGCACTACGAGAGGCACATCGGGATCCATACGAAATGCAGACGAATTATCTATCATGACCGCTCCATGGCGTGTGATAATATCCGCATACTCACGCGAAACTGACGCGCCTGCCGAAGTAAACGCAATCTCTACGTCTGAGAAGTCTGAATCACGGTTTAGTTCCTCAACCTCTATATCGCGACCGCGAAAACAGTAGTGCTGTCCGGCACTACGGCCCGAACCGAACAGACGAAGCCCGGCTATTGGAAAATCCTGCTCGTCAAGCACACGCAGAAATTCCTGGCCGACAGCGCCGCTTGCTCCGACTATTGCCACATTATACTTCCTCATAGGCATAATCAGCTACGGCCGGAAGCAGCCACACCACGGTCAATTTTCTTGACCAGACCCTGGAGTACGGAACCGGGACCAAGCTCTATAAACTCATCCGCACCATCGGCAATCATAGCCTGTACGTCATATGTCCAACGTACAGGAGCGGTAAGCTGGCGCAACAGGTTTTCCTTAATTTCCTCGGGATCTGTATGGGGTTTGCCATCCACATTCTGATATACAGGGCAAGAGGGTGTGCGGAATTCTGCCTTTTCAATAGCTTCTGCCAACGTATCCTGGGCAGGCTGCATAAGGGGAGAGTGGAATGCTCCGCCAACCTTAAGTTTGAGAGCGCGTTTGGCGCCGGCCTCGATCATTTTGGCACAGGCGGCATCAATACCCTCTACCGTGCCGGAGATCACGACCTGTCCGGGGCAATTATAGTTGGCAGCGCCTACCACATCGTCTATTCCTGCGCAAATCTCTTCTACTTTGTCATCAGGCAGGGCAAGCACTGCGGCCATTGTGCCGGGACGTGCCTCGCAAGCCTCCTGCATAGCGTGCGCGCGTGCGCTAACAAGCTTGAGACCCTCTTCAAATGAAAGGGCGCCTGCTGCTACAAGGGCGGAAAACTCGCCGAGGCTGTGACCTGCGACCATATCAGGTTTAAATTCCTCACCCATGGTCTTGGCCAGAATGACTGAATGGAGGAAAATAGCCGGCTGCGTGACAGCGGTTTGGCGCAGGTCTTCCTCTGTACCTGAAAACATAAGGTCTGTTATGCGGAATCCAAGCACTTCGTTGGCTTTCTCAAACAGTTCACGTGCTATCTCGTTGTTGTCGTAGAGGTCTTTGCCCATTCCTACGAACTGGGCACCCTGACCAGGAAATACATAAGCTTTCATTATCTATTCAAATTTTCTATGTCCGAGGTCCTTTCCTTAACGAGGACCTAAAATAAATTTATTTTGAATACATCTCGTTCCACCACGACGGATCGTCTTGCAAATAACGGGCAAACCATGCCATTATTGTATTATGCCACAGACGTCGTTTGGCGAAATCAGAGATAAAATGGTTTTCTCCGTCCACTGTAATTAATTCCACAGGACGGCCCAGTATCTTGAGCGCGTTATAAAGCTGGATACTCTCTCCTACCGGTACATTGGTATCTGCCGATCCGTGCAGCAGCAAGAGAGGTGTGTTGATTTTATCGGCATTAAAAAGCGAACCCTGTTTGGTAAACAGGTCAGGATTCTGCCACGGATAAGAGTCGGCCGCTGCCACTGAGTTATAACTGTATCCCCAATAACCCTCGCCCCAGTAAGACGTGACATTCGAAATACCAGCATGACTTACCGCCGCTGCAAACATAGGTGTAAGTGTTTGCAGATACTGGGTCATAAAGCCACCATAAGATGCTCCCAGACATCCGATCTTGTCGGGATTGATAAAGGGATGGGTACGGCACAATTCCTTGGTCCCTTCTATTATGTCTTCTGCCGTGCGTTTGCCCCATGCGTCCACATGTCGCGCGGCAAACTCCTGGCCGTAGCCAACTGTTCCCGAAGGATTCAGGACATATACTACATAATCACGGGATGCAAACAACTGAGGGCTGTAAGGAGACGATATACCGTGCTGCGTAGGCATCGTGCCGCCATAATAATACACTATGAGCGGATACTTCTTCGCAGGGTCAAATTCCGGAGGATAGCATATGTATCCGTCTATCGATGTTCCGTCAGAAGCTGTAAACGTCCATTGTTCATACTTGCCTGTCTCTATCTCGGACAATCTCTCCGCCAAGGGATCATACAGCAGTTTGTCAGTGCCTTTGCGTACGTCGAAAAGACGTGCCGAACCTGCATGCGTGCCGTCCTGTCCCCAATACGCCAGAGATGGACCATGGCTGCCCATTGAGAAAGATCGTAATACATCTATGCCAAGCGGCAGGCGCTTATATGACTTCGTCTTTACATCGTAGCTATATACGGGTGACTCAAAACCCTCCGTCACCTGCATATATATACGTCCGTCGGCCCTGTTCCAAACCACATTGCCATCTATACTCGGATCAAAGTTTACGGATATCGGGTCTACAGTACCGCTCTTGCGGTCAAATACAAACGCCTGTGTGTCATAATCATTCACCTTTGGCTGGCGTCCTATGGCCCGGCCCACTCCGTCAAACGCATCAGCCGATCCTAACAGCAACAAGCGCTCGCCGTCCGGACTATATACGGCACCTTTTATGAATCCGGTGGTAGGCACCACGGTATCAAGCTTCATAGTGCGCACATTCAGTTCCATCAATGTGAACACGTCAAATGGTCTTTGCGTGGGAGTTTCCTGCTGTGAGAGAAACAGTATCCTGTCTCCGTCGGGGCTCATATCGCAAATCATAACCTTACCTCCGTATGTCAGTCGGCGAGACATGCCGGAGGCCGGATCGAAAGCCATAAGGCTGTTGCGGTCAGCTACTCCAGGCACACGTTCCGCCGGAGATGAGACACGGTGCAGCGGACCATCCTGCGCAGCTGCTTTGTCCGTGGCGGCATAAATTATAAGATCTTCCGTGGCATTCCAACGTATGTTCTTCTCCGGCAGTCCGGTTGCAACACGGCGTCGGCTCATATCTGCCGGATCAATCAGATACACGTCATAGCCTTTTGCCGCTTTTTCAACCTGGCAGAGCAGAGCGCTCTTGGGCATCCACGACAAAGCAAGCCCTGATGCAATACTCTTTTCCTTTCCGGTACGCAGATCCCTGAGAACACTCTCAGTCACAGTTCCATCAACATCATAACGGTCTGATATAGTTGTAAGCAGCCACCGGCCGTCTGCCGAAACTGCCGCGCCGGCCACCCTGGCTCCGAATGCAGTGTCGTCAAGCAGCAGGCGGCGCTTCATGCCGGCGTCTGCCCTGACATCAGCCGGACGGGCCGGATCGGCATTCTCCCACTCCAGACTCACAGCCGGTACCACGGTGTCCGCTGCCAGCGAAAAGATATTCACGGCCACGGCATAGTCTCGCTCAGGCTCCAGTGTCAGA
Source organism: uncultured Muribaculaceae bacterium (assembly GCA_910578665.1). Taxonomy (GTDB): domain Bacteria; phylum Bacteroidota; class Bacteroidia; order Bacteroidales; family Muribaculaceae; genus Lepagella. The sequence goes on from CAJTQU010000028.1 coordinate 17,529, forward strand.
CTCACGGAAGTAGTACCGCCTGTCTTATCACTACGCCCCTGCTCCTTACCGTCTATATACACCACGTGGCGTGCCGGACATTTAACCACCAGTTTGCCTTTCGCAAATCGCGACGAACGTAAATCCGTCAAGGCTACCTGCATAGTACCGTCAGCTGTGGGACGGGACAATGTCAGTAGTGTGTCCGACACCTGGCGGCCATTATTGGCCGCCGTCAGCGGCAGCGCTGTCGATAACAATGCCTCTGGAGAATAAGGTTTTCCCTTTATGTCTACCGAGTCAACCAACGCCGGAGCGTATACCGGCATAGCCGGGTTTACATGCCATGTAACCGGCATGGCCGCATATACCGAAGGCACTAATATGGCGGATGCCAGAAGTGTTATCGCTGTGTTCTTATTCATAAATAGTCTGTATTAAGTCTGTATGCCGATTTCGTATTCTTATTTCTGTAATGCCTCTATTGATGCCTTTATGGCCGCAATCTTTGCCGTAGCATCGCTCTGCTTTTTTCGTTCGAGCGCCACTACCGCTTCTGGAGCATTGGCCACGAAGCGTTCGTTAGCCAGCTTCTTTTCCACACCGGCCAGAAAACCTGTATAGTGTTTTAAGTCGGCATTGAGCTTGGCTAGTTCTTCTTCGATATTAATACTGTCTTTAAGAGGGACGGCATATTCTGTGGCCTCGACGCGGAATGTGGCAGCCGACGGATCTTTCTCTTGTACCGCCTCTATTTTATCCAGTCCGGCCATCTTGGCCACTACGGGAAGCAGAGCTTCCGGCCATACGCCCTTTACCATCAGGGTAAGCGGATCACGGCCGGGTATCTGTTTCTGCTTGCGGATGTTGCGCACGCCGCCTACAATCTCCTTGGCTATCTCCATCTGCTTCAGCAAGTCATTGTCACAGACGCCGGAAACGGGCAGTGTAGCTGTCATTATACTATCGCCCTCACCGCGTTCGCCAAGATGCTGCCACAGCTCTTCTGTAATGAAAGGCATAAATGGGTGCAGCAGGCGCAACAACACGTCAAAGTAATTCAAAGTCTGATTGTAAGTGACGGCATCTATAGGTGTTCCGTAAGCCGGTTTAACCATCTCCAGATACCATGACGAAAATTCATCACGGAACAAGCGGTAAACAGCTGTCAGAGCCTCCGAAATACGGAATTTGCCCATAAGGTCTGCCACCTCGGCGAGAGTGCGCTGCAAGACAGAATCAAACCATGCCGAAGCAATAGCGCAATAATCAGGCTGGCCGGCATCTGCCGCCGTATCCCATCCTTTGACCAGACGGAAAGCATTCCAGATTTTATTACAGAAATTACGGCCCTGCTCGCACAATGCGTCATCATACAATATGTCATTACCTGCCGGAGCCGCCATCATAAGCCCCATACGCACACCGTCGGCACCATACTGGTCCATTAGGGCAATAGGATCAGGACTGTTGCCGAGCATTTTACTCATCTTACGGCCCTGTTTATCGCGAACTATTCCGGTGAAATACACGTTGTCAAACGGCTTGTCTCCGGCATATTCATATCCGGCCATGATCATACGTGCCACCCAGAAGAAAATGATATCCGGTCCGGTCACTAACGTGGCTGTGGGATAATAATATTTCATCTCGGCATTATCAGGATCAAGAATTCCGTTAAACAGTGTAATAGGCCATAACCATGACGAGAACCATGTATCCAGGGCATCATCATCTTGGCGCAGGTCGGCATCGGTCAGGGCCCCGTTGCCAGTCTTGGCACGTGCTTTATCCAAAGCTTCCTGCCGTGTCTCGGCAACTACGACAAGTTCCTCTCCGTCATTGTCCACATAATAAGCCGGTATGCGGTGTCCCCACCACAACTGGCGGCTTATACACCAGTCCTGTATGTTTTCCAGCCAATTCCGGTACGTTGTGCGGTATTTGGCCGGCACAAATCTGATGTAGTCATCCATAACGGGCGGCAGAGCGATCTCTGCAAAATGCTTCATATCTATAAACCATTGCAGAGACAGACGCGGCTCGATGGGGATATGCGTACGTTCGGAAAAACCGACATTGTTGGTATAATCCTCAACTTTCTCCAGCAACCCGGCTGCATCCAGATCTTTGGCTATCTGCTTGCGGACGTCAAAGCGGTCCATGCCTATGTACATACCGCCCTCCTCGCTCACTGTGCCGTCTTCGTTGAATATATCGATAGTCTGTAGATTATGCTTCTTGCCCAGCATATAATCGTTAGGGTCATGGGCCGGTGTAACTTTCAAACATCCGGTGCCAAACTCTATCTCTACATAACGATCCTCAATAACAGGTATTTCGCGGCCCACCAAAGGCACGATCACACGTTTGCCTTTGAGCCAAGTATTTTTCGGGTCTTTGGGATTTATACACATGGCTGTGTCACCCATTATGGTCTCGGGCCGTGTCGTGGCCACTACAGCATAGCGGCGTCCCTCGACATCAGTGTGTACCACCTCTTCATCCGCCCCTGTAGCCCCTGACATATCATCATCAGCCACATAATATTTCAGATAATAGAGTTTGCTGTGCTCTTCCTGGAAATACACTTCGTCATTACTCAGTGCCGTGCGGTTTTGCGGATCCCAATTGACCATACGCAGGCCGCGGTATATAAGGCCTTTCTCATAAAGATCACAAAAGACCTTGATTACGCTCTTACTGCGCGTGTCATCCATAGTGAATGCCGTGCGTTCCCAATCGCAACTCGCACCCAGCCTTTCCAACTGGTGTAGGATTATTCCTCCGTATTTATTAGTCCATTCCCATGCATGCTCCAGAAACTGCTCACGTGTAAGATCACGTTTCTGTATTCCATCGGCCGCGAGTTTGGCAACTACTTTCGTTTCAGTGGAAATAGACGCGTGGTCTGTACCGGGCACCCACAGCGCGTTTTTACCCTCCATACGTGCACGACGCACCAATATGTCCTGAATCGTATTGTTGAGCATATGCCCCATATGCAGCACTCCGGTCACATTAGGGGGCGGTATGACTATAGTATAGGGTTCGCGGCCATCCGGTTCCGAGTGGAACAGACGGTGTTCTTTCCAATAATCATACCATTTCTTCTCTACCTGCGTAGGATCATATTTAGTGGCTAATTCGTTCATCGTAATCTCTATATCAAAGTATATTGTTTTCTTTATTTAGTAATAGTCCGGGATCTACGTAAGTCTCTATGAGCACGCATTCCCCTGCGGGTTCTACAGACAACCAAGGACTGTCAGCTCCCACGAGACATACCGTGCCCTGCGCGGCATCGATACTGCCGGAGCCATCAGAAAGAGCCGCGGCACCCTGAGCCAGCACTATAATCTTAAAATAGTCAGTAGCACTGTAATCTCGTTTGTAAGGAGAGGTTATGCGCAGGCGGTTGACCGAAAATGCCGGTGTCGCCAGCAATTCAGTAATCATACCGGGCTGGTCGCTATAATTGATACGCCCCTCCCCTTTCGTTCCGAAACACAGGGCCTCCATGGCTAGATGCGTGTGCAGTTCACGCATATTGCCTTGTGCGTCCTGACGGTTAAAATCAAAAATACGGTAAGTGACATCAGATGTCTGCTGAATCTCGACAGCCAGACATCCTCTGCCCAGGGCATGCACGGTACCGGCAGGTATGTAATACGCATCGCCCTCATGCACAGGCGTATAATCCAAGGCCTCGGTGATACGGTCCTCTTTCACAAGGCCCATATAGTCTTCGGGTGACAATTCACGGGTAAAACCGGCACACAGGCGCGCCCCGGGAGCGGCACCGACTATATACCACATCTCGTTTTTTCCATGCGGCAACTTCCTTTTTGCCGCCATACAGTCATCGGGATGCACCTGTACAGAAAGATCATCGCTGGCATCCAGCAGCTTGACCATTATGGGAAAATTATTGCCAAAGCGCGCATAAAGGCTCTTTCCCATAATACGCGTGCCGTGCAGGCCTATTAATTCGGCCAGGGTAAGGCCGCTATCCGGTCCGCCGTCCACTACCGACATACAGCCAGCCATAGAAGAAAGCTCCAGACTCTCGCCTATGTGCCTGCATAAGGGTGCGTCAGCAGCAGGCCAGCCTTTCGCCCCAGCCTTATAGGCGGCGATATTGCCGCCACCCCATATTGTCGGTTTCTCAATTGGCTTAAATCTCCACATATGCAGATTTTGATGCTATGCGACATTCGGACACAGACACCCAAAGTAAGCGCAAAGTTACTAAAATTATCCCAATAGACAAACAGTAACGCATCTCTCTACCAGGGCTGACGCATCTTAATTTTTTACAACATCAAAACTTTTTAAGGCATAAAG
>CAJTQU010000029.1 GCA_910578665.1 uncultured Muribaculaceae bacterium
GTGTCTGTTAAGACACTTCACGAAACGATAATGCCGCATATATCTCCCATATCCAGACCGCATTTTTTCAGGCAAGAACTTTTTTTACTGAATATTTGGCTGTTTGAAAATCGTTTAGTAATTTTGCAGTCCGAAAAGCGGCCGTGCCACGGCTGCCCGTTATTGAATAATAATATATCGATATACCAAAATGAAAAGAACTTTTCAACCCTCCAACCGCCGCCGTGTGAACAAGCACGGCTTCCGCGAAAGAATGGCCAGCAAGGATGGCCGCAAAGTACTTTCACGCCGTCGTGCCAAGGGTCGTCTGCACCTTACAGTGAGCGACCACATGGCTTCCAAGTAATCGATGACGTAAGTCCCTAATCATAGAAGAGCTCTTCCGACAACAAGCGGAAGAGCTTTTTTCACAGACGGACATACGGTCCGCACGCAAAAAAATCTTTCCATACATAATTATTATGATCTTACAATTAGCCATACTGTTTGCATTTCTGGCCCTTGGAGAAGCTGTTACCGCCCTGGCCGGAATTCCTGTCCCCGGAAGCATCACGGGTATGATTCTACTCACCGTCTCGCTACAGACCAGACTGATACGCATCGAATGGGTCGAACGCGGCGCCTCTCTACTAGTGGACAATCTCGGATTCTTTTTCATACCGGCCGGCGTGGGTGTCATGAACTGCTTCGGACTTATAGCCGACCAGTGGCTGCCGATCACGGCGGCATGCGTAGTGAGCACATTTATAATAATAGCCGTGACGGGACATGTGCACCAGCGTGTGCGCCACACATCTTTCAATAGAAACAATGGAGGCATTTGACACAATAGCGCGTTCGCCGTATGTGGCGGTAGCGCTCACATTCGTGATATTCATTCTGGCACGCGCCATACAGAGACGTTCTGGCATGGCCATGCTAAACCCTATTCTGGTGACTATAGCGGCACTAGTAGCCATATTATGCCTGGGCGGCATTGATTATGAGACATATAACGCAGGCGGCAAATATATCGATTTCTGGCTCAAACCGGCAGTAGTGGCACTCGGCGTGCCGCTGTATAAGCAGATAAGCGCTATCCGGAAACAACTACTGCCAATATTAATGGCCGAAATCACAGGATGCGTAATAGGCGTCTCTTCTGTAATGCTGATAGCGACATGGCTGGGAGGCAGCCGAGACGTGGTGCTGTCGCTGGCTGCGAAATCGGTCACAACCCCTATAGCGATAGAAGTCACTAACAATATAGGGGGCATACCGGCCCTGACAGCCGCCGTAGTGGTATGCACGGGTATTTTCGGAGGGATGGCAGGATTTGGCATGATGCGTCTGTCACACATAAAAAGCCCTATAGCCCAAGGCCTGTCCATGGGAACGGCAGCGCATGCCGTGGGGACTGCCGCCGCCATTGAGGCCGGAGGCAGCAGATATGGCGCGTTTTCCTCTTTAGGTCTCATAGTCAACGGACTTCTGACCGCCCTTCTCACACCGCTGATACTGGCGCTAATGGCTCCTCTACTGCCATAAAAACGCGCGTGTCCCGGATTATGGTCCGGGACACGCCGTATAAATTCACTAAATTATTTCTCTTGAACCGCTATTGGTTCGGGCCTAGGAATGTGCCTATGTCAAATATCCAGAAGAACAATAAAGCGCAAAGGCCAATTACCCCTATCCATAACCACAGGCGGTATATGCGCCTATGGTTCCGGGCAGATTCCTCGTGGCGCTGCCTGCGTTCTTCAGCGGCATGGCCAGAATTGCTGTGATGATGTGTCATAGTATTAATTTGTGCTGTGTTATTAAAAAAAAACTCGGCAGACACCCGTGAGGGAGTTCTGTCGAGTGTATAACAAAAGTATGTCAAAAAATGTTTACAGGTTAGAACGGCACACTTTCGCCCGGACCGGGCATAATATCCGGCATGGGAGAACCCTCAAACGGATTTGCAGATGCCAGTCCGCCGGACAGGGGTGAACGTGTTGTGGGGCCGGAATCGTCCTCATCGTTCATACGGCTCTGCACCGTCTGCGTCTGTACGACACGCCTTCCGTCATCCCAGTTTTCAAAACGCACAAACTGGCTTGTGAAGCGCATCTTGACCGTGCCTACCTGGCCGCTTCGGTGTTTGGCTATTATAAATTCCGCCAGACCGCGTATATCATTGCCCTCGGCATCCTCTGACGAATGTGTGTAATATTCCGGGCGGTGGATAAACGCCACAAAGTCAGCATCCTGCTCTATGGCACCAGATTCACGCAGGTCGGAGAGGATGGGGCGCTTGTCATCGCGCGTAGTAGTCGAACGGTTGAGCTGCGACAATGCTATGACAGGGATATTCAACTCCTTGGCCAACGCTTTCAGAGAGCGAGAAATGGTGCTCACCTCCTGCTCTCGCGAACCAAATTTCATTCCTGTGGCATTCATCAGCTGCAAATAGTCGATTATTATGATCTTTACGCCATGCTCCCTGACCAGGCGCCGGGCCTTTGTACGCAACTCCGTCACCGACAAACCGGGCGTCTCGTCTATATACATAGGCGCGCCAAACAAGAATTTAACACGCGAGTTAAGCTGCTCCCATTCCCGGTCGGACAATCGTCCCGAGCGGATCGTCTCACCCTTGATTTCGCACACATTGGATATCATACGGTTCACCAGCTGCACATTGCTCATCTCCAACGAGAAGAAGCCCACAGGTATGTTGAAGTCCACAGCCATGTTCTTGGCCATAGAGAGCACAAACGCCGTCTTACCCATGGCCGGACGCGCGGCAATGATGATAAGGTCGGAATTCTGCCATCCCGAAGTAATGGCATCCAATTCAGAATACCCTGTGGCAAGACCTGACAGACCGCTTTCGCGGTTTGCGGCAGCCTGTATCTGCTGCATTGCCTGGTTGATGACAGTGTCTACCTGCACCACCTCGCGCTTAAGCTGTGTCTGCGAAATTTCAAACAACTCGCCTTCGGCCGCCTGCAGCAGATCGTCAATATCATTAGCCTCGTCAAATGCCTGCCCCTCTATATTGGAAGCAAAGGCTATAAGGCGTCGGGCCAGATATTTTTGCGCTATGATACGGGCGTGGAATTCTATATGGGCCGCCGACGTCACACGAGCAGTAAGCTCCGTTATAACCACGGCGCCGCCCACACGCTCCAATGTCCCGTTGGCCCTGAGCTGCTCCACCACCGTGAGCATGTCTATGGGGCGCTGGTTGGAACCGAGCTGCGACACGGCCTCGTATATGAGTTGGTTGCGCGGATCATAAAAGCTCTCCGGCACAAGCAAGTCGCAGACCTCTGTATAGGCGTCTTTCTCAAGCATGAGCGCGCCTAGCACCATCTCTTCAAGCTCTATGGCCTGCGGCTGCAACTTGCCGGCTACATCGGCATACTGAGGCGTATGACGGGGTTTGCCACGCTGCGAGAGATTATGTTGGCTGGTATCTGTAGGCATAGTCAAAATGGTTTACGGTATTTATCCGGATTAGCATCCTCAAGTATTGAGAGATACGAAGAATAGCGGCTGCGGGCTATGCGCTGCTCTTCCAAAGCCTTAAGCACGGCACAGCCAGGCTCATGGGTGTGCGTGCAGCCTCGAAAACGACACTCCGCGCCCGTCTTGAAAATTTCAGGGAAATAATGCCCTACCTCAGCATAGTCGAAATCGATTGTGCCAAAGCCTTTTACACCGGGAATGTCTATCAGGCGGCCGCCTCCGGGCAGGTCATACATTTCAGAGAACGTAGTAGTATGCATACCAGTGTGATGCTGGTCGGAAATATTACCTGTGCGCAGGCCGAGGCCTGGCACCAGGGCATTTATAAGCGAACTTTTGCCCACACCGCTGTTACCGGCCATCAGCACTGTACGGCCGGATGCCGATGCCCTGAGAGCATCTATCCCCTGCCCTGTGCGTGCCGATACCACCATAACCTCATAGCCGATAGAACCATAAAGATAAGACATGGCATCAGCCAGTTCACGGTCATCCTCATCCCACATATCACACTTATTGAATACGACGGACGCCGTAACGCCATATGCCTCTGCCGTAGCCAGAAACCTGTCTATAAAAGTGGTCGTAGTCTGCGGCTCGCGCAGCGTGACCACCAAAAAGGCCTTATCGATATTGGCGGCAAGTATATGGCTCTCTTTGGACAGATTGGACGCACGGCGAATAATGTAATTACGCCTCGGAGCGATAGCGGTGATAAACCCCGTGCCGTCAGGCGTAAGGGAAACAGTCACCACGTCCCCTACCGCCACCGGATTGGTAGTACGTATGCCCTTGATACGGAAACTGCCTTTCACCTTGCACCTTATCAGCCGGCCGTCGAACCGGCCGTCCGGGGCAACCTCGTACCAGCTGCCTGTATTTCTTACCACTGTACCTTGCATGATTGCAAAATTACAGCTTTTTTTCGGTTGTCCTGCGCTTTTTAGCTTTTTTTAATCTACATGTTATAAACAAGCATAACGCCATCCATGTTATAATCACAAACAAGGTTCCGAGCGAGATCTTTAAAAGTATTTACGACTATGAAAAAGACACTATTTATACTTGGGCTGGCTGCTATGGCCGCCATGCCCGTAACAGCCCAGCAGAGCAACCAGGGCGCGTCACCGCGCCTTAACCCGGGCGTGGGGCCTGCTATGTCAGGCAGCATGGAATTCCGCAGCCTGCCTGAAAACGCACAAACGTTTATAAACACTTTGTTCCCCTCCACCACGGTGGCACGTGTGGAAAATGATTTTAAGGACCGCGAGTACGAAGTCAAAATGAGTGACGGATATGAAATCACGTTTGACTATAACGGCAACTGGACACAGGTAGAGGCTCCCGAAGGCGTGATGCTTCCCAGCAGCACTCTTGTAGCCATGGTGCCTGAACAAGTAGTCATAACGGCTCTTTCCGGCAACGATCTCGCCCAGGGCGGAGTGATAAACTATGTAGAAGAGATCGAAGCTTATCCGGAAGGCTACATGGTGGAATATGCCACTGCTTCTGACAAAGGCAAAGTCGCAGTGTCGAAAAACGACGGATCCGTAGTCACCAAGGGGAAGAAAGCGTTCCTTAAACACCGCCGGGACAAGACAGCGGCAGTAAAACCCTGCTGCAAAGACAAACACCGCGACCACAAAGGCCATCGTTAAAAAACATCTATAAATAATTCTTACACGCGACCGTAAATTCATTTTTAGCTATGACCGGCCCGACCTCCTGCACAAGCTGCGAGGCCGGGCTTTTTTGCACCGAAAAGACAGGCACAAGATTAACAATCTGATGCACAATACAATAACAGAAATGCATATCAACCAGCGGAACACCACATTTGGATTTTATCATATTTTTTGTTAATTTCGCACATCGTAGTATAAACACTGTTACAACATCATGAATGTAAGTAAATATTGCGCCGACCCACAAAAGAAAGGTGCAAGGGAGCAGCAGACCGAGGCTGAAAAATCACGACAGGCACGCCGCCCCAAAAGACGTCCGAACCGCATAGTATTCATATCCTTTTTAGTGGTTTTAGTGACAATAATACTGGTCGGTCTCGCACTGATAATACCAATGTTAAACAAAGGCGCAAGGCATACTGTGATAATAAAGATACCAGCCAACGCCACCTCCAAACAAGTAGAAGACAGTGTGTCGAAATATCTGGGTAGCGACTACGCCCATGATTTGCGACAGGCCATGGAGATCACAGGAGCCGGAGCTCCTATACGCTACGGGGCTTTCCGTATAGAAAAAGGCCAGTCCCCCATGCAGGGAGCACGCACTATAACACATGGCGGACAAGTAGGCATACGGGTTGTCATACAGAACGAACGCGACAAGAAAACGCTGGCTAAAAAATTTGCAGCAAAACTTGACATGCCGGTAGATTCTCTGATGGGCGTTCTTAACGATTCTGCATTTTTGGAAAAATGCGACACCGACCCAGAACATGTCATGTGTCTGTTTCTGGCCAATACTTACGAGTTTTTCTGGACAGCCTCTCCGGAAGAAATTGTACACAAAATGCGCAGAAACTACGATGCTTTCTGGACTCCGGAACGTCTGGCCAGAGCCGAGAAACTACATCTATCACCTCGCGAAGTGGCCATCCTTGCATCTATAGTTGACGAGGAAACTAACATGAACAACGAAAAAGGAATCATAGGACGACTGTATATCAACCGTCTGAACAAAAATATGAAACTACAGGCTGACCCCACAGTACGTTTCGCATTAGGAGACTTCAATATAAAGCGTATTACAGGCGAAATGACCAAGACAGACTCTCCGTTTAACACCTACAGATACGAAGGTCTCCCCCCTGGTCCGATACGCACCACGTCGGCAGCCACCATGGACGCCATATTAAGCTCAAGACCAAACAATTATCTGTACATGTGCGCTAAAGAGGACTTCAGCGGATACCACAATTTCGCAGAGACCTATGAGGAGCACTTGGCCAACGCCAAACGATACCAGGCAGCCCTGGACAAAGCAGGCATAAGATAAGGCCACCGATTTTGAACATTACGCCTCACGGCAGTGTTGACTAATTAAACACAATTAGTTTTAATCATTCATAAAAAACACACTGCCATGAAGCTACTAAAAATTTACAACACCGAGACAATAGCCTACATAGACAAAGGCTTTCTGGCCGACAACGGCATAGAATGCGTGGTAGAACAGAACGCCATGTCAAATGTATTCCCTGCGCCAGACGCAGGAACATCAAGCATCGGACTGTATGTGATAGACGATGCCTTATTTCAGCAGGCAAAACACCTGCTTGACAACCGTCCTGAATGAAAAGAACCATCATTGTATACATCATCACCATTTTGTCTGCCGCGTCGCTACATGCCTCGCGGCTTGACACGTTATATAACCAGAAGACGGCAGCTATCACCACAGGCACCGACACCATTTCCGAAGCATCAGCCGGCATGCACGCCACATCCTCAGACTGGTGGACTGACAGAATTAAATCACACACATTCGATATATCCGACACTACTATAATATATCCGAAGTTTCTCAAATTCTGTGTGAACACCTATAACTGGGGGGACCGGTTGCTGAACACCTACGACCATGACTATGTGCTCCCCACAGGCAAAAAATGGAAAGTACTGATGCGGTCCTCAAACTGGGCCGACTCATATTCCATGACACTGGACAAGACACATATACGAATGCTGTCGGACGTATATTCCAACTTCGGACCCTCTCTCTCCTTCATGGCCGTAAGCTTAAGCTACCAGGCTAATCTTAACCGGCTCATAACACACTCCCCGGCCAGGCAGAAGCGATACGATTTCAATTTCAGCTGCGCGTTGTTCTGGGTCAATGCATACTATTCGCGCAACCGCGACGGAACAGAGATACGACAGTTTGGCAACTACAAAACCGAATCCGGAAAGAGGTGGTTCAAATACCATTTTCCCCAGCTACAGCTCAAAAGCTACGGCATAGACGCCTATTATTTCTTCAATCACGGACGATATTACCACGGAGCTGCATATAATTATTCAAAAATACAACGTAAAAGCCAGGGTTCTATAATATTGGGGTTCAGCTTCTCCAGACAGGACATCAGTATGGATTTCACCTCACTGCCGCAGGGTATGAAAGACCAGCTGCCAGCCGACACGCCGCTGCAATACAGGTTTAACTACAATGATTACTGCATAATAGCCGGCTATGGCTACAACTGGGTATTCCACCCTAAATGGGTATGGAACCTGACTGCCATACCGACCATAGGATATAAACATTCGCTGGCAGACAGCGTAGAGGGTCGCTGTGAACTATTCTCACTGAATTTCAAAGCCAGGACAGCCATGGCGTACAATCTCGGAAATTTCTTCGCAGGCATATTCGGTTCGATAGACCTCAACTGGTACAACGACAAAAATTACTCGTTTGCCAACGCCATAACCGCTTTCGGCGCAGTAACAGGCCTGCGCTTCTGAAACGTGTCAGCGCATCAATGTAAGAAACTTATAAAATAATACCCTCCGGCAACGGTCTCTGACTATCGAGGCAGACAGACGCCCACTCCTGACGGCCTCCACCACACCGTCTATCTCCCGACGCGTGTCCGAAGGGGCCAGCATTATGTCGGCTCCGGCCATCAGTGTCCGCACAGCCCTTGTCTCGGTGCCATCGCCAGCATCAAGTGCTTTCATGTTCAAAGCATCTGTTATCAGCAATCCGTCAAACTTCATCTTGCCTCTGAGAATACCTGTCATGACCTTGCGTGACAACACCGCCGGCAGAGTGTCTCCGCTAAGCGCCGGCATAGATATGTGGCCTGCCATCAACGCCGGAAAACCCATATCGATATATTGGCGGAACGGCAGCAGGTCAACAGCTGCGATATGCGCCGAATCCCTCCTGATCACAGGCAGGCCGTCATGCGAATCGGACCAGGTGAATCCGTGTCCCGGGAAATGCTTGGCCACAGGCACTACTCCGGCATCTTCAAGACCGCGCGCATAGGCGGTGCCCAGACGTCCCACGACGGCAGGATCGGCACCTAGCGAACGCTTATACATCACAGTTCCGGGAGCAGGAGCTACATCAAGCACTGGTCCGAGCACCATGTTAAGACCGACAGAAAGACACTCGCAACCCACCGAATAGCCGTAGTCATACATCCATTGCTCACCGGCATCGGCCAATCGATAGTTTTTCGGATAAGACCTGGCACCTTCAAGCCTCATACCAAGCCCCCACTCAGCATCAACGGCCAGAAACATAGGCACCCGCGACTGCCGTTGCAACGTGTCGGACAAGACACGCATAGAACATGTGTCACCCTTAAGAAATACCATTCCGCCCACTTTGCAGTCCGCTACATAAGCACTGACAGCGCTAATCGTGGCATTATCAGTCCTGGTATACGACGCCGGCATGAACAACTGACCTACCTGTTCCTCCAAAGTCATAGCGTCTGCTACTGAATCAGCCCATTCCCCGGCACGCCTGGTAAGGTCTGACACCTCTTGCTTATTACAGACACGGGCCGTATCCCCCACTTCACTGCGCGGACGCGCACAGGAGGATACAAAAACAGACAATATGACAAGTAGCAACAACAGCCTCATCTCATATCCGGAATAGAGTCTGCGACACGCAGACGGCACCGGGGATCAGGATCAATAGGCATAGACGCCTTGCCCATATCCACCACATACCTCATAACGGGCGCGCACCACTCCGCCGGATCGCGCCACACCACGGTACCGGCAGCAGCCGTGGTAAGATAATCGCCGCCATCCGCCAGATAATCAAGCATGGCCACATAATAAGTCCGCCCCGGATCCAGAGGATAACCGTTAATTAACACCCCCTCCACATTGGCCGTGCCACGCGATACGGCCACAAGCGTGCTTTTGCTAAAAGCCTGGTTGGCCAGTACTGCCGCCTGGCGTATAAGGGAATCAAGCTGAACTCCCGTCATCTCCTTTATCACCAAGTGGTTGCTAAAAGGATATGTAGATAATATCTGTCCTTCGGTCACCGGTCCGCGCTTCATCGGCATACGTATGCCGCCGCTATTCATAACCGCAAGATCTACACGCTTCGGCAGGCCGGGGGCATTGAGAGAGTCAAGCACATGACTTGCATATGCCTCGGCCACATCGGCCGTAAAATTGGACAACAGCACAGATGTATAATAATTCTTAGTGTTTGGCATGTCCACGATACATTCGGCTATCACGCGGTTATTGATCGAATCCACCACGTGGCGGTAAGGAGACAGAAAGCGTTCTATCTTCTTGTCAAAACGCTTCGGGTCCACACCAGCCACGGGCAACAGCCCGGCTTGCTTCACAACAGGAGCGCCGCCGTCCAGTCCGACCTTGATATAGCCAAGATTGGCGCCATAGCGGCCGGTCTGGGCTATCAGCACAGGCCGGCCCTCGGCATTGTCTACCACATTAGGCCGTTCGCCCGCCGTGGCCGGCGAAACCATTTCATGCGAATGGCCGCCTATTATAATATCAATGCCTTTAGAAAGACGTGCCAGCCCGACATCAGTAACCAACGGCTTTCCGGTATCATTTGTATATCCCAGATGAGTCACTGCCACCACAATGTCACAACCATCACGACGCAGCCGGCCGGCAGTCTCGTTAGCCGTAGCGACTATGTCAGCGAACTTCATCCCCCGGTAATTTTCAGGAGCGACCATTCCGGCAGGATCAAGCCCTATACCTATGATACCGATTTTTTTACCGCCTATTTTTTTTATGACATAGGGATCTGTCACGCCCTTGAGCGGAGTCTGCGAAAAATCATAATTAGCAACTAATTTGGCCGGACCGCCGCGATGCAGATGACGCGCCAATTCATCCAGGCCGTTATCAAACTCGTGATTACCCAGGATCTGGACATCATAGCCCATCATTTCCATAAGAGGGTATTCCAACTCGCCGCCGAACAATTTAAAATAAAGCGATCCCTGCACGATATCGCCGGCATCTACCACAAGCACATCTTTTTCCGCCTTCTTTATACTGTCTATCATGGCCTTTCGCTGCAACACGCCGCCCACGCCATTCTCCGCATCGATATGCGAATGGGTGTCATTGGTGTGCAATATGACCAGGTCACGCGGATATGCAGACACGGCACACAATACCAGGGCGGCCGCAAGCGTCAGAAATATATTTTTCATGCCGTAAAGATTTTCAACTCACAAAAATACAAAAAAGAGGATAAACACCATGCACGTCACAACTAAAAATTTGTAGATAGCTCAAATTTTTTGTAACTTTGCACTTCATAAACTATAAACAAACAACAACACAATAAGTTAAAATGATAAACTCCCAAGACATCAAGAACGGTACCTGCATCCGCATGGACGGCCGCCTTTATTTCGTAATCGAATTTCTACACGTGAAACCTGGCAAGGGCAACACTTTCATGCGTACCAAGCTGAAAGACGTGGTAGACGGCCGTGTGCTCGAACGCCGCTTCAATATCGGCGAGAAACTCGAAGACGTACGTGTGGAACGCCGCCCCTACCAGTTCCTTTACAGCGAGGGTGATGACGATATCTTCATGAACCAGGAAACTTTCGACCAAGTGCCCATCAGCAAGGCTCTTGTGACCGGCGCCGACTTTATGAAAGAGGGTGACGTGGTAGAAGTAGTGAGCGACGCCTCGACCGACACAGTGCTCTACGCAGAAATGCCGACCAAGACAGTGCTCAAGATCACATATACCGAACCGGGTCTCAAAGGTGACACAGCGACCAACACTCTCAAACCCGCCACTGTAGAGAGCGGCGCAACTGTTCGCGTGCCCCTGTTCATAAACGAAGGCGAACTCATCGAGGTCGACACACGCGACGGCTCTTATGTAGGCCGCGTAAAGGCTTAATAAGCCGCCAAATAACAACACTAATGCAGGCTGACCCCGTTATGACCACACACAAGCCAGTGGCAGACATACGCTTCTCCGTCATAGTACCGGTATATAACCGCATCGACGAGGTGGCCGACCTCCTCAAAAGCCTTGCCGCGCAAAGCGACCAGGGATTTGAGGCAATAATCGTGGAAGACGGCTCGACCGAGCCCTGCCGCGATGTCTGTCGGCGTTACGAGGGTGTCATAGACCTGCAATACCATTATAAAGACAACGAGGGGCGCTCCATAGCCCGTAATTACGGCATACTCAGAGCCGGCGGAGACTACTTTGTCTTCGTCGACTCTGACTGCATATTGCCCCCTGACTATATCGCGACACTGCGCCGCGAACTTAACACGGCTTATTCCGACTGCTTCGGAGGTCCTGACGCCGCCCACGAATCATTCAGCACGCTGCAAAAAGCCATAAACTATTCCATGACCTCGCTGCTTACAACAGGCGGAATAAGAGGCGGAAAAGTGCGTATGGAGAAATTCGTGCCGCGCACTTTCAACACAGGATTCTCTCGAGAAGTGTATGACAAAGTCGGCGGTTTCCGAGAAATGTTCAGCGAAGACATAGACATGAGCACGCGCATACGTCTGGCCGGATTCAGAATAAACCTGTTCCGATCCGTATACGTATACCACAAGCGCCGTGTAAGCCTGCGTAAATTCTGGCGCCAGGTGCATGTCTTCGGCATGAGCCGCATAACCCTCAAGCTGCTTTATCCCGGCTCCCTCAAAGCTGTCCACGCCCTGCCGGCACTATTTGTTCTCGGCTCTCTGGCCATGATAGCCGGAGCAGTGTTCTGGCGCTGGTGGTGCATACTTCCACTGGCCGTATACCTGCTGGCCGTATGGATTGCCGGCATCATAGCGACACGCAGCCTCGCCATAGGCTCTCTAGGCATAATCACCAGCCTTATACAGTTATGTGGCTACGGCACGGGATTCCTGCGATCATACATATGGAAAATACTGCTGGGCCACGGTCGTGACGAGGCCCAGGAAATCGAGATGCGCCGAGGCCGATAAGAGCGTATCAGTATGATTATCAAGACTAACAACACTGATCATGAGGCCGGCAACGCCTGCGAACCTCGCCCTGCGATGCCAAGGGTGAAAGACATGTCGCCCGATGACACACCGCGCGAACGTGCCGAAAAATATGGCTGCGGCGTACTCTCCGTGCCAGACCTATGGGCCTTAGTACTGCGCACAGGAACCGTGGGCAATCCGATCACAGAACTATGTCGCGAACTCATGCGCGCCAACGATGGCAGAATAACCACGCTCGAACGCCGCACAAGGCAGGAGCTAATGGCCATAAAAGGTCTCGGACCGCTCAAAGTAATCCAAATAGAGGCGGTACTCGAACTAATCAGGCGCTATAATTCCGAAAGTCCGGCCGAAAATCCGTTTATACGCACATCGGCAGATATTTACAAGGTAATCAGCCCCCGTATCGCACATCTGCCACACGAAGAGGTCTGGGCTATAATACTCAACCAGCGCAACCAGGTAGTCAAACTATACCAGGCATCAAAAGGGGGATGGGCGTCATCTGTATTTGACGTAAAACCGATTATCAAGGAAGCCATGCTGGAAAATGCCTCTGCCATAGCCCTGTGCCACAACCATCCGTCAGGCAGTCTGCGCCCGTCACCGCAGGATGACAACATCACGCGTATATGCCTCCAGGCCGCCACGCTCATGGAAATACGCTTCCTAGACCATCTTATAGTCACCAGACACGGCTACTACTCATACAACGACGAGGGCAAATTGCGATAACTAGCGCAAGACATTTGCATATTTACAAATTTATAACTACCTTTGCAACGATTTAACCGGCTCTGCCGTAAACATCATGGATGCAGAAATGGTGGAATGGTAGACACGAAAGACTTAAAATCTTTTGAGACGAAAGTCTTGTGCGGGTTCGAGTCCCGCTTTCTGTACAAATCACAACCGGGTGCCGCAATAAATGCGGCACCCGGTTGTGATTTATTCCCGACAACATTCAATGGCGCCAGAACTGCGGCATAAAAAGGGCTATTACCGTGAACAACTCCAGACGACCTGCCATCATGAGAAAAGACATAAGCCACTTCGAAATAACAGGAAGCTGTCCGAAAGAACCGCCAGCGCCCGTCACACCGTAGCCCAGGCCGTTGTTAGCGATACAAGACAATGTGGAGAAAAAAGAGTCGACCGCCGGCACCCCGTACAGACATGTCACAAAAGTGACCAACGCCCATAGAAGTATGTAATACGTGGTGAATGCCAATATCTTGCCTACCTGGGGGTCCGAGAGTATGACACCGTTGACCGACACAGGCCGCATACGGTTCGGATAAAGCACTCGCACCGTCTCATTGCGCATATTTTTAATGATGGCCATAAAGCGGTCCACCTTAAGGCCGCCGGTAGTGGAACCGGCACATGCTCCCACGGCCATCAGGACCACCAACACTATTAGGATTGCCGGTCCCATCTGCTCGTAAGGCATAGAAGACACGCCGGTACTGGTAAAGGCAGACACCAGCTGGCACAAAGGGTCTACCAGGGCGTTGCGCACACCGCTAACCTCGCCGCGCGCCAGCATGGATACAAGTGTCAGAATGTAGGCACCGAGAAGCAGCATACAGTATGCCCTGAAAACATCGTTGCGCAGCAGGCGGTGCCACATGCCGCAGACAGAGTAATATATGAGTATGAAGTTCACACCGCCCAGAAACATAAATATGGTAAGCACCGTGTTGACATACCAGCTGTCCCAATACATCAGACCGGCGTTGTGCGTGGAGAATCCTCCTGTTGACAGCGAACTCATAGCCATACACAAGCTGTCGAAAAAATCTACCGGGCCTGCCCAGAGAAGTAGCACGCACGCCAGTGTGAGCGTTATATATATCTGCCATAATGTCTTGGCAGTCTGTCCTATGCGTGGATGTATCTTATCATGTGTGATGCCCGTGACCTCGGTATTGAACATCCATATACCGTCAGAACGGTTAAGCATGGGAAGCAGCGAGAGAGTGAAGAGTATTATACCGAGACCGCCCAGCCACTGTATCTCCGCGCGCCAGAACAATATACCGTGGGAACAGGCATCCACATCGCTTATGACAGTGGCGCCAGTGGTCGTAAACCCCGACATTGTTTCAAAAAAAGCGTCAGCAACACCCAGCTGAGTGGTAGGAGACAAAATAAGCGGAAGCATGCCGAATGCGGAAAACAGCACCCAGCACAGGCCAGTGAGCAGATATGACTCGCGGCGTGTGACAGAGAAGCTGCGATGCCTGTAAGGCAGCACGAGGGCCAGTCCCGGTGCCAGACAAGAGCCTGAGGCTATGGCGAACACATTCCAGTCAGCCTCCCCGTAAACCAGGCACACTGCGATAGGAATAAGAAGCATGACACACTCCAGCAAAAGCAGCCAGCCAGTCACATGCAGCACGGCACTGTATTTTATAGTCGATGTAATCTTATTCATAATATGCCTGCGCTTTTAACCGAACAGCCGCTCTATGGCATGCAGATGGCCGTTCAGACATACTACGACAACATGGTCTCCCGGACGTATCAGAGTGTTGCCGTCCACAAGCACACCCGAACCTCCGCGTATGAGGCCGGCTATGGTCATACTGCGTGACAGTTTCAGGTCCTTAACATGCTTGAGCGTAACCCTGGCTCCCTCGGCCACTACTATTTCTGCCACTTCCGCATCCTCTAGAGAAAGCACCTGGGTGGTGCTGACATCCCTGCCTAGCACATGGCGCAGAATATGGCTCGAAGTAATAAGTTTCTTGTTTATAACCTTGTCTATATTGAGACTTTCGGCTTCGGCTATATACTGTATGTCCTCTATATCGGCCATGATGATCCTGACACCGAACTCACGGGCCACCATAGAGGAGACAATATTGGTCTCCGTACTGCCAGAGAAAGCCAGAAAGGCATCCATGCTATCCAGATTCTCGTCACGAAGCACCTCTATATTGCGATAATCGGCATTAACGATATTTACATCGCAGCCCAGCTCGGCTATGCGTCGGCATAACGTCCTGTCCGGCTCGACCACGGTGATGCTGTAATCATGTGACAACTCCCGGACAAGCACACGCGTAAACTTATCTCCGCCGGCTATCATGACGCGTTTCACTTTGGCCTGCGTACGTCCGCAGCGTGCCGGCATGCCGGGCAGGCCCTCAGGAGTAGTGACCAGATATACTATATCGCCGGCAAGCAGATAGTCGGAACCGCGCGGTATAATCGTCTGGCGGCCGCGCTTTATAGCTGCCACATGGAATATGCGCTTGGCCTGCACCAGATCTTTCAGCTGTATCCCTGCCAGAGGCGAACAGGCATCAAGCTTGACGCCCAGTACCGTGAGCTGGCCCTCGTGCAGTTCAAACCAGCTTTTAGCCCAGTTCACCTTAAGAGCCATCCTCACTTCGTATGCCGCCAGCAATTCCGGAAACAGCAATGTGTCCACCCCTGTGGAATTGAAGAAATCAGATGTAGGAGGTTTCAGGAATTCACCAGCATCTACCCTCGCCACAGTGCTGAGCGCGCCCAGCATCTTAGCCAGCTGGCATGCCGTTATATTGACCGGCGCGCGCCGGTTGACTGCCACAAACAGATCCGCGCTGTCGGCACCGGCTCGTCTGAGATCTGTGACCGACAACGGATTGCCCTCGGCCGTAATCATATTGTAACGGGCATCGAGATTGCCCAGGCGGGCCTCGTCATTACCCATAATGATCACATCCTGGTTTTCGGCAGAAAGCAATTTGGCCAAATGAGTGCCCGACTCACCGTCTCCTGAAATAAATATCCTCATAGCGTCAAGCTTATAATCACGCCTCGTTACGCGCAAGCCATGCCTCGGCGGCGGCGGCAAGCTCGTCATACCACTTTTGCCCGAACCGGCGCACCAGAGGCTCGCGCAAAAACTGGTATGCCCTCACACCCTTGGCCCTGCCGGCCACTTCGGCCGCGGCACACACTTTCCAACGGTGGTAATTGACCGCGGTAATGCCTCCTGGCAGCTCTCTCAGCCTGGCCGGATAAAGATGGCAAGAGATCGGCTTATAGAAATCACTTCCTCCCTCGCGGTAAAGACGTTCGAGAGCACAATAACACATACCGCCCGGACCATAAGTGGTAAAGACACAGTCACGGCCGTCCACTATGGAAGTGACCAGGTCTCCGTCCTCGTCATAATAAGCCGGTCCCTGTTCCTCCAGCACCCTCTGCGCCGCCGGGGTGAGATAATCCCACACAGCCGGAGTGAGTTCCTGCAATTTCTCGTATTCCCCAGATGTTATCGGAGCGCCTGCGTCACCCTCGATACAGCATTCGCCGTGGCAGGCATCGAGATCGCACATAAAATAGCGTTCCAGAATATCTAACGACACAAGAGCATCTTCTATCTGTAACATATCAGTGTTATTTAGAAACTGTTTTAAACTACTCAGAGCGTGGCGCTGCCTATCAGCCGAGTGTAGCGGCTGCCAGGCACCCTATGGAACACCTTGACCGTGTATTGGTTCTGAGTTTCATATTTGTCCCCCTCTACCGGCGAGGCTGTCGGTAGGCCGGCATCCTCCCCTTTGAGCACGTAGCGGTAGTTGTAAGAACCCTGCTTAAGCAGCATTGTGAGTTCATACAGCCCGGTAGCCTCATTATAAGTCATTCGCGAAGAGTCGTCTGCCAAATGATGTGTAAACTCTCCGTCGACATACACATCTCCATTCATCACACGTGGAAAATCAAGAGTAAATCGTGTGAGCACATAATCCGCTCCCAGCTCGGGATCTGTGGAATTGTACTCGTCTATCTTGAAACGTCCCTGCTGCGTGCGGTCATAACTATAAGGACGCGAGGCCCTCTCATAATCGGTCTGCAATATGGCCGTATAGCCGTCATCCTCGTATGCGTTACTGTCGACATGCATACCTGCATAATCCGTACGGACGGTCTCAAAACGGCGGTATTCGTTGCCTGCAGGAAACACCAGTCCGGGCGAATGCTCATACACCAGCGAGCCTGGCGACATCCGTATCGGTTTCAGAGCCAGACTCTGGGGCTGCTCCACGCCATTCTGCTCGACCACTACTGTCACATCGCCATATGCGTCCCTTACCTCGTATTCGCCGGTATGTACCTTAAAAGAAAGCTGCTGCCACATATCATTGGCCCCACGGTCTGTGATGGTGCTGACACTGCCTGACACCCCCACCCTTTCCTCGCTTATAGCGAAACGGGCCTGGAGCACGGGCACTTCCATATCATCCTCGCGATACACCCGTAGCAGATAATTGCCTGAAAGCAACGGGCGCATGCCCTCGCCGGGTATGGTGATGTGGTAATTGACATAATGCCTGAAAGTGTTTGCCGAAAAACTGTAGTCAGTAACTTCCGCCTCATTGAACCCGTCTAGCATCTCGCTGTCCAGCAGCCCTGACGGCTGCCAGCGTTCGTCACAATGGGTAAGCGTGTAACGCAGATAACTACGGTCATCGCCCATTTCATCGAAGCTTATAGTAATACGCCGGTCCGTACCGAGCATTATCACCGGAGGAGAAAAGAAATCCCCCTCCACCTGCACTTTCAGAGTTTTGAACGAAGGATCAAAAATCTGTGTACGTGTATCCTCGGCAACAGCCATGGCAGGCAGCAGAACAGGCAGAACCGAGACTATGATATGTCGCGCAAAACCGGACATCACTTCTTCAGGAAATCATCATACATGCGTATGCCTGCCTCAATCAGCTCATTGCATCCCACTGTTTGGCCAGGAGCTTTGAGTTCGCGGCAGATACACGTGCCGTATCTTTGTTCAAAATCACGCACCAGGCCCGACACATTGCCATAGACAGCACGTTTGTCGGCAGGTGCTCCCTGTGTGCGCGAGCCGTCGAGGAGAGCTACAGACGAGAGCACTCCGCATATATTCTGGGAGCCGCCCACGCCGCCTCCCAGTCCGGTGGACAGGCGCAATGCCACATCCTGCGGCAGTCCGTGCACCTCGGGAAATACAGCCATAACGCACTGAGCGCAATTATAACCCTGCGCCCTGAGGGCGCGTGCCGATTCTATTCTTTCTTCCAAAGTCATATTTTACCAATTTACAGGTGTCTGGCCGTGCTCGCGCAAATAAGCATTTGCAAGGCTGAAATGATGGTTGCCGAAAAATCCCCTGTATGCCGACAAGGGAGACGGATGCGCAGAGGTGAGCACCAGATGGCGGTCACGCGGTATCACCGCGCCTTTGCGGGCCGCGTCGGAACCCCAAAGCATAAACACCAGATGTTCGCGTCCGAAGGCCAGAGCGCGCACAACGGCATCGGTAAATTCCTCCCAACCGCGTCCGCTATGGCTTTTGGGCCGATGTGCCTCCACAGTCAGCGAGGAGTTGAGCAACAGCACCCCCTGCCGCGCCCAGCGCGTCAGGTCGCCGTCAGCAGGAAAAGGCGCGCCGGTATCACTGCCCACCTCTTTAAAAATATTCTGCAACGAGGGAGGCAGCGGCACTCCCGGAGCCACAGAAAAACAAAGGCCGTTGGCCTGTCCCGGACCGTGATAAGGGTCCTGCCCCACTATAACCACTTTGGTCTGGTCAAACGGCGAAGCATCAAACGCGGCAAAAATGCTGCGCCCGGGCGGATATACCTCGGCCACACGGCAGCGTTCGCGCACGAAATCCGTAAGCGTCTTAAAATAAGGCTTTTCAAATTCAGGCGCGAGTACGCGCCCCCAGCTATCCTCTATCCGTACATTCATAACAGTTACAAAAGTACAAAAAAATTTTTAACTCCGGGAAATAATTACTAACTTTGCATTCCCTCAACAACTATGCGCCCATAGTTCAATGGATAGAATAAAGGATTCCGGTTCCTTCGATTGGGGTTCGACTCCCCATGGGCGTACAAAATTCATATTATACTAAAACAGCGTAGGCCAGGGTAACCTGGCCTACGCTGTTTTAGTATAATTACACGGGTCAAGCCGAAATTTCGGGCCCAAGCCGAAATGGCGGTGCATATGTTAAATTTGGCAGTTAGAAGTGTTAAATTTTTAGGCGTAGAGTTTGACCAGTCGGAATATGAAGAAGTCTCGGTCTCTGACGCCGCGCATTTGTGAGCGAAAGATCTTGACTTTAGAGCTGAAAGCCTCGGCGGATGCATTGGTCGCACGACGCCTGAAGTAATTGAGGATTGTCGGGGCGTGATTCCTGAATGTCTTGATGACAGAGCGGAAATTGTTGTTACCCAATGCCATTACCTTTTCATACCACTTGTTCATCCTCCCCATGGCTTTTGTCGGTGAGA
>CAJTQU010000030.1 GCA_910578665.1 uncultured Muribaculaceae bacterium
CGTTCTTGAATGTTGGCTACTGCTTTGATTTACAAACTTATATCACTATACTCTCCGAATCTACCAGGTATCAACTGCCTGACAGCGATTGTCTATGTAGTCAGTCTAGCGTGTATAGCGGAGTAGCAGAGAGTCAAGTTGCGGAACAACCCTCACCATCATTTCCGCACGGGTGGTGATATAACGGCGGTATGCAGGGCGTAATGACAGCCTGAATGCCTCTAGCTTTCTGAGGTATTCACGACGCTGTTTCAGCATCTCCCGACCTCGTTCCGTCCAATCTCCGCGCCCCATTTTTTTGCCGGCAGCCAAATATGTCTGGGCGGCTATGACACACTCATCTGTATATTTACCATCCGAATCTGCAATGAATGCTTCATAAGGAGCTGTCTCGGCCGGTATCTCACGCAGGCATAGTTCTATCAGCCTGACCGCGGTACCGACTTGCAGACTGTCTCCCCGGTCTGCAAGCTGATAAGCGCTTAGCAGTATGTTGCGCCGCAACATGGAAAGTTGGTGGGCGGCCACTGGATCGCAATAAGGTCGGTGAGAGGCGCCTCCATATCGGTACTGTGTCAGTGCAAGAGCGGCTGTACGGGAGGCGTTAAAGCCGGGCGACGCAGGATTAAGGCGTGCAATGGTGCCTATCTGCTCCAAGTACGGCTTAAGTTGGCCTCCTAATACAGATCTGGCAGTCGCTGACGGCCAGTAAACGGGGCGTTTGTCACGAGACGCGGCTGATGTGGCCAGCATATCCACCAAAAACAATGACGAACCGGATATAAGGCGCGACATGCCGGGACCGTCGGCCCTGCGCATGTCTATAAACACGGTGTCTCCCTCCATAACAAAATACAGTCGCGGTGTGGCAAGACAGGGATACGCGCTAGCACCGCGTGTATGACCGGCTCCGGCATAAAGACGTCTTAGAGCGTCAAGAGCCGGCGTCCAGTTCAGGTCTGAGTCTGAAAGTGAGACAAACGACATGCGCCCGGAAGCGATCAGCTCTCTAGGGGCTGTAACGGGTACCGGGGCCGACTCTCGCATATGGTCAAGAAGCTGCAACTGGTACCAGCTACTTCCGATATACGGGGCACTAATGCAGCGTATGTCGGTACGCTCCTCCTCTACTTCCTGCATATACCACGCCGGAAAGATAGTATTGTCGTCCGATGCTATGAATATAGCACCTGGTTCCATGGCGGCAAACATGTTGTACATCATGTCTGGAGTGACGGTGCGGTGCGAGCGGTCATGGTCATCGGCTGTCTGAGACAGCATTTGCAGTGGGACACACAATGCAAGCAGAATGCCAAGACATGTCCCGGCCATATTCCGTCGCAAGAGTTTTGCCGCCATACCGCAAAGCGCCGGCAAGCCCAGTCCTATCCATATGGCAAATGCATACCACGAACCAGCAAACGCGTAGTCCCGGTCGCGAGCCTGTACCGGTGTCTGGTTTAAATAAAATACGATGGCGATGCCGGTAAGCACAAATAATGTAAGTATCACGAGTGCCTGACGGCGTCCCCTAACTCCGCGGTGCATCTGCCATATTATACCGAGTATGCCCAGCAGCAACGGCATCGCGTAGTATACGTTATGCCCCTTATTGGTGTCTCTCGAAGGCACAGGAGCTCCGGAACTGTTGTCCAGCATGGCATGGTCCAACTGTTCTATGCCTGTGACGAAGTTGCCGGCATCAGGTTCACCGTGGCCAGATATATCGTTCTGACGCCCGACAAAGTTCCAGAAGAAATAACGCCAGTACATAAAGCCGCACTGGTATACCGCGAAATATTGGAGATTCTGCAAATATGTGGGGCGGAACTGGCTACGGTTTACGGTCACATTGCCAGGCAGGTCAACCGGATGTCCGGCCGAATCTACAGCCAAAGTCAGCGTATCAGGATAGTACATAGATTCGGCATCCGTGCCTAGCCAGTTGAAATATCCGCTTACATCATCTGGTGCATGACTGTGCATACGCGGAAACCACATATCAAGTTCGTGGGGATAACCAAGCCTGAAAGAATAATCCGTAAGAATGTAGCTGTCACCACCTCGCCGCAACAGAGCGGCATTACGTGCCGAATCGGCAGCCGTGGCAAACACAGATCCCGGTTTTGCAGACATGCCCTTACAACCACGCGCATATACCGGGCGTGGATTGATAAGGCGGTAGCGGTTGTAGACCGGCACGGAGCGGCCATCGGCATCCTTAACCCAGTTTCTCTCCCTCTGTGGTTCCGCGCCAAACGAATGACCATAGACAAGCGGCGTCTTGCCATACTGCTCGCGAGAAAAATATGAGGCAAACGAGAAAATATCAGACGGATGCCCCGTATTGACCGGGGGATTGGCTCCGGCCCTTATGATAATCACTGCATATGACGAAAATCCTAGTAAAAAAAATGCTAGCGACCACAGCACAAGGCGTGGCTGCCTGACACCTGGCCTACGGGCAAAACGGCTTGAACCAAGCCACAGCGCGCCTGCCACCAAGAGAGACATAACGACAATCCAGGCCGCTATAAGTCCGCTGTTAAAAGGGAGCGAGAGATCGTTGACAAACAATAATTCCATGCGCATGGCTATAGCCATAAACCCTGGTATAACGCCATACAGTGCAAATGCTATACATCCCATAGAACCGACCATCCATCCGCACAAGCGCCAAAAACCGGGACGTCCGTATGTGCCATAGAGCACTACCATGGCCACTGCCGGCAGACAGAGCAGGTTGAGTTCGTGCACCCCCACCGACAAACCTGTGAGGTATATTATCAGGATAAGCCAGCGGTCGGAACGAGGCTGCCGCCTGCGGTCATACCAAAGCAGTGACAACCAGAATATCAGCGCCGTGCAAAGCGATGAAAACGCATATACTTCGGCTTCAACTGCCGAAAACCAGAACGAATCGCTCCAGCAGAGCGCAAGGGCACCTGTCACAGCCGCTCCCAAAGTGCGCAAGGCTTTGTATAGCAGCACGCGACCTCCTGTACTGTCCGGCATAACGAGACGACGGGCGAACCATTCGATGGTAAGAAACAGCACCCATACGGCCAGGGCGGCACACACTGCGCTCAGAGCATTGACCATCAACGCTCTGGAGGCTGCATCAGGAGCAAAATTTATAAAAAACCTGGCCGCGAGCATCCATACCGGATTGCCTGGCGGATGTCCCGGCTGCATACCGGTTGCAACCGCTATATACTCCGGGCAGTCCCAGTATGACGCCGTAGGCTCCATTGTGAGGAAATATGTGCAGAGGGCGGCTATCAGCACACCCAAGCCTGTGAAACGCCGTATAACGGCATATCTGTCAAGGGAAATATATCTGTCTGTCGTAACCATCGGAATGCAAATTTAGCATTTTTTTACGACATGTATGCGTATTATATATTGATGCATCTGAGCATACACCATACGGCAAGATAAAAACAAGTCTGGACACAAAGCGCTTTTAGCTGCCAGCCGCATATCATGCGTAAATCCCAATCTGCATATGCGACCGAATAAAACAGGATGCCTGTATTGTTATTGCAATAATTAAATGTAATGTTACTATGAAAAAATTAATCACGGCCATACTCATGGTCATGGCGGCTGTCACTGCCTATGCATTCCCGTTTGACAAATATTCACTCAACCGTTCCGACCTGCCCCAAGAGGCCCAGGAATTTCTCAGTACATATTTTCCCAAAGGGAAAGTATCAATGATAAAGGTAGACAAGCATCTGTTTAAAAAGACTGACTATGATGTCAAACTTGTAAACGGCACCAAAATAGAGTTTAACAACAAGGGAAAATGGACCTCGGTAGACTGTAAGACACGCCAAGTGCCAGAAGTTCTCGTAATCAAACCGATACAGCGCTATGCAGACAAACAATTCCCAGGGACTAAAATAGTAAAGATAGAAAAGAAAACCTTGGGGTTTGAAATTGAACTGTCAGACGGCGTAGAGCTTAAATTCGACCGGCTGGGCACATTCAAGAGCATGTCCATGGATGACTGAGCAGCATATGCCGGCAAGACCGACAAACTTCTTTGCACAAAATAGCCTGGAATACGGCTATTTTGTGTAAATTTGTGACATGCCAGCAACCTCGACACACTACATACGCTCGCTGCAGTCCATGAGATTTATATTCATATTTCTCATACTGCTGTCACATTTTTCCTTTGCCGGATTAGGCCCGTTTGATTTCGGCGGCGACAGCGGCGTCTGTTTCTTCTTCATACTGAGCGGTTTCGTATTATCTCTGGGGGACAATAAAAAACCTGGGCGCAGTCTGCCTTTTTTCACCAAAAGGCTCAAACGTGTCTACCCGGCCCACCTGCTCGCGCTCGTCATGGCAGCAGTTTGCATTCCGGCCGCCTTTGACACACCGGAAAAAATCATAAGTTCCCTGTCGCTTACACAAAGCTGGTGGCCCGGACGAGAAATATATTTCGGCGGCAACGGGCCTGCCTGGTTTCTTAGCAACACAGTAGCCTTCTACCTTGTCTTTCCATGGCTTAAACACATTTTGTTCAAAGCCCGATGGCTAGTCATCATAACGGGAACGGCCATAACCCTGACGGTATATTTCACTGTTATAGCACCATTGGTGCCTGAAGACAAAGTAAACTGGCTGCTGTACGTCTTCCCTCCGTCACGACTGATAGACTTCTGCCAGGGCATAATACTCGCACGACTATATATGCTGGCAGCGGCCAGAGAATACAGCCTGTCCGCACAGACATCCACCATAATAGAATATTGCGCCATATGCCTAATCATCGCATCATCATGGATATATCCCATCCTGCCCGAGCGATATGCCACCACGGCATTATTCTGGATCCCCTGTGCCGCCCTTATCTTTTGCTTCGCGCTAACAGACAGACACCCAGGTCTGCCGGGACGCATTCTGCAACACCGTGCGATGCTATGGCTCGGGGGCATATCATTTGAATTCTTTCTCGTGCATGTCTCCGTCATACAGCTGTTCAAGCGCGTCACCTGGCATTATTCAATAGGACTGCCCTATCCGGCGGCCCTGGCCGCAGTCTTCTTGTTATCGATAGGCGCAACGGTGGCAGTCCGGCATATAATCAAATATATTCAGACAAAAAAACACTAAATTATTTTGCCGGCTTAAAAGTTATTCATACTTTTACCGTGTGTAATATAAAACTAGACACGTAATACAAACTTTTTTAATCTAAAATCTATGATGCGTATTGTTTTCACAGCCATCACGGCTATTGTTTTCAGTCTGTTCGGCCATGCACAGCTGTTATGGAAAATCTCTGGAAAAGATATCCAAAAGCCCTCTTATCTGTTCGGCACACACCATATAGCCCCTATCAACGTGCTTGATTCCGTAACAGGATTCAACGAGGCGCTGGCCGCATCAGACCGCGTGTATGGCGAAGTGGAGATGTCCAAACTCATGACTCCGGAAGGACAGCAACAATTATTAACAGCATTCCTTGCCCCGGCAGACAGCACCATGTCAAAAGTATTCACACCTGCCCAGCTTGACTCGATAAATACATTCCTTATAAAAAATCTAGGTGCCCCGGTACAGGCTTTTGAATCATACAAACCCGTTATGCTCCAAACCACTATCGCAAGCGTGCTGAGTATAAAGGCGTTCCCCGATTTTAATCCAAACCAGCAGCTGGACCATACAGTACAATTACTTGCCAAAGAAAAGGGCAAGCCTGTGGACGGACTTGAGACTGTAGAAGACCAGATACAGATGTTGACAAGTGCCAGTATTGCCTCACAGGCTAAAGCCTTATTAGAAATGATAGCTGACGAAGACTCTACAATAAAACAGTCTATAGATCTGGCAAGATATTACAGACTGGGTGACATAGTCACACTTCAGAAGATGTTTGAAGAGGATAACAGTTATAATTTGGAGAATATATTATACAGACGTAACCGCAACTGGGTTAAAATAATGAAAGAGCAACTGCCCGAATGCAGCAACATGTATGTGGTAGGAGCCGGACATCTGCCCGGAGACAAGGGTGTGATCAACCTTCTGCGCAAGGAAGGTTATACAGTAACCCCGATGTGATAATAAATCACTACAAGCCGTCAGCTGACCTTATAACAAACACAAAGCTGTCAGCCGTATATGACATTCTTGCGTCACAAGCAGCACTGCTTGTGACGCAAGAATGCAATCTGCAAGAGATATAGAAACCGAAATAATACACAGATTTATGACACACTTTATCCGAATATCACTTCTTACAGCCGCCATATCAATGGCAACACCCGGTATATATGCAGCCCCTGACACCGGTATTTATGAATGCGTAGAGGTACAGCCCGAATTCCACGGCGGCAACAACGAACTGTTTAAATGGCTCAACGCCAATATAAAGTATCCAGTGAGCGCTATGGAAAACGGAACGCAGGGCAAAGTCGTAGTCAAGTTTACCATCAAAAAAGACGGCACAGTGGAAGACCCCGTGGTGGTCAGGAGCGTCGATCCGGCGCTGGACGCCGAGGCTGTGCGTGTGGTGAAAGCAATGCCTAAATGGAAACCGGCACTTCTCAAAGGGGAAGCAGTAGACTGCCATTACACACTTCCGGTAAATTTCCGTCTACAAAACAGATAAGCAATCCCCTCAATCCAGAGGCTTATACCAGTCCAGCACTTCTTCGTCATCCCGGCGCACCTTGGCCTCACGATACGGCGCGCCGGGGAAACGGGCTGTATAAGGGCGCGCCGTACCCGGGTTGCTGACCGCCCGGGCATGAATTATGCCCTCTTTGCGGCTCACCAGGTCGCGGCGGGCGGCCACACGCCTCAAATCGACTTGTTCAATGGCAGCATCGGCCTCCGCACGCGTCTTGTATAATGCGTTTTGCGAATCGGCCAACCGCTCCTTAAGGTTTGCTATACGCCGCTCATATCGCTCACGGGCCTCTTCCACACGTGAGAACAAAACCTGTATCTGCGCTATCTGTTCGTCCTGGCCGCGCAACAAGGCATCTTTTTCTTCGAGCTGCTCTCTCATGTAAGAAATCTCGCCGGCACGGTCAGCCAGCTGTCTCTCATGGCCGGCCGTCTTAGCGCGCTCTTCCTCCAACTGCCTCTCTAGAATTTCAATATCGGCACCCACCGTCTCCAGCCGGCTGCACGACTCGTCCAGCTTCAGAGACAGGCTCTTCACCTCATCCTCAAGGAGGGAAATCCGCTCTGCGCTCTCAGCCTGCATGCGAGCCGCCCTCCACGGATGCAGCAAAACACTCCAAACACCCATCAGCCCTTACTTTTCATTTTTGACAGGCACTCCCTCTTTAAGCACTATGCCCTTTGACTTCTGTCCGTTGATAGCGATCGGCAGTGGCGTGGGAAACTCCACAACGCGTAGCGCCGCGCTTTCGTATACAGCGGCACGGCTGTCCAGATAAGCCACATCAAACAGTCCGCCGGATGCCGGATTTACAGTAAAATAGCCTACTCCGAACGATGTGAGATTCTGAAAAAAATGCGTGCCCTGGCTCGGCTCTATACTATAGCCGGGCAGTGCTGTCTCCACAATCAGTCGCGCAGCCGCTATCTGGGGCCACTTCACCGGAATACCGAGTGACGGATCCGACGATCCCCAGCGTCCCGGCCCTATTAGGATGTAATTCTGGCCTCTGTCCACAAAATCTTTATTAAGCCGCTCTATCTCGGCAGCGACCTCGGGATTCCGCATAGGGTCAAATGCCTCGGGACGCACATAAACCACATGGCGCACGTTATCCATAAGACCGTGTCCGAGCGCAGTATCAGAGCGCAAAAGCAGATCGCTGTCTGGATGGTTCATAACTGAATCGTCAAGCATTTCCTTTTTGTCAACGATAGGACGTATCTGCAACCAGCAAAGCTCCCCTTTCTCATGTGACGACATGGCGGCCGGATTTATATTGCCGGCAAATTCTATCTCAACCGGACGCCCCATCTCTTTCTGTCCCTCTTTGAGCATGAACTCCACGATGCGTGCCAGCGGAAACACGCCATGGTTGAGAACATTGGCAAATGTCACAACTTTGCGTCCCACTCCCTGGTCTGTGTCTCTCATGATATGGTCGCGCCCGTCATATGTGCTCACCATATACTTCAGCGAGCCGCTTTTGGCCGCATCGGCCACGTCAAGGCGCACTATATTGAAGTCATCCTTAACTGAAAAGCGTGTCTCCCCGGGGTCAGCACAAGGAAGCGCATAGAAGCGCGTCTGGGTGTCTCGCAGGGCCAGATCAAGCGTCGATGTCTGCAACACATTGCCGGGATGGCTCGGCGAAAAGCGCAGGGCACGGCTGCCGTCTACAATATATTTGCCAAGCCCTACCGCTACTTCGGCCACACCCTCTTCCGGCACTTCGGCACCTATCGGGTAATAGTTGAGCGAACGGCCCACGCCCGAGAATGAGGGATAATAAAAGCCGTCATGGTCCGCGCCGGCCACTTCCTGTAGTATGACGGCCATCTTCTCCTGGTCTATGACGTTACGGGTGGCGTTCATATAAGCCTTTGAATCGGTAAAGAATACCGAAGCGTATACACCCTTTATCGCATCAGTGAGCAGACGCAGCATTCTGGTACGGTCACGCAGCCGAGGTATCATATATGTGGAATATACTCCTGCAAAAGGCTGGTAGTGCGAGTCTTCGAGCAAGGATGACGAACGAACGGCCAGAGGCGAGTCTATCACATCAAATATGGCCGGCAGATTCTCATACAGCTGTTCCGGCAGACGGGCGGCCAGGAAAGCTTCAAGAATCTGTTCGTCAGAGGCGTCCGAAAGAGCCATAGGATACAGATCGTTGGCCTCCATAAACTCATCGAAAATATCGGTACACAGCACGACTGTGCGCGGTATTGTGATCTGTACTCCGTGGAAATCCTCACACTCGGGGTGCTTCTTTATTATAGAGTCTATAAATGCGAGACCACGTCCCTTGCCACCCATAGAGCCCTGCCCTATCCGCGCGAAATTGGAATAACGGTC
The DNA here is from genome assembly GCA_910578665.1 of uncultured Muribaculaceae bacterium. GTDB lineage: Bacteria > Bacteroidota > Bacteroidia > Bacteroidales > Muribaculaceae > Lepagella. The sequence continues at coordinate 9,014 of CAJTQU010000030.1, forward strand.
GAAACGGTCTTTCTTAAATACCGCCACTACTCCCCGGTTCTTCATACGGCGGTATTTGACAATGCTCTCGAATATCAGGCGCCGGAGTGCCGGTGCCTGGTCCATTTCGGTGAAACGCAGTGTCTTCAAGGCCGACGCTATAGGAAACAGGGCACGCGAATACAGCCAACGCGATATGTCGTTGGTAGAAGAATGGAAAAACAGGGCCTCAGACGGTATATTGTAGATGTTTTTCTGTAAATCTTTCAGGTTGTGTATGCGCATTATCTCTCTGCCGGTAGCCGGTTCTTTCACTATAAAGTCGCCGAAACCGAAATGTTTGCGCACAGCATGCCGCAATTCCTGGGGCAGTGTTTTGGAATTTTTGTCAATAAAGATTCCCCCGAAATCTCCCACTTTGTCCCGGTTCTCTATTTCGCTGCTCTCTACTATGATGGGAATGGATGCATCTTTCCCACGCACATAGCGAGCGAACTTGATGCCGGCTTCCCGGTCTTTCACACCCCCTTTAGGAAACGATACATCGGTCACAATACCGAGCATACGGTTGGAATAACGGTCATACAGCCGTTGTGCCTCTTCATAATCTCTGGCAAGAATCACTTTCGGACGTCCCCTCATGCGCAGCATCTGTTCATGCTCGTTTAATGCCTCTGTGGAAAATTCAAGGGATTGTTTTAACAGGAATTTGAACAGGTGCGGCAATACGGCGGAATAGAAGCGCACAGAGTCTTCTATCAGAAGTATGGCCTGCACACCCACCTCTTCTATATCTTTTTCGGCATTCATCCTGTCTTCCAGAAGTTTTATTATAGACAGGATAAGGTCTACATTGCCAAGCCAGGAAAACACATAATCGACACCAGACAGATCTTCGTTGGCCAGACGGCGGCTTACCTCTTTGCTAAACGGGGTGAGTACGACAAACGGTATGTGCGGATATAGCCTGTCTATCTCTTTCGCCTGTGCGAATGTCTCACTTATGTCCACCCCGGGCATAGCGATGATAAGATCGAAATCTTTTGAGGCCAAAGCCTTACGGGCCGCCTCGAAAGTAGCAACTTTTGTGAAACGTGGCGGCGAGGAAAGATTCAGAGAAACATATTCAAAATAGACCTGTTCTTCCACACGGCCGTCCTCCTCCATCATAAAGGTGTCATACGGCGTGGCCACAAGGAGCACGTTGAAGATGCGTCGCTGCATCAGGTCCTGAAACGCGGTATCTTTTAAATACATACGGCTCATGGCCGTACCGTTAGTTCTTTCCATAGTAATCTTGTGCGAAATATCTGCAAATATACGAATAATCTATCATATAACCACAATTATTCCGCATAAGTTCTCCCTGTGGGCAAATAATACGCCTATCCTCGCATAAAACCTTCAGAGAGAATGGACAAGGCGGTATCCTACGTAGACAGCGAGTATGCCGCATGCTATGCTCAAGGCTATATAAACAGCCGTGAGCAATATATGCGAAGTCTGCAACAACTGATAATTCTCGTGAACAAAAGTAGAAAATGTGGTAAATCCTCCGCAAAATCCCACCGTAAGAAATAATTTCATGGCGGAACTTAACTGGAAACCGCGATCAAGCATGCCGTAAATCACACCTATTATAAGGCAGCCGGCCACATTGACAACAAACGTACCCCACGGGAACGAAAACGCTGCAGCTCCGTGCAAAACACGGGACACGGCATAACGCGCGATACCGCCCAGGCAGCTGCCTGTCCCGACAAGCAATATATCGGTTATATTTAATTGCATACCAGTATACACCGATAAGACGAAGCTGCACGCCGGGCGCGCCGCATCGTCTTACGTATGGCAGTCAGCCACGTAGCGAGGCTGTTACTTTATTTTTTAACCGGGGCTTTCTCAGCAGCAGGTGCTGCGGCAGGCGCGTTTTTCTGAGCGTCAGCCTTGGCGGGCACCTGGGCTGCGGTAGCAGGATTAGTGCCGGGAGCTGCCTGCTGTGCGGCAGGGGCGATTACAGATGACACGGCCTTGGGTGTTTTAAGGGCGAATGAGCAGCAAATACTCAACACACAGATGGTGATAGCCAGCGACCAGGTGGCTTTCTCTATGAAGTCAGTCGTTTTACGGTAACCCATAAACTGGTTGCCGCCGGCATAGTTGGAAGCCAGGCCTCCTCCTTTGGATTTCTGTATCAGCACGGCGCCAATGAGAAGTATGGCGGCAATCACAATGATAATGGCCAAAAATACGTACATTTGTCTTATTTATTGTTTTTCGTTAATAATCAGTTTGCGGAGAAATCGAATCTGGTCTGCAAAGTAAATACTTTTTTCCGGATTTTTCAAACTCAACTCTGAAATTATTTCCAAAGCTTTCTTATAATTGCGGTTTTTTATCATTACACGCGCCAGGCTCTCTGTCAGCGAGCTGTTGTCGGCCTCACGGGAGGGAGCTTCCCCACCACGGACCTCATTGGTCAATTTGTCGGATGCAACAGGCTGGACCGTGTCGGCAAGCGCCGGTCCGGCCTGCGCCTCGGAAAGATTCTCCGTAGCATTATTCTGCTCGATAAAGGCATTGATAAGCCTGTCCTGCTCACTGAGCGGAACACTCTCGTCCGATACCTGCATCGTTGCCTCGGCGCCAAGCACCGCCGCATAATCCGGCACGGGATTGAATATAAGCTTGGACAAGGCATCGGTCTCCCTAGGATCGGCTTTACCGAATGTGGCAAGAAATGTATCGATAGTATCGACCGTGGAGGGCGTGGACACCTCTTCTCTCGCGTAAAAATTGTCAAAAAGAGGGGCACGGTCTCCCAAAACATCATCAAGAGCAGCCATGTCCGGCATGGCCACGGCCACACGCGCTGCCAGAATCTCCGCGTCAGACCCGTCCATATCCCGGTCCTGGCGCAACGCCTGTATCGCAGGGAGGATATTATAAGGATGCTTCTGCCATGCAGCGGAAGCGGTAGAGGCATTATGAGGTTCGGTAGGGTTCATATCTCGGTTACCAATTGCCCAGGGTTGCGTTAAAAATCAGATCTACAAGGTCAGACGATATCTCTTCACATAGCTGGTCCTGCACATCGGTCAGCATCTCGGAACTGGGGAAGTCCCTGTATGCTGAAAATGACTGGTCTATAGAGTTTGCCTCGTTCTTGTGGTCCACATACTTCACACGTACCGTTATGGTCAGGCGTGTCTGAGTGGCGTAGGCATCCTCGCCGACAGCCTGTGGCGATAGTGAATAGCCCGTTATTTCGCCGCTCATCTCAAGATCGGAATTAGGATTTGAGACAACGTTCAGCCGTGTCTGGCGTGCAACCCCGTCAAGCAACTTGTTTTCAAACGTCTGCTGGAGCGGCGGATATACAAGGGCGGCACGTATGGGGAACTCGCTTATATATATAGTTTTATATATATCATAGTTAAGCATTGAGCCATTCATGGTGAAGCCTACGCTGCATCCTGACAGCCATGGTGACATGGCGGCCAGAAACAATGCCGGCAATACGCGGCGCAATATACGGGGCAGATAGTGTCTCATCTCTGTATATTCTGGCCCGGAGTGTCAGTCAAGGCCGTATTCTTTTATTTTTCGATATAATGTGCGTTCGGATATGTTCAACTCCTTAGCGGCACGCTTGCGCACTCCGCCGCAACGCTCCAGGGCCTGCGTTATGGCCTGGCGTTCGGACTCTTCAAGGGAAGTTGGATCCTGGCTGACAGGGCTATACGGCGTAAAGTCTCCTTTGTCATACGGTATTAGTGAATTACACGGGGGTATCACGCCGTTATCGGCAGTCTCCGGTGCCGGTGAGGCAACGCTGCCTCCCACACGCCTTTCGAGATCCTGTATTTCGGCGCGCAATGACAGTATGGTGTGCCACAGCATTTCACGCTCCGCCTCGTATGAAGGCGTAGTGGCACGTGTGGCCACTGCCGTATCCGTGCGCTGACGCGGCAGGAAGCTGCTGAGGATTTCTGCCGTGACCTCCTGACCCGCATTAAAGAGCGCTGCCTGCTCTACCACGTTCTTTAGCTGCCTTACATTACCCGGCCAGCGGTAAAGCGTCATCAGACGCCTTGCGTCATCAGAAAAAGCAACAGGCGGCGTCATATATTTCTCCGCAAAGTCAGCAGCAAATTTACGGGCCAGCAGTATGGCGTCCTGGCCGCGGTCATGTAAGTTTGGCACATTTATCTGTACTGTCGACAAGCGGTAATACAGGTCTTCGCGGAAACGACCATCGGCGACAGCTTTGACCAGATCCACATTAGTGGCTGCCACCACCCTCACATTAGATCTCTGCACCTGCGACGAACCTACCTTAAGGAACTCGCCTGTCTCAAGCACGCGCAGCAGTCTGGCCTGCGTGGTAAGAGGCAGTTCGGCAACTTCGTCAAGAAAAATCGTGCCGCCGTCGGCCTCCTCGAAATATCCTTTGCGAGTAGCCACAGCCCCCGTGAACGAGCCTTTTTCATGACCGAACAACTCGGAATCTATGGTCCCCTCGGGAATGGCTCCGCAGTTCACGGCAATATATTTGGCATGCTTACGGGCACCAAAATTATGTATAATCTTAGGAAAAAATTCTTTGCCGGCGCCGCTTTCGCCAACGACAAGCACGCTCAGATCGATAGGCGCCACCTTTACGGCACGCTCTATGGCCTCGGTCAAAGCCGGCGAATTGCCTATGATCGAGAAACGTTGTTTAACACGTGTGACTTCGGGCGATATTTCTGTCGAATACAATGGCATGTCTAGGTATCATTTATATATGTCGCGCAAAATATAAGTTTTATCACGCAACAGACGGCCGAATTCTTCAAGACCAGAGCAGGACTTCTGTTCCTCGGGCATTATGGGTTCGCCGACAGAGATATGCATGGATTTGCCTTTGCGGCGGAATACTTCGGCTGGCAGACGCAGAGTGCGTATACGCCAGCTGATCACGCCGAGCAGGTTGAAGAACGTACTGTTATGTCCATGGAAGAAGATAGGCACAACCGGTACGCCGAGCTGCTGTATGAGGCGTATGATAGAGGGCTGCCATTCACGGTCGTAGATTCGCAAGTCACCGTGCAGCCGGCTTACGGCTCCTGCCGGGAAAAAACCTATTGGATGTCCCTGGCGCACACGGGTCATGGCCTCCCTTATGCCCTGCATGGTTGTCCGCCTCTTCTCAGGGTCATTACTGGCCGACGGGTCGACAGCTATGAAATTAGGTCTCATAGCCGTGATATGGTTAAGAAACATGTTGACCATGACTTTGAAATCGGGCCGAACCGAACCGACCAAATCAAGCAGCACTATGCCGTCAAGGGCCCCGAAAGGATGGTTGCTCACTGTGATAAATGCCCCTCCGTCACGAAAGCGCTCGAGCACTTCCATATTGTCGACACGGAGTTTCAGTTTGAATTCTTCGTCGACCAATGCCTGGGAAAAAGGTATGCCCGGAGTATCGCAGTGGCGGGCATGCACACCGTTGACCTTGTCGATAGACAGGAACTTAAGAATAGAATTGACCAGTTTGCGATGCCCCCTGAGTGCGGGCACCCATCGGGACACATCGTCATAATTCACCACTTCGGGGCGAATCGCATAATCCTTCTCTTCTTTTTTTTCTTCCATCATTGCATTACTTGATATACTTTATACGGCATATAGGACTTTTGCGCAGGCATTCAAAATGTCTTACACTGGGTCGCTACTGCCTAGGTACAAGTGTCCATGTTATGACACCGCGTGCCAGCGAAGCCCCTGTCTTGGGGGTCCAGCGTGTCTTAAGCGAAGCTTTACGGCATGCTTCCATCAGCGAAGCGTCTGCCGAACCAGGCTGGCATGTCGCACTTTCGACACTGCCGTCGGCCCTTACCATTACCGTCACCTTGACCACGGTTTTCTGGCGCAGCCTCACCTCGGGCAATATCCATCGCTCCAGTTTACGACCGTTGCCCATAGTGCCGCTCACACCTGTGCCCTTGCCCCCGGAGGCCGAAGCCGAAGCAGCGGCATTGCCGTCGGGACGGCCGTTATGCGGACTGAACTGGCCTTTCATAGTCGATGAGATACGGCTGTCGGGCTTGTCCTTTTTAGACGGTTCGGTGGTTTTGACTGTCTCAGGGCGCGGTTGCGCTACAACTTTCTCTGCCGAGGGGTTAGGCGTCTCGCTCTTACCGTTAACCACAAGTTTGTCATTCGGCACTTGTGCCTGGTCAGGTTCGCCAACCGGGACAGGCTCACTCGAGACATCCGACTTCTGGTCAGGCTCGCCGGCATCTTGCAAGACCGGCTCTATAAACAATTCTTCTACCACCTCCGAATCATCCGGAATCATAGTTATATACTCAGATTCCTTGTCAGACTGCCTGACAGGAAGATCGAGGTGTGTCCCCATAAGCAGTATAAGCAGCAGGAGCGCCACCACTATGGTCACGCTCAACGCTATATTCTGGCCTGTATCGGGACGCTTCATCATATATCAGTTTCTTCACTTGGCATCTGCACAGCCACCGATGCCGGATGGGTGGCGAGCACCATCTTGATATCGTTGCGCGCGGCTATGTCCAAGACCCTTACCACTGACGAGTACGGCACTGTACTGTCGGCATATAGTGCCACAGACTTCAACGATCCGCTGTCTTTCAGCAGCAACAGGGCGGCCTGCAGCTCTTCGCCGCTCACAGCCCTGGGAACACGTGCCTCCGGCACCGAGTCGGTACGGTCAGACACTACGTAGATTTGGCTAAGCGAATCAAGATAGACCTCGGTAGACGGCTTCTCCAACGTCTGCTCGGTACTCTCAGGCAGGTTGACATCCAGCGCAGACGGTATGATAAGCGTGGATGTAACCATAAAGAAGATAAGCAGCAGGAAGATTACATCGGCCATCGACGACATCGAGAATGCTGCCAGGGGCGAGAATTGTTGTTTCAGTGCCAAAATATATTGTCTTAGAGAATGTGATACATTACAGTTCCAGCACGTGAGCCCGGAGATTCACACGGCAGGCTCGTTGAGCATATCCATAAACTCCATGGTCTTGCTCTCCAGATCTGTCATAACTTTGCCCAGACGCGACACCAGATAGTTATAGGCGAACAACGCGACAATGCCGACTATAAGACCGGCAACGGTAGTAACCAGCGCCAGAGATATACCGCCGCTCAGAGTGGTTATGTCGCTGGCCTTTCCGGCGGCACTCATCTTATAAAAAGCATCCATCATGCCCACCACTGTGCCGAGGAAACCCAGCATGGGCGCGCCGGCAGCCGTGGTAGAAAGCCATGTCAGTCCCTTGCCCAGACGGCTGACCTCGATATTACCGGTATTTTCTACGGCCATCAGCACGTCTGACATAGGCCTGCCGATACGGCTTATGCCTTTCTGCACAAGACGTGCGGCCGGAGTGTCAGTCTTACGGCACAAACGTCCGGCATCTTCTATATCGCCGTCAATGATACAATCACGTATGCGCTTCATAAACGTTTTGTCTTCACGCATTGCACGAGTTATGACCCAGCAACGCTCGGTAAAGATATAGATGGAAACCAGCAATAACAGCGCCAGAGGGATCATTATATACCCACCGTCGAGCACAAGATCCCACAATGAGGGCCGGGCAGGCGTTACATTAAGTAGCATAATAATATTAATAAGCCATGGCCGAGACTGAAGCATACCGCACATACACGCTCGCAGGCGGCATACACCGCGTCAGCCACAATTTTAGATTAAAAAACCAACAGGCCGGATATCACCGGGCCAGACATTCACGATATGCCTTGATAGTGGCCTCTATACCGAGATACAGAGCGTCTGATATCACGGCGTGGCCTATCGACACCTCATTGAGATAAGGCAAAGCTTGGGCGAAATAGCGAAGATTGTCGAGATTCAGATCATGACCGGCATTCACACCGAGACCGGCATTATGGGCCGCACGAGACGCCTCGACAAACGGGGCAACCGCAGCCGCAGGGTCCGAAGCATAATTATCGGCATAAGGCTTGGTGTAAAGCTCCACACGGTCGGCACCCACACGGGCTGCAGCCCTTATATTGTCAGCATCAGTGCCGACAAATATAGAGGAACGTATGCCGGCTTCGTTAAGACGTTCTATGACATCATTCAGAAAATCGAAATTAGCTTCCACATCCCATCCGGCCGACGAAGTAAGATCGTGGGGGCCATCGGGCACAAGGGTTACCTGTTCAGGCTTGACCTTTAAGACCAAATCCATGAAGCGATCAGTGGGATAACCCTCGATATTGAACTCCGTCTTGACCAACGGGCGCAGCTTAAACACATCGTCATAACGTATATGACGCTCGTCAGGCCGGGGATGGACAGTGATTCCCTGCGCCCCCATACGCTCACAGTCTATGGCAAACTGCTGAACGTCCGGATTATTCTCTCCACGGGCATTGCGCAACGTGGCCACCTTGTTGATATTGATACTTAAATTCGTCATTATCTTGTCTTTGCAACCTATGGTTCAGCCGACGGACAGCCACAGGCATCCAAATAATTTAGATATTTTTCGTTATATTCGGCACAATTTTTGTAACTTTGAAGCCAATGAAGCCCCCAGTTCCAGCCAGCGCCTATTTTCGACACTGCAAAAATAGACAAAATATTTGGATTACGGGGCAAGTCGCAAACGAATTTTTCATGCAAGCCAAAGAAATAGCAAAGATAAGACCATGGCATAGCTCCCCCCCGGCCACTACCGCCAACCATGCGCCGATACCGCACGACGCACCGCTGCCTCATGTGCTACAGGCACTTGTGGAGAACCAGGGCGAACCGCTTGAGATAGACGGCATGCCAGACAGCGGACTCATAGACTGCGCAAAGGCCCTGACAGCGGTATCAGAGACCATGCCATATCTGCCCGATACCTCGGACATAGAACTGCTCTGTACTCCGTCAGAGTATTCAGCCTCTTCACTGGCCCACGCCGTAGAAGATGCCGATGCCAACATACTGAGCCTGCTCACACGGCCCGAAGCCCGGGGCATGCTGCGCGTATACTTGCGCATAAGCCACAGCGACCCCTCGGCTGCAATACACTCCCTGGAACGATACGGATACATCATCGACAAGGCGTCAGGACTCTCCTACGCCGATGCCGACATATCAGCGCGAAGACTGTCAGAACTAGCCCATTACCTCAACATATAACAAGCTCCACGTCACAAGCCATGCTAATATCACTCTACGGTCATACACGCCAGAACCATGCTATAACACCGCTGCAAAACTTCATAACAGCACTGTTGGCAAACGGCTTTCAGGTAGAAATAGAAAAACGTTTCGCCTCCTACCTTCGCCGCAACGAGGCAATGCCGAGACAATGCCTCGCAGTAAACGCACCGTCACCAAAATCATCACTACTGATAAGCATAGGCGGAGACGGCACTTTGCTGCGTGCCGCAAGATGGCTGAAACAGCTTCCCCTGCCGATAGCGGGAATCAACACCGGCCATCTCGGATACCTGGCACCCTGGACTTTCGAAGACGCCCCACACCTCCTCATATCGCTAGCCGACAGACAGCTACAGACCGAACCACGCTCACTGCTGCGCCTGGACATAAAAGCCGCAAACGGCGAGACACTCATGTCACAATGGCCCTACGCCCTCAACGATATAGCCATACTCAAAGACAACTCTGCCTCTATGATATCGGTACACACGCGCCTAAACGGCACATACCTGACCGACTACCTGGCCGACGGCCTCATCATATCAACCCCGACAGGCTCCACAGCCTACAACCTCTCGGCCGGCGGCCCCATACTCCAGCCAACGGCCCCGGCCTTAGCCCTAACCCCGGTAGCACCGCACACACTCACCATGCGTCCGTTAGTCATACAAGACGACGCAATAATAGAAGCCACCCCCTCCACACGTTCGGGACGCTACATACTGAGCCTGGACGGTGATACACTCTCGCTCCCGTCAGAAACACCGCTGACCATACAGCGAGCCCCGTTCACCATAAACATAGTCAGAAAACCGGCTGATGACTTCGCCACCACGCTACGCACAAAATTGCTCTGGGGCACCCACACTATAAAACCCTGACAATCAAACACTCTTACCACCAAATCCAACACCCGGCCACAACACTAGCACACATCTGCGCCAACATTCAAGAACGAAGTGCAAAAATTTCGTTCTGAATAGCCCTACAAATTTTTGACGTTCGAGACTTAATGGCGGATTGGGGATGGGGCTTCATAAAGCCACAGCCCCTC
>CAJTQU010000031.1 GCA_910578665.1 uncultured Muribaculaceae bacterium
AAATTAAGATGCGTCAGCCCTGTAGAAAAAGTAGACATCTATAGGTTATGTAGCAAGAAAATGTTAACTTTGGAACTTGAAAACTATATTAGACAAATATCGTGCATTATAGGCATGTGGGCGGATTAGCGGCCAACTGTATCTACCGGCGTTAATACAAAATGGCTATTAATGCGTCTATTATGTCAAAACTAAAAATAATATCAGACAAACCTTTAAACCTAGCCTAATCCCATGAAATACATATTACCAATACTAATCATAACCTTATCAGGTTTCTTATTCCAAATACCGGCCATAACCCGACAGTCTCCGAATGAAAAGAAAATTGATATGCAGATTTCGCTTGGAGAAAACATGTTTGCCAAAGGAGAACATCTAAAGGCTATAAAGCATCTTATGTCCGCGCAAGAATTAGCACGAGATTCCAACTACAAAGAATGGGAATGTCTCGCATATTATAATTTAGGAGTGTGCTATTTTTATATGTGCCAGAACGGAGAAGCACTGGATAATTTCCAAAGAGCATATAATATAGATCTCGAACTGTCAAAAAACGACAAAAAAAGGAAAGAGGTGTCCAAAAATATCAGTATAATGATTCTTAACGGAATAGCCAGTGTTTTCTTTGAACAAGGAAAGTTTGACATGTGCCGGAAGTTTGTGACCAAAGCCTATAACATGGCGAAGAAAGCTAACGACCCCGAAATGATAAAAACCCTTGCCGGAGACATGGTGCTCCTTAATAATAAAGAAAAAAAATTTAACGAAGCCGAAAAATATCTAACCATAGCCCGTAAGTTCGCATACGAGAACTGCAACGACCTGGCTACGTTTGACACATACGAGGCTGAGACACGATTCCACCAGAAAGACTATGACAAAGTTCTGAATCTGGCCTCATCTATTATGAAAAACGATTGCGCCTCGCCTGACAACAAGGGCCTCATAATGATATACCTTATAAATATATATAGCGAACGGGGGGAATTTCAAAAAGCTGCCGCCTACGAAAGTGAAGCAGCCAGGCTTTGCTCATTAAAAAACAAAGACTACTTATTCGAGTCGTTATCTTCAATGTATGAACGTTCGGGAAACCTGTCCAAAGCTTTGGAAATGAAAGATTCGATGATAACATACCATGACAGTGTGATAAAACTAAATAATCAGCGATTGGTGCAGGGAGCCAACACTAAACTGGAAATCATAAAGTATAAGGCAGAGACTGAGAAGCAGATAGCCATGATACACCAACGCTACATTCTATGGGTCTCTGGCGGATGCATATTGCTGCTCATACTCGTCATTACACTAATCGCCATCAACAGGCAAAAATCAAAATAAGGCATAAACACCAACTAACCGAAATCGAGCTTGAAAAAGAACAGAAAGAGAAGCTTATAGCCGAGGAACGAATGCATGAAACCGAACTAATAGCCCGGCACCAGAAAGAGATGCTTAAAAAAGAGATAGAACTGAAGAAACGCGAACTGTCTGTCTCAGCCATGTTTGTAAATTCGCGAAACGAACTTATCTGTGATCTTTCCAACCGTTTGGAAGCCATCAACGACAAATATAATCTGGATGAAATTGCCATCCTTAACCGAAGCCTGCACCAACAATTACGCACATACAATAACGAAAAAAACATGATGACCAGCTTCGAAGCCGCCGATCCAGAATTCGCAAAGAAGCTATTGGAGAAGCATCCAGAACTGCTGCAATCTGATGTAAGATTCCTATCCTATGTCAGGATGAACATGTCAAACAAAGAGATCGCCATGCTTCTTAACATAGCGCCCGACTCATGTAAAAGACGCAAGAACCGCCTTAGCAAGAAGCTCCAGCTTGAAAATTCATCTGTGCTATTCGAATATCTGACCCAGTTCTAAATTTAAGTTAGTCCTAGTCTGTCGCAATTAAACATTATGGCCCGTGGAATGCCGTAGCGACATATGCCGTAGAACAGACTTATTCAGCCATAATTTAATATCAAAATGACATATAATAGTTCAATATTAGCATTTTTGAAACTATTATCAGCAATTAACATTTTTGTCACCCATTTGTCACCATCAAAAAGCTTGACATTAAAATATTATTTATCTAAGTTTGCGACATCGAAATGATTTATTAACCATTTAATCAATCGCAATATGGTAAAGAAACTCACAACGCTTTTAGGCATATGCGCCATCGGGGGAGTATGCATATACTCCGTTCCTACACAGCCGACCATGCAGCCGACAGCAAAATCTGACAGCTACACCAAGACTGCCAAAGGTGAAACAATCAAACTTTCACCATCCAACAAATTAAACTTTGCCAGAGCGGAAGAAAGAGCGATACAGGCATCGCCGTTCGGTATTTCCTCTAGTAGACGAAAACACAACGCGCCTGCTCGGATCGCGGCCGCACAGAACGTAGCAGACAGCATTGTGCTGTACGGCCTGAACTACGTAGACGGCACATGGCAGACAATGTCACCGTTAGGAAGCAACGTATTCTCATTCCACGCAGCACCCACATCAAATTTTCTTAAGGCATCAGAAGAGATGGAACGCCCTATGGCCGCTTTCTATGCCAAAGGACGATTCCACCTGCTTTTCAGCACAAGGGTTGAAGATGAAAATTACAACTCTTTCTGCTCGGTACATATGAAAGTATATGATGCAGACTCATGGAAAGAAATTGAAACAGTGACGATTGCCGACAACGTAGAGGGATGGGACTATTTCCTACGCCAGGTAGCCGCATACGACCCGTTAACAGACAAAACATACACAATGTCATGGGGAGACGGAAAGCCTCTGATCAGCATTGACATGAACAACTATGAGACAAAAATTATAGGTGGAAATGCCAATAAATTTGTCCAGACTATGTTTGTCGATGACAAAGGCCAGCTTTTCGGCATTACATTTGATGACAAAAAGCTATACAAAATAGACAAGGCAAATGGCGAAATGGCCGAAGTAGGAGAGATTGACATACCGTTCGGCATCTCTACAGACCCTATGTCGGCAGTCTTCAACCCTGTGACCCAAAAAGCATACTGGGTAGCGGTAAACGGAGATAACAAAGAATCTGTACTATTTACACTTGACCCATATACGGCCCATGCGGAAAAGGTGGCCGACATGCCTGACAACGAGCATATTCTCGGCCTCTACATGCCCGAGACCAACGCATCAGCCCCCTCTGCACCGACAAAGATAAATTTCAAAGACGGTACCCTGACATTTAAAGCCCCATCTGTGACATACACATCGAAAGAAAACCTGTCGGGAATTCTTACGGCGCGTGTTGCCGAAAACGGGAAAACACTGAAAACCGTCAATGTGAATCCAGGCCAGGATGCAAGCATAAACCTCGACCTGGAAGACGGTGAGCACCACTTGGTTCTTAGTATTGAAAACAGGGTAGGAAAATCACAAGAACGACGTCTTGACACATATATCGGCAACGATGTGCCTTGCGCGGTCAACAATCTGCGGTTATCGATGGAAAACACTAAAAACGCTGTCTTGACCTGGGATGCCCCCGACAAGTCTGTACACGGGGCCGCAATCAACGATAACACCCTTAACTACACGGTAATAAGATGGCCCGATGAGGTTATCGTGGCCGAAGGACTGACAACTACCTCATTCACAGAACCTATTCCGGAGGCACATGCACGCTATTATTATGAAGTAATAGCATTTTCCGGCAATCTCGAAGGCGAGCATACCGTTTCAAATACAGTTACCGGCGGAGCTATATGGCTGCCTCCATACATTGAAACATTTGAAACTCAGGATGATTTCGACACATTTAAAATTATCGATGCCAACAATGACTTAAATACCTGGAGTTTCCTGCTGCCTGTAAATTCGACCAACGGCGGTTATGCCTACCTTCACGGCAACGGAACCCCTGATGTCGACACCGGCATATATGAGGGCAACGGCAATGACGATTATCTCATATCTCCGTCCATAAAGCTAAAAGCAGGTGTTGATTACCGTATATCGTTTGAAACATACAACAACTGGTACTCATATGAACATCTCACCATCTATCTAGGAAAAGAGCATAACAGAACAGGGAATGAAACACAGATTTTCACCTCTGACAAAATAGAGCCTAATTCATCTTACTCATTTCTATTCAATGTTCCCAAAGACGGACTTTATAACCTGCTCTTCCACGGAGACAATCCCGGACCAAGCGTAAACCTGCTGCTAGACAATATATCTATTGACGAATATGCCACATTAAACGGCCCCGGATGTGTCACAGACCTCAAAGTAACTGCAGGAGCGTCAGGAGCTCTTGAGAATACTCTGCAATTTACAGCTCCCACTTCGACATACAAGGGTGAGACACTCTCTTCTATCGACCGGGTCGAGATCTACCGCAACAACGGCCGCAAGCCTGCCAAAGTGTTTGACAAGGTTAGCCCAGGTGATAAAATCACATGGCTTGACACCGGTGTAGAACAGGGCATGGTTAACTACAAGATACTCGTTTTCAATGACAAAGGCCAGGGGCAGGAAGCTCTTGCAAGCGTATGGACGGGGCTTGACCAGCCAGCACTGGTGAGCAATGCCAAAATAAGAATGAACGATGAATATAAGGCTGTGGCCTCGTTCGAGAAAGTAGGCAGCACAGGCATGCACGGAGGATATGTGGACCCCTCAGAGGTAAAATACGCACTCTACCGTTATAATGAATACAGCTGGGATATGCCATGGGAACAGGTGACCGAATTTGCCGACATAACCGAGATCACAGACAATTCATATTCAGGATGGGGTCAGGCATGGGTGGACTACGCGGTCGTAGCGTCTAACAGTGCCGGACTTTCAGACGGAAGAACACTGGGCATCGTGCTCGGCGAACCATATGCGCGTCCCTATAACGAATCTTTTGCTTACGGATTTGCCAACATGGGGCCATGGACTTTGATAGCGGAATCTTATGACTATGCCTGGAATATGGTCACCGGCTCGAGATTGCGGACAAAACCATATGACAACGATGAAGGCATGCTGCAATTCTCATACAAAGCTCCGGATTCAAACTCCCAGGTCATAGTCGGTCCTAGAACCAGCCTTGAAGGCTCTGCAAACCCACAGCTTTCATTCTTCATGAATCACGGATTTGAGGCCGAAACGGAAGACCTGCTACTCGACGTGTACTTAAACTACGATGATACAGGATGGGATAAAACCGCGACAATACCATACAACAACGGCTCTGCAGGATGGGAACGCTATGCCATTCCTTTGAAAAAAAATGCCGGCAACGTTCAGATAGCATTCGGAGGATATGCCGCCGATGCCAGCGCTCCTATCTACATCGATGCCATTGAGATAGCCGAGGGAAATGATACAGACATGGCCGTTAAGGAAATCTCTGTCTCGTCAAAACGCATAAACGCCGGAGAGAAAGCTACCGTCAACGTAGCAATCGCCAACTATGGAATCAAGAATGCCGAAAATGTAGATGTCATACTTTCTGACAATGGCAATGAACTAATGAAACACACCGTAGCACAGATCAAGCCAAACGATGTTACCAATGTTTCATTTGAGATAGCCACAACGCGAAAAGACGCTTCTAGAAGGTTCTCGCTGACGGCGACAACAAAAATAGCCGGCGACAACAACACGGACAACAATACCAGCAATCCTGTAGGAGTATATGTAAAAGGTTCCATACTTCCCAAAGCAACCTCTCTGGCAGGTAAGAAAGAGGGATCTGACATTGTCCTCTCTTGGGAAAAGCCCAAAACTTGTGAAATAAACGATGCTGTCACCGATGATTTCGACAGCTATGAATCGTTCATCATCGACGGCATAGGCGACTGGATGACTTATGACGGCGACGGCGCTCCAACCGTATACTTCGGAGGTCCTGAAATACCAAACGTTTTCCTGCCCAAGGCATGGCAGATATGGGCGCCTGAAGAAGCCGGTTTCTCACTTGAGAAATTCGATATGCTCACGCCGCATTCCGGTGACAAATATCTAGCATGCTGGGCTGCTTCGGACGGTAATTCAGCCACACTTCCCAATGATGACTGGTTTATTTCACCGGAAGTAACAGGAGGTACAGATGTTTCGTTCTGGTACCGCATGCCTAATGACGGCTCAGATCCGCAATTATTTGAAATGCTATATTCTTCCACCGACCGCGAACCGGAAAGCTTCACAGCATTTGACTCTGACGGTATTACATTCGGAACCAACTGGGTTTATTTTGAATTCACTCTTCCTGAAGATGCCCGATACTTCGCGATACGCAGCTGTAGTTCCGGCTCTTACACCGTGGCACTGCTCGATGACATAACCTACACGCCGCTCTATAGTTCGACAACCTCCCTTAATCTGGCAGGCTACAACATATATCGTGATGACGAATTGATCTCGAACGTCACAGACACGTCATACATCGATAAAGACGCTGGTTCAACAAAACACATCTATAATGTAACTGCGGTCTATAAAGAGGGCGAATCAAACTATTCCAACGACTTCAATAGCGACACAAACTCAGTTATGAAGCCTAGTACAGCCGGCTACCCCGTGGTACGCACGCATCATAACATGATTGAAGTCTTGAATGCCGAGGGACTGGAAACCACTATCGCTTCGTCACAAGGTATCATTCTATTCAACGGTATCGCCGACGGTATGCTTCGTATAAGTGCCGATCCGGGCATCTATATGGTAAATATCAATGGCTCTAGATTCAAAGCCATTGTGAAATAACAATTTTTTACATGAAGACATTTGTCGCTTCACAAAGCGGCAGATGTCTTCTCTTAAAAAAAACACTATGAAAAAATCCATACTATTATTTTTATACCCGGCTCTTGCCTGTCTCAATGCTTTTAGCCAGGTAGAACTGCGCTATGGGGCGGAAATGGATTCTGGCTGGGGCGATGCCAATTCTGTAGTCACCCCGTATGTATCATTTCCAACAGAATTTATAGAGTCATATGCAGGAAACCGAATCACAAAAGTGATGATCGGACTTCAGAAAAAAGCGACAAACGGATATTTGTATATAAAACATAATCCGGAAGATCCCCAATACATATACAGGCAGAAGCTCGGAGACCTTACACAAGGATGGAACGAAATCATACTTGAGACACCTTATGAAATCACAGGCCTCGAGAATATCGCTATAGGATATAAAGGCTCGTTCGCAGAAGCCGGAGGCGTGGGATACAGCAATGAGAAATTCACCAACGGCGACAAGGTATACTACAACAGCCAGGATCGTTGGACCTCTACTGGCGGATCGATATGCATAAAGGCGTTGGTAGAAGGAGATGCCATGCCGCAAAACGAAATGATGATCTCGCGAATCACAGACCGCACCGCTCCCTATGAGGCGGAATCTGTGCCGTATACGGTTGTCGTACGCAATGTAGGAGCAAACACTGTATATTCATACAGTCTCGCAATAACCGTCAACGGAGTTTCGGAAAATCTGCTCCGAGAGAGAAATCTAATGACAAACAGAAGCGACACCGTGATATTTGACGTGCCAAGTGCAATACCTGGCAGATATGACGTATCAGTGTCTGTTGAAAAAGTCAACGGCACAGAGGATCACTACCCGGCGAATAACACCACTTCGGCCGTACTGACAGTGAGAGACAAAGCATTCGCACGAAGAATAGTGTGCGAAGAGCACACCGGCATATGGTGTGGTTTCTGCCCTCGCGGAATCGTAGGACTTGAACTTATGAAAGAGGCCCATCCAGACCATTTTATTCCGATATGTATCCATTCCGGCGACGACCCCATGGTTATAAGCCCCGATACTGACTACAGCTATAGCATGTTTATCGAATCATGCGTGGGCGCTCCGTATTGCAACGTCAATCGCCGGCTTTCAGGAGACCCGTATCTCGATATTGACAGACTTTACAAACTGGAATCAGAATCAGAAAACCATATCGCCATAGAAACCAGTGCTTCATGGAACAACGACGGCACTATCTCGGTAAAGAGTATCTATCTCTCTGACATAGATATAGAAACTCCTGCATTATCTATAGCATACACTCTCACTGAAGACGGGATAAGGGGATACGCACAGACTAATTATTATGCAGGAGGAAGAAACGGCGAAATGTATGGTTGGGAAGAGAAAACCGACCCTGCCGTCGATGTTACATTCAACGATGTGGCACGAGGTATATTCGGAGGATATACCGGCATGCCGCTACCGACGGAACCCATGAGGGCCTATACACGCTATAAGCATGAATACACGATACAAGTGCCACCCTCTGTCTCCGACAAAACAAAACTGCATGTCATCGGACAAATAATCGATTCCAAGTCCAACCAAATACAGAACGCCATGTCTACATCTGTAGAAGGCGATATCCCGAATCATGTTGAAAATATCGGTATAGACCTAGAAGCCATAAACATACACACTTCAAACGGACTTATGACGATAACAGGAAAAGAAATAGACGGTTCTAAAATGCGAATTGCCGACATATGCGGCAACACAGTATTCAGCACAACACTGTCTGGTGACAGCAATATTATAGATACCCGTCTAAAAGGCTTTTATATCATCGTCATCGAGAAAAATAATATTATAAAATCATTTAAGATTATTTTATAATGAAACTTAACATATATCTTTCAGGAGCAGTTCTACTAGCTTCACTCATAATGACGCCGCGCTCCGGAGCTGTAGCGGCATATCCGGGTCTGCTTAAAGGCAGGCTTAGCGACGGCACCGAGATTTCATACCGCATAGTAGGCGACGAGCACAGCCACACACTAATAAGTTCGGACGGCTTTATACTCCGCCATTCCGTTGACGGCCTGATGGAAAAAGGGATAAAAGCCGATCTTGAAGAGATTGCCAGAGAGGGCCTGTGTCGTGCGAAAAAGCGGAATCTGTCGGGACCGTCATTCCCTACGACAGGGAATCTGAAAGGGGTTGTCTTACTGGTTGAATTTTCCGACAATTCATTTACCGAAGGACACGACCAAACACTCTTCCGTGAAATGATGAATCAGAAAGGATTCAATAAATTCGGTGCGACAGGTTCGGCCAGAGACTATTTCGTAGACCAGTCAATGGGCAAGTTCAATCCCGATTTCGATGTCTTCGGTCCGGTAAAGCTAAGCAAGACCATGAAATATTATGGAGCCAACGACCATAACGGCCAGGATTCACACCCTGGAGACATGGTTAAAGAGGCTTGCGAATATGCTGCAGCAGAGATGGGGGTGGATTTTTCACAATACGACTATAATAATGACGGAACCGTGGATTTTGTATATGTCATATATGCAGGTTATGCAGAAAGCTACGGTGCATCGTCAAATACCATATGGCCACACGCGTCAGCATTAGAAAGCCTGGGCGTGCACTGCTCGGTCTCAGGAAAGAATGTCAGTCGCTATGCCTGTTCAAGCGAGCTTAAATATATATCAGGAAAAACTCTAGAAGGTATCGGCACTTTTTGTCACGAATTCGGACATGTGCTAGGACTGCCCGACCTTTACAACACACGCAGCCAGGGCAGCATACAATTAGGCAGCTGGGATGTAATGGACCAGGGCAACTATAATAACGAAAGCCATACTCCGCCTGCCTATTCGGCATTTGAACGCAACAGCCTCGGATGGATGGAACTGACAGAACTTGACACTCCGGCCGATGAAATCAACCTTGACGAGCTGACAGAGAACAATGTGGCTTTCCGCATAAGTACTGCCGATGAAAACGAATTCTTTATCCTTGAGAACAGGCAGCAAAAAGGATGGGACGCATACCAAGCCTCCAAAGGCCTCATGATTACCCATATCGCTTACGACAAATCGGCATGGGACGGAAATTGTGTCAATTCCGGCATAATCCCGCGAGTTGATATGGAAGAAGCTGACGGAATCCAGAGTAGCGGTTCGACAGAAGGAGACCTCTTCCCGTTCAACGGCAATGACATGTTCACTGACTACTCCAGCCCTTCCTCTCTCTCATGGAATAATGTCCCCACAGAAAAGGGCGTTACCAACATCCGTGTCGAAGAGGGCGTGGTAAAGTTTAAATTCATGAACGATATTCTCGCCACTCCATCTGATTTTCATATCTCCGAACTCACGGCAGATTCATTCACTGTGGAATGGAGCCCTGTAGAAAACGCCGAGACATATTCGCTGTCTATAAGAGAAATACTTGATGATGCCGAAAATCCCTTGATACTGTCCGAAGATTTTTCAAAGCTCGAAAGTGGAAATTATCCAAATGCCGACATGGGTGACGTCGCAGACCGTATTGACGAATATCTAGACAACCCGGGATGGCGAGGCAATGACCTTTACCAGGCTGGCGGAATGCTAATGATGGGCTATTATGGAAAATCGGGACAACTGAATTCGCCCACAATCAATCTCTCCCAGCACAACGGAGAGGCCACTATAGCCATGCATCTTGTATCATATCCCGGCAAATCTGTCAATTTCACGGCTTCACTTATAGATGAAAACAAAGGTGCATACCCGATTGAAGAAATGGAAGCCAAAGTCACAAAAGCCGGCTGCGACCTGATATGGCATGTCACAAAAGGCTCTGACAAATCCCACTTGGAATTCTCAACCAAAAACGAGCGTGTGTATATCGACAACCTGCGTGTCATGACCGGATATGTCGAAGATGACGAAGTATGGACCTGCGGCCCCAGAAACTGGGAAATAGAGAACATATCTGAAACAAAATACACCGTTGGAGGTCTTGTGGAGAAACGAACCTATCTCGTATCTGTCTCAACAATGCCCTGCAACGGCCTTCATGGCTCCACACCATCGGAACAGCTCTCGGTAAGTCCTACAGCGGAAACAAGAATCATTGAGAATGAGGTTAAGGGATGTGTCAAGACCGAATACTTCGACCTGTTCGGCCGACACGTAACATCAGGTATACAATCACCGGTAATAAAAGTCGAAATATTGTCCGACGGATCACGAAGAGTTTCCAAACTGTTTTTAAACAGGTAGTGTAAAAAGCATTTCAATCACGTCTCTCTTCACAAACATATACTTATACTGTGATACAATCAAAAGGCGGAGCAGCCTGCCTATAGGTGGTTGCTCCGCCGATTAATGAAGTCTGATTTATTTCTTTGAAGACATGGTACGTTTATCCCATTTCGGATGTGCCGGATCCTCTGCAACGAGGGCTTCTTCCAGGCTTATACCGAGAGCCTCAGCCAATTTTGCCCCATAGCCGGGATCGGCGTTGTGACAAGCCCTGACATGCCGCTGCTTTATAAACAATGGGACACCCTCCATCGCTCTTGCTGTGTTTTCACACGTAGCAGTCTGGTCCTCCGGAGACATAAGCCTCCATAATTTGCCTGGCTGAGTATAATAGTCATCATCATATTCTCTCTCGTCATAGTTATATGCCGCGCCATTCAGTTCCAAAGGCGGTTCCTTTAACTCTGGAGAATCTTTCCACTCGCCAAAGCTATTGGGCTCATAAGCCGGCGCACTGCCATAATTGTCATCAGTACGCATCTTGCCGTCACGATGGTATGCATGGAACGGGCATTTAGGCCTGTTCACCGGTATCAGGTTGTGGTTTACGCCAAGACGGTAACGCTGCGCGTCCCCGTAGGAGAACAGGCGTCCCTGAAGCATCTTATCGGGAGAAAAGCCTATACCCTCCACTATATTCATCGGATTAAACGCTGCCTGTTCTATCTCGGCAAAGAAATTTTCAGGATTGCGGTTCAACTCCAGGATGCCTACGTCTCTAAGCGGAAAATCTTTATGATACCATACCTTTGTCAGGTCAAAAGGATTTATATGGTACTGCCGCGCCTCTTCTTCAGTCATAAGCTGGATCTGCATCAGCCAACGAGGATAGTCACCCCTTTCAATAGCTTCAAAAAGGTCTCTCTGGTTAGACTCCCTGTCTTTGGCAATCACTTTCTCGGCCTCCTGGTCGGTGAGATTTTTAATTCCCTGCAAAGTACGAAAATGGAATTTCACCCATATGCGCTTATTGTCCTTATCATAAAAACTATACGTGTGGCTTCCGAAGCCGTGCATATGGCGGAACGAGGCAGGAATACCCCTCGGCGACATCGTGATTGTCACCTGGTGCAACGCCTCAGGAACCAACGTCCAGAAGTCCCAGTTGCTGGTAGGGCTGCGCATACCGGTTTTAGGATCACGTTTAATGGCATGGTTAAGATCTGGAAATTTCAAAGGATCTCGCAGAAAGAAGACAGGGGTATTGTTTCCGACCAGGTCCCAATTGCCTTCATCAGTATAAAATTTCATTGCAAATCCGCGAATGTCCCGCTCAGCATCCGCGGCCCCACGTTCTCCAGCCACGGTAGAAAACCTTACGAGGCATTCTGTCTTTTTTCCAATCTCGGAAAATATAGACGCGCGTGTGAATTCAGTAATATCGTTTGTAACTGTAAAAGTACCGAAAGCTCCAGAGCCTTTGGCATGCATGCGTCTTTCCGGTATTACCTCGCGGTCAAAATGCGCGATCTTTTCAGTATACCATGGATCCTGAAGCAAAACCGGGCCGCGAACTCCGGCTGTCTGAATATTTTGATTATCGGCAATTGGTCTGCCGTTTTCTGCGGTAAGTCTTCGTTTATCCATATGAAATAATTAAATAAAATGATTTTTCTATCTAAAACATCTATAATAATGGTTTGTTCAAGTCCGGCAGAAAAATAAACAGCTATAAGAAAACAGATAAATAATCTTTAACTGCAGCTGCCTTACAAACATAGACATAAAGAACCGAGAGAATTTCAACGGACACGCTTTGGCACGAAATTTGCTACATTATAAAAAACTTTATAATGAAACAGTATTTCTACCATCTTTTCACAGTGTTTACCACAGGGCTGTTATTATCGGCATGTGTATCTGTACCTAAAGAAAGCATCGCGCTGTCACAGACAATAGACCGCGATCTGAGCGTTTACAAAACATCGCATATCGGAATAACAGAACGATATTTCGACATGGTAGAGGAGGATATAAATCGTTTTATCGACTCAAAAATAACACCTGCGCTGATCAATGAAATGATAAAAATGGATATTGCATATTCGGATAATAATACTCAATCTCTATTTTATATTCTTTCACAGGTCAGACATGAACCGTCTCCGGCAAACACGTCTGAAGCTGTGCGCGCCGTTACTGATTTCCAATCGGCTATTAACGAGGAAATACAAAGCTTGCGAAACGAGTTACTCCTACCCGTAAAGGCTCAACGGGATTCCGTATTAAAACAACTGTCTGATTCTTATGAGACCACAATCGATGCAAGCAAAGTTCTAACATCATATCTCACTTCTGCCCACAAAATAAAGGAAAGCCGTGACGCCGTGTTGTCATATTCCGGACTAGGAGGCTGCAACGATTCTGTTATATCCACTCTCGCCTCGCTTTCCAACAAAATCGACCAACTGGCAAAAAAGACAAACGACCTGTCTTCTTCGCAATTGATAAACGCATTAACATCTGTAATAAACAATTTCACAAATAAATAATATGAATAACCCGTATTCAGAACTGGCCCACAGAGCGATGGATAAAGTAAAAACTTCTTTTCCCGAAGATTTACACCGACTTGCAACACTGTCTCAGTCTGATTTCTCCAAACTGGCCCCAAGAGGATCCAACCCGGCTGATGTTTGCGCGCTGAAAAAAGCTGTGGATGAAGCCGCGGCTAAAAATTTGTCCCAGGCACAATTATATACAAATATTAAAAATCTGGGGACATCGGTATTTACACTTGGCAAGAAACTACTGCCATCGCTATAAACAGACAGCAGTCAGCCGATGCATAACCGGGCTGACCGCCGTCTGTAATACATATAATAAACTGCCGGTTATTTAAGATTTACTCTGAAAAATTCTGCCATTTTATCGAAAGGAATATATTCCAGACCATCATAAAGATCTGTATGGCTGGCACCAGGGACTATGAGCAATTCCTTGTTATTGCCGTCAAGTTTGCTATAGGCAGTCTTGGCAAAATAAAGCGAATGGGCATTCTCGCCATGCACAATCATTACCGGACGCTCTATCTCTCCCACATAAGACAATAACGGCATATTTATGAATGACAGTGTCATTGTGGGGCTCCATGCACCGTTGGAATTAATGGACCGGGGATGAAAGCCCCTGGGCGTCTTATAATAATCGAAATAATCCTGCACAAACTGCGGCTCAGAGCCTGTTATGCTGTCAGGTAGTCCGGGTGTGCCCGGTGTTACAATTCCGCTAACAGCGTCATTGGTGCGTATGGCATTCATTGTCTCTCGTTTCTTATGACGCTCTGCGGCACTGTCTTCAGCATCAAAATAACCGTTGGCGCTCACGCGACTCATGTCATACATTGTAATAGCAGCCGCAGCCTTGATACGGGTATCCACAGCGGCCGCATTTAACCCCATTCCTCCAAAACCACATATACCTATTATGCCGATACGTCCAGAATCGACACCAGGTTGCGCTGACAGGAAATCTACGGCTGTGCTGAAATCCTCAGTATTAATGTCAGGTGAGGCAACATTACGCGGCTGTCCGCCGCTTTCTCCGGTATAGGACGGATCGAAAGCCAGTGTGACAAAACCATGTTCAGCCATTGTCTGGGCATACAGTCCCGAAGCCTGCTCCTTTACCGCGCCGAAAGGTCCGCTTACCGCTATAGCTGCCATACCGTCCTCCGCATTTTTCGGATAATACATGTCAGCGGCAAGAGTAATGCCGTAGCGGTTTACAAACGTAACCTTCTTGTGTTCCACATTATTGCTTTTCGGAAAAATCTTATCCCATTCTTGCGTAAGTGTCAATGTCTCCATATTGTTTATTTCTTGTTTAGCACTCTGCATTCCGACATTATCTGCCGACACATCCACACCTGCTATTGCGCACACCAGGGCTATTACAGACAATCCCGTATTTCTCATTTTATATTCCTCCCCATTTCATAAGCGTTTTTCATGGATGGATGCCCCTCTATGTCATGCGGAGCACTGACTCCGCCGGCAAATACAGTGCCTGCAAGCCTGGCTTTCTCAAAGCAGTCTATCCAGCCGGTAAGACCGGCTACTGCTCTCTCTGGCACATAGTCGCCCTCTTCCGCGGCACTCGTCATCATATATATGTCACGAAAGTGGTAATCAGATAAATACAGAGGATTAGACCTGTCCAGCATAGTTTTCAGCTGGCCGCTCATTTCATAATAATAGACGGGGGTCGCAAACGCTATCACGTCTGCGCCATGCATTTTACGGGCAATAACGGCAGCGTCATCGATAATAACACACTTATGTGTTTTCTGGCAAGAAAGACATCCGGTACAGAAACGTATCTCCTTACCACCTAGTGTAACTAATTCCACACGGTGTCCGGCATCTGCCGCACCGCGCGCAAATTCTTTAGCAAGAGCTTCTGAATTGCTCCCGGCTCTCAGACTTGATGAAATGACAAGTATATTTTTCATTGTTATCCGTTTATATGAATTATCAACACTGCAAAATTAGCAACTGAAGCCGTAATATACATTTCTATAAAGCTCAATAATACTTACTGAAAGGCTCACACATACCTGCGGTACTTCCTGAACAACTGCACCTATCGTGCCACTGCGGTCGGAGAAACCCCGTAATACTTCTTAAATGCTGTTGAAAAATGCGACGGATTTTTAAAACCAACCTCGGCATAAACCTCTACGACCTTTCTATTGCCTGCCGAAATCATGTCATATGCCACTTCCAGACGTTTCTTCATCAACCATTTCTGTGGCGTCAGCTCGCTTATCTTCGCAAAATCCCTCTTAAATGTAGCAAGACTACGGCCGGTATAATGCGCCAATTCCTCCATGGAGAATTCATACATATAGTTTTCATTCATAAATTCCAATATATCAATCTTCCATGGCTCGTTAAAATCAAACAGCGTAGGGCCGAATCTGTCGTCTATAGCCATAAGCGCCATAAGGCCCTCCTGTAATTTGAGACTCATAAAATCATCCTTTGGCTTCACCTCCGGATCAAAATATGGTGTCATTGACGCAAACAGACTGGCAAGTTCCACAGTCCTGGGCAGCTTAAGCACCCCTCCGTCTAACCTGGAAGCAATTGATGGAACAGCCGGCTTACCACGATAGATCTTTTTATACATCTCACGAAGGAAACTACGTGTGAACATCAGAAAAATACCGCAATAACGCTCGCCTTCATACGTCTTCTTATACATCGTTATACGGTGGTCTCGTGGTATAAACACACACTCCCCCTTGCGCACATTTATCTGCTCGCAGCCATTATCGAGTATCATTTCGCCAGAATACACATAGTTGACAGCATACTCCCTTGATTGGTGGACACAACCTCCCAGATCATCGTAGAAGAAACTGTAGAACACATTATTATAATTAAATATAAGCTTTATCGGGCTGTCAGCCTGTTCATCAATCTTTTCCATAAAACCAAAATATATGAATATGGGTGCAAATTTAATGTAAATAACGTATCTTTTGATGTCTCACAAGGCCTAATTTCATTTCCAAAAGGTTCAATGCCACTGCCGTAATACGGCACAAGAGGTTCATGACGCCGGGCCTGTATTTGGCACAATTGGTTATATTTATTAATTTTGCGACTGATTAAACACTATAAAATTGAAGACCGAGCTTTACATAGCACGACGCATGAGCATGTCGGTGTCCGGCGGCAAAAGCGCCCCGGCTGTAAAAGTAGCCATAGTGTCTGTGGCACTCTCGATAATCATAATGCTCATGGCCGTGGGGATAGTTCAGGGCTTCAGAATGGAAATTCGCGACCGGGTCACCGGATTTGACTCACATATAACACTACTGCCTGAGACAAACGAATACACCCAGACAACCACTATAGATTTCACACCAGGGCTGGATTCTCTGCTTATGGCGCAACCCGGGGTACGCAGTGTGGATCTGACTGCCTCCACCCCTATTCTGCTAAAAACACGCGAGGCATTCAAAGGCCTATACCTGCGCGGAGTGCCGCACGATTACGACTTTGGCTTTCTTCAGTCATCCCTGACAGAAGGTAACGTGCCTCGGTTTAACCCCGACAACGCGGAATCAGACAAAATATTGCTTTCCAAAGCTACCGCGTCAAAGCTCAGTCTTTCTGCCGGAGATACCGTAAACGCCTATTTAGTTGCCGATGAAATACGCGCCAGGCCTCTGGTTGTAAGCGGCATATTCGACACTCATTTCGACGCGTACGACAATTATTATGCATACGGAGACCTACGCCTGGTACAGAAACTGACCCATATAGGCAGCAACGAGGGCTCCTCAATAGAGATCGACACCGACAATTTCGACCGTATACCACACACGGCACAACAGATAATAGACGCTTTAGACCACGCAATCGATAACGAGTCGGTTAACCAGGGCTTCTCCATAAGCACGACGCTGGAAAAAGGGGCCAATTATTTCGCATGGCTTGACCTGCTCGACACCAACGTGTGGGTTATACTGACCCTTATGACCCTGGTGGCGGCATTCACATTAATCTCCGGAATGCTGATAATCATTCTGGAAAAAGTCCAGTTCATAGGCGTTATGAAAGCCATAGGCACATCACGCCGACAGATACGCCGCATATTCGTATTGCTCGCTATACGCATAGGCCTTACCGGGCTTCTGGCAGGTAATGCTATAGCCCTTATCCTGATGCTGGCACAACATTACCTGCGCATAATACCGCTCAATCCCTCGGCATATTACATCGATTTCGTACCAGTATGCATATCTCCGGCAGCCATACTGTCCATAAATGCCGGATTCATAGCTGTAATATATCTTGTCCTTATCCTGCCGTCTCAATTGGCAGGACGAATAAGACCGGCCGAATCAATGCGCTTCGAACAATAACGCACTGTTCAGCATCCAACCAGAGCTGCCACTATGTCCTTAGAGGTACGCGGCGGATCCATTCCGAACAACGGACTAGAGGGCCTCGCAGCCGTTTTGTCAGCCGCAGTGCTGTGGAATTCAGACGCCCCGGTCTGCATATGCAACATGTCTATATTGGCCGGACTGACACCGGCTCCGGGCATTATTATTATCCTGCCGGCTGCATACTCCACCAACCGGGCCAGAAGCTGCGCGCCCTCGACAGCTGTGGCAGACTGGCCTGAAGTCAGCACACGGTCTATACCTAATTCTACTAATATGTCAAGCGCGGCAAAAGGGTCGCGGCAGTCATCAAACGCCCTGTGAAAAGTAACTGACAGACCTTCTGCCTGCCCAAGCATACGGCGCATGGCTGGAATATCGATCTCTCCTTCCGGCGTGAGGACGCCTATAACGACACCGTCGGCACCGGCCATCCTTACGGCAGCTATATCTTCCGCCATAACCGATACTTCCTCATCACTATACACAAAACCACCTTCACGCGGACGAATCAGCACATTGACAGCCATTTCTCCACGTTCTCTGACGGCAGTCGCTACCAGGGCGGCCGAAGGTGTCACCCCTCCGGCACTAATGGCACTGCACAATTCCACCCTCACAGCTCCTCCGTCACGCGCTGCAACCACGTCTGCCACACTCGTGCAGCATACCTCGATCTTTCTCGACATACTACTATTTCATTTTTTAAGACAAGCATACTAAAGCCCGATAAAGAGCGTTATATATACGTATTAGTTATCGGAGGAATAAAATTCTCTCCATTATCATTTCAATTATTAAAACCGCTGCATGCCTATGCGTAACCTATACTCTACAAAACTCATCACAACGTCACAAGATGAAAGCCATATGAACGCGCCCAGGAAATCCACATTAAATTTCCTGCGGAATTTTGCCAGGGCCTATACATTCGCACCCGGAGCAGGCACCATAATCTGCAACTGACACAGATTAACCACAAACCGGCAAAATAAGACCATCCTGCCGGAATCCGTTTACAGCACGATCCACAAAAATCTGCCGGCATACCCCCTTAAACACGTCGCAATTTTAATATATGGTGCAAAAATAAGAAAATCTCCGGAATGCTACAAACCGTAATGCTCCCAAAAACCACACAAACTTCTGATAAGCATTTTCAATACGGTTATGGCACAGCAACACAAAGTTTTATCACGGCAGACGCATCTTAAATAAACTTAACGGCTGTTGACCAATATAAATAGGCT
>CAJTQU010000032.1 GCA_910578665.1 uncultured Muribaculaceae bacterium
CCGACAACCCGATTGAATGGTTCACTCGCCGTGCTTTATTAAAAAATGTAAAAAGATTTATTTTCCGTTCATTCAGTTGCGTCAAGGCTGGTTCAGCACCGTCCAAACGCCTCTCTCATAGGTAACTTTATAGGTAACTCGGCAAAATTAGAGTGAAAGCAAAATTGCCAAGTGGTTAAATATCAACTACTTGGCGATTTTGAAGGTGGTGCCACCAGGAATCGAACCGGGGACACAAG
This sequence comes from uncultured Muribaculaceae bacterium, assembly GCA_910578665.1. Lineage (GTDB taxonomy): Bacteria > Bacteroidota > Bacteroidia > Bacteroidales > Muribaculaceae > Lepagella. The sequence continues at coordinate 240 of CAJTQU010000032.1, forward strand.
GATTTTCAGTCCTTTGCTCTACCAACTGAGCTATGGCACCTTTTGTATGTCGGGAGGGCTTTTGTTCCCTCTTTTGCGTTGCAAAGTTAGCGCGTTTTTTTGGTTCCTGCAAATTTTTTTGAATATTTTTTCAGTGGCAATTCATATCTCTCTGGTTATTTTATAGTTATGTTTTGATTTTTACGTGTCTATAATTTAATCTATATGAGTTTTAACAGGTTTTGCGCTTGCTTTTATGATATGGCTGTGTCAGATCATGATTCTTTGGAATGACTTACAAAACATGATTTAAATTAGTCTGTCAGCCTGTATAGTCTTCTGATAGAGTCTTTAGAAAATATGTTTCTATGACTTCTGGGGATGGCTGGTTATGCATGATGGCTGTGACTAGAGTCAGATAAGGAGGGATGCGGCCGTCAGTACTCCAGCATAAGTCTATTCCTAGCAATGTGGTGGTGGTTTTGCCAATGTCGAAGCCGTAGGCTTCGAGGGAGGGACGCACGAGCTGGGGATGACGGCACCGGCCTCCACTGGGACGTGTGCATGTGTCCTGCGGACAGTTAAGGCATGAGCCGGCATATGCAAACGCATAGCCAGTGTATCTGTATTCCATCTCCAGCAGTATACGTTCCAGACGTCTGCGTTCGGGGATGATTATTTCTGATGATTGTGCCAACGGTATGTCGTTACTATCAGGTGTGATAATGCTGGCAAATATGGTAATCTGGCTGTAGTCACGGAATATTCTGTCTTTACAATCGTCAAATGGCGGACATGACCACAGCCGCGCATAGTTAGGGCACTGGCGGCAGTACTCCATAAATTTCTGCTCGTCCCTATATACGGCCATATATTCCCCAAGACTTATGGTCACGGCTTTTCGCCTGACTGTGCAATCGGTGTTCATAATGTTGTAAACCTCATTTTATCAGCATCAAATGCCAGGCTGTCTGTCTGAAAAAGCCTCTGGATATGTCCTGCCGACACCATGTCCGAAACATTCTCATTGTATAATGTATTGTCTGCCACAAGTGCTATGTGGTCGCACATCTGCATGGCTATATCCAATTCATGGGTTGAAAAAAGTATGCACTTATCCTCTCTGTGGGCCAGCGAACGTAGCAGCGATACCAGCTCGTAGCGGTTAGGCATGTCTAGAAACGATGTAGGCTCGTCCAGTAATATCACCGGGGTGTCTTGTGCCAAGGCACGGGCTATCATGACACGCTGGCATTCTCCGTCAGACATTTTATCCATCGTCCGGCCGGCATAAGCAGCCATGCCGGTTTTTTCCATCGCCTGCCTGACAATGTCTCGGTCCCGGTCACTTATACTGCCAGTCCATCCTGTGTAAGGCGCGCGCCCGAGTGCCACCACGTCACTGCATTTCATATTTGCTATCCGTATTCTCTCTGTCGAAACATATGCAACGGCACGGGCACACTCCGAAGCCGGCATACGGGACAATTCCGTTCCGCAAACCTTTATAACACCTCCATAATCCCGGTTAAGTCCTGCGAGCGCCCTGAGCAGAGTTGACTTGCCCGAGCCATTACGACCAATAAGGGCTGTAACGGTTCCGCTCCCGAAACAGGTGCTGACACCCGACATCAAACGCCGGGAACCGTATCCGGCCGAGAAATTCTGCAATTCTATCATCGTCATTGGTTTCTAAGCACCACCCAAACCACTATGGGTATCCCGAGCAGCGCCGTTATGGCATTTATCGGAAGCAACAGCATTTTAGATATTATATCACAAACCAGCATCACGGCAGCTCCCGTTATCATTACGGCCGGAAGCAGAAAACGGTGGTCGGCATCGGCCAGCAGCATGCGTGTCACATGCGGCATGGCAAGGCCGATAAAACCTATAGGTCCGCAAAATGCTGTCACAGTACCAGCCAGCAAAGTGGTAGACAGCAGTAGCAAAGCCCGTGTGCGGCGCACGCGCAACCCCATAGTGACGGCATACTCCTCTCCAAGCAACAACAGGTTAAGCGGCTTAACGCATGCCACAGCCGCCAACAGTCCGACGGCCACAGCCGGAAGCAAGACTACGAGCTGCGAACCGGTAACCTCGCCCAAAGACCCCATGGTCCATACCACGAAACTCTTAAGCGCGTCTTCCTTGCTCAGATACTGCAATATCTGCACCACGGCCCCTACTCCTGACGAGAACATCATACCAAGAATCAGGATCACCATAATATCCTTTATGCGGTGTCCCACGGCGGCTATCACCAGCAACACCGCCGCCGAACCCGCCCACGCGGCCCCGGCCACGCCCATTGATGCAAGACTGCCTGTCAGGCCTAACAACGGGGCGCCCAGTATAAACAGCGCAACACCCAGCGACGCGCCTGAACTGATACCGAGCACATATGGTCCGGCCAGCGGATTCCGAAACAATGTCTGCATCTGCAATCCGCTCACCGAAAGCGCGGCTCCTGCTGCCACAGCCACCACGGCCTTCATCAGCCTTATGTCAATTATGATCCTTGCCGTGACATCCGGACAGGCACCGCCAGTCAAAGCACCCCACACATCGGCCACGGGTATATCGGTGTTGCCCACGACCAGGTCGGCCACAAACAGCAGCAACAGCAGCAATCCGGCCACGACAAACAATATCAAGCGCCTAGACACCATATCCTCACCTCAGCCTGTGGTAATACACAAAATCTTCCTCCACCAGTTCCGGATGCAGTATTTTGACAATATCGCGCAAAACAACATCAGGACACACTATGCCGGATTCATAAAAATCATTTCCGCCGGCCTCTGTCACCAGACGGTTGTTATTATATACTTCTCCAGCTTTAAAGCACGGCAGCTCCGCCATCTTGGGAGCCATTTCCAACACCTCGGCCATCGAAGAGGCCATACCCGTATTAAGCCATTTGTCAGCCTTGCTGCCGAGCAAGAAAGCCTCCTCCATACTCACCACCTCCGATGTATTGTCCGTATCCCGGTCATACACATTCACACCGCCGGCATCTTCTATAAGCCTGCACATATAATTACGCGAAGAGGGCATAAACCAATTGCCGCCGTAAGGAGTATTAAGCAGTACCGAGGGCCGCGACACCGTATGCGAGGCTACACGCTCCTTCAACTTGTTGTAGCGACCGGGAATACCGGAAAACACTTGCAGACCCTTGTCTCTCAGCCCCGTCACCTCGGCCAAAGCCACAATCCATTCTGCCTTGCCCAGCGGCGATTCCTCAAGATACTCACCGACATACATAAACGGGATTCCGAGTTCTTTCAGCTTACCCTCCATAACACTAGCCCCGTTCACACCATAGAGCAGCACCAGATCAGGCTCCGCGGCCACCAGACGTTCGTAATCCACATTTCCCTCTGCACCTACGTCCACCACACTGCCGCCCATGGCCTCCAGCCTTTTGTTTGATATAAAACGCCTGCCAGACACGCCCACCACCCTGTCAAGAGCGCCTAGAGCGTCAAGCATGGCCACATGGGTGGATGACATAGCCACAATCCTGCGCGCGTCACCCCTCATCACCTGGCCGTCGAAACCACGTGGAGCCTGCTCGTCTCCTCTCAACACAAGCAGCCGTGCGCGCACCCCCCTGGCTCCCTGCCACGGGTCGGCCACACTTACCATAGTGCTCCCGGCACCTTCGGCACCAGTTATCTCAAACGCCGATGCATACTGCGGCTTATAGACAATCCCGGCATATTCCTCAGTAGAAGCACCGCCGGCACCGCAGCCAGCCACACACAGCAGCACCAAGCACAGCAGCACTGCCATAAAATATGATATTTTCATATACTTACAGTTAATGTAAAAGCACCGCGCAAAATTACGAAAAATATCGTAAACACAGGCGTCCACAGCTCCTATAATAATAAGGCCGGGGACCATGCCCTATCTGCATAGTCCCCGGTTTTCACAAGATTAATAAGTTATATCAGCGCACGGCTATCTTCTTACCGTTAAAGATGTATATGCCGCGTTCCAGACGGTTTACATCCTGCATAGTGGCGTCACGGAGCACGCACACGCCAGTAATGCTGTACACATCTCCGCGGGCATCAGCCGCATTGTTGTCGGCCTCTATGCCGTCCACGCCTACCACGCCGCTGTTCTTGCATGTAACGGCATTGATCACGCGGCCGCTGTTAGCATCGATCATAAGTACCACATACTTCATGTTCTGCGGTTTAGACACAGCCTGGGGTATAGGCATAGTGATGTTGAAGTTATAGCTCTTGCCTGCCTCTACTTCAGAGGGGATCTTGCCACCCACACCGTTGTAGAGAGTATTTCCGTCAAGACCGCGGAACACATTGGTATAGATATACGCGGCAGGATTAGTGCCATATTTTCCACCAGCTCTCCAGTCTGCCATTTCTTCTGCGTCAGAATTTACAAACGCATTGGTCTGTGCGCTGGGCAGCTTATCTTCAAGCACTGCTGTGAGAATATTCACATTCAGATTCTTCGCATTATATGCATACTTGACAGTAGCGTTTACCACCACGTTGCTTTCCGTCTCGTCTACACCAGACGAAGATACTGTGATATCGGCATCGGCATACTTGTTCATCTGCGATGTAACCAGGTCATACCACAGTCCGCCCTCGGGAGTGATCATATGGTATCCCTCGCCCATAGGCATTGCGGCATAAGTACGGTCGATAACTGCCGAAGGAGCGGCCGACAGACCGAGGAATGTAGAGTAAGACTGCGACTCAGACGTTGCAAAAGTACTGCCGCCTGTATAACCGTGTATGGCTATAGGCACGAAACGGTCGCCGAATTCAGCCTCGAGTTTCTCCATAACCACGTGGCCCTGGGGGCAGAACTGGCACGAGGTGCCGGTATTTTCCTCAAGCACCACTCTCTTAGTGGTCTGGAACAAGAGGTTCTTAACAGAACTACCGGCAGAAGTAGTTACATCATCGCCTGACAATTCCACCCGGAAATTGTTTTCAAGGCCGCTGCGCAGAGGAAGTTCCTTAGCAAAAGTGAAAGGATACAGACCCTTAGGAGCCAGATTCAGACCGGTAGCGTTGATTTCGTCAACAACATTGCCGTCCTCATCGATAAGCGAAAGTTTCAGATCATTATAAGTGACATTGCTCAGATTCTGCAGACGGCCGCTCACAGCCACACTCTCCTTATCTATAGTATATTCTGGATTGAACAACTGCATGGCAATCTTCAGATCGCGGGCCACCTCCACGTCGTCCAGGAATATGGCAGACTGGTTGGTATTGTCATTTACAAATGCGATATAGATATTCTGGCCGGCAAATTCAGCGAGGCTCAGCTCGTTTTCTTTCCACTCGCCTGCCATTGTCTCCTCTTTCTCGCCTGGGCTTTCCACCTCGTTATATATAAGCTTGCCGTCATAGCGAATCTTGTTCACAATGCTCGGAGTGAGCGAAGTGATCACATCGTTGCTGGCCAGGACATACACCTTCAGACGGTCTTCCTTACCTTTCAGATAAGACTGCGATTTGAATGACAGAGTATAAGTGTCATCTGCCACATACATACGCTGCGTAACCATCCAGTCATCACTCTGGCCTGCCGGCGTATACATAGAGTGCGAGCAGGCTGCATAGTCGGTCGAAGCATTGCTGTCGCGCACGAGCCACCACGGAGTAGTGTCGGCTGTAAACGACCATGACGCCATAGTGGAGTTAGGAGTATTGCCGTCACCCTCGTGGAACATCCACAGCTGGGTATTGAGACCGTTATTGAAATTGTCAGAGAAAATCACCTTGTCATCAGTGGGAAGATCGGGAGTATAGCTACCCTTGTAATTAATCACGATCTCCTCATTGGGATTAGCGCCAGAAAGATCGGCAAAGGTACCGGCGGTAATAACCACCTTATAGTCGTCACCTTCTGCCAGACGCTGCTCGTTTACAGGATAAATGCGTACTGTGCTGCCATTCACCTGTGCGGAAAGGGGAGCTACCTGCTCGTCACCGTTCTCACCCTTGCGGAAGAGTTTGATGCGGTACTCGTTGTTAGGATTCTCGCATACGGTCAGATTGGTATCAAAGTTTACAAACACTGGGTTGGAGCTCATATTTATACGAGGCACCTCGTTGCCCTCTGCAGGAGATATAGTCAGCGGCTTTACAGGTGTATTGGGACGACCCTTATACTGCAAGCGAATTTCGCTGTTAGTGCGCTCATTGTCACCCTTTACACCGATGGCCCCGGCCGGAATAACCACAAAATACTCCTGGCCGTCTTCCAGCGTATAATTACGGAACGACACCTCTATCTGGTTAGGATTCGCCGGAGACACATCGAAACGGATAGCGTTTTTCAGCACATTGCCATCCTTGTCGGTAACACCGATCTTTTCTGCCGCAATCAGAGTCTCGACCGGACGGTCAAACGTGATAGAGACATTAGAAAGACGCGAGAAGCTTGCGCCGTTCATAGGAGTGGCATAATTGTTGCTGAGCAGATTGACACGCGGACAAATATCGCTAAACGATTCCGGCATGCGGAATATGTATCCAGTTTTCGGGCTCTTGGTATAGTCTATAGAGATTGCCACCTTGCCCTCGCTGTCCACACCCCAGAAAGTTCCGGAGAGACCGCGGTCAGTCTTTGCATACTCATTGACCCAGTCTATGCCGTACAGCTGTTGGAGCACCACGCGTATGTCATACCAGTATTTGCCGACATGAACATGCCAGTTGCGGAACATCAGGTCTGATTCCGACATACCGTATACCACACCGTTGTCATCCATATCAGCCAGAAAAATGTTGTTTGCAGGGCTGTTATCTTCAAGCGGAGTGACTTTTTTAGTCTCCATATCCATAACATTAAACGGACCGTATACCACCCAATCGTCATCGCCCGGAGCACCTGTCACCATATATCTGCCATTAGACGAGAAAAAACGGCTCGTACCGCCAGGTACAGTTATGACTTCCTGTGTCTTCAGGTTATACAGACCCTTGGAGACAGGCACAAGGCCGCCGGGAAGCACGACCTCAAAACGGTCTTCTACCGGATCTATATTCTTGAGCTCAAGCATAGTAACCGAGCCATCATCGCCAAATTCGTAGGCAACGGAATAAGTAGTCCAGGCACTTGTCACACCCGAACCAACGGCAAAGCGCCCGTCGGGAGTTATAGATACCAGCTCCACATCAATATACTGGCCTGCCGGCTGGGGCAACACCTGCCACTCACCCTTTTCACGCCAATATATAGCTGCCTTTGCATTATAATAACCCACCACGTCGCCGTTGTCACTAACATCTCGGGCCGAGCAAACAACAAATTCGTTATCCTCAGGCCACAGATGTGTCTGCTCGCCTGTAACGGCATTGACAAGCGTAGCATAACCGTACAATGACGAGTTATTAGCATTCACTGCATTGCCACAGGCCCACTTACCGTTACTCGAAAGCGCGTAGAAAGTACCACCGCCTTCGAACACCACCTCTTTTATATCAGGCTTCTGAGTCTGCGCGGCACCCACAGTAGGTGCAAGTAGCATCAGACCGCCCAAGAGGTAAGAAAAAACTTGTTTCATATAAATTTTTGATTAGATAAAATGTTCTTTTATGGTATCCGGGAGCGGTTTCACCCCCTCCCGGACTTGCGTCCCTGCCTTACAGGAACGAGGTATTGTCACATAGCCTCTGCATCACTTGATAACGAACTTCTTACCCTTAACCAGGTAGATGCCTTTGTCAAGCTTTTCGAGATCTGAAACTGTAGCGTCACGCAACACGAGCACGCCCTGCATATTATATACATCGCCGGCCACACCGTTGTCGAAATAAATGCCGCTGATGCTGTTAGGGGTCTTGATAGTCCAGGTGTAAGACAACTCAGGATTAGAATTATTCTCATCGTCAGCCTCGGTTATCATACCTTTTTCAATAGTAATCATATATTCAGCACCATCAAGGTCTTCAACAGGCTTGGGGAACACGATATTTACGAGCTTGCTGTCAACGGCATCTACAGTCATTGTACCTGTAGCGGCAAGATAGCCATTTGCACTGGTCAGAGACACTTCGGTACCTTCTGCCACCTTTGCTGCAGAAGCAAAGGTCAGAACCACCTTGTCTATCGATTTAACCTCGGCCTTGTCGGCAGGGGCCACCTCTGTGGGAGTGAATGTAAATGTAGGCTCGGCCTGGGCGGCTTTCACTGTCCAGCTATATGAAAGCTCGGGATTGCGGTTAGTATCGCTGTCATTGCTGATAATGATACCTTGGGCGATAACCATGCTATATGTTCCGGGGGTAGTGATTTCCTCTGGCAGAATCACATTTACCGCGTTAAAATCATTATCATCTAGTGCTATCATGCCTTCTGCGACAACGTTGCCGTCAGCATCTGTCAGGCTTGCCTTAGAATCATCCGCGCCGAGGGCAGGCCATGAAGCAAAAGTGAGTTTTATGGTCTTAAGCGACTCGACTTCGGCCTTGTCGGCAGGACTTACGGCAGAAGGAGTGAACGTATAGCTATATGCAGGCTCGCGAGATACAATCCATCCGAGATTTATAGCCGCATTCATGTTTCCTGTAACAGCATCTTTCACCTTACCCTTGGGAATACGCAGAGTATAATTGCCAGTCGATGTGACAGACATAGGTTTGCTGCCTTCGACATCAGAAGTAAATGTCACCTCGACTGTGCCTGCTTCGGCCGCGCCAAACTGCGCATAAGCCACATTGGCGCGTTCGTTGTTCACCAGCATGACCTCTATCGTATCGTCTATTGCAAGCGCGTTCTCAGTATCGAACACGAGGCTTACCTTGTCCAAAGATTCTATTTCAGCGTAATTGGCGGGATCAGAGCTTTTGAGAATCAGTCCGTAAGGATCTTTCACAGTCCAAGTAAGGGTTACTGCCTCATTGTAACTGTTGGTCATTCCTTTACGGATCTTTGCTTTAGGCACATTCAAAGTATAAGTTCCGGGAGTGGTTATCTTGATCTTATTGTTGCCACGTTCGTCAGAAGAGAATTTAATTTCTATACCGTTTGCCGCATTCCAGTCATCGGGATCATAATACGGAGTGAAATTAGCGTAAGCGGCGATCTCTCCAGCAGCATTCAAAAGAGGCACTGCATCATAAGATTCTATACCGGCCTCAGTACCTTCGGCAAAATACATAAGCACTGTGTCAAGAGATTCTACCTCGGCTTTATCGGCAGGATTTACAGTAACCGCGTTATAGTCATACACTGCGTCAGCAGGTCCATTGTCTTTGATAGTATAAGGCACGTTAGCAGCAGCGTTGTTCTTAGAATTGAATTCTTCTCCAACCGTAAACATCTTCTTAGGTACATTCAGTACATAGGAACCGGGAGTGGCGAAAACCGGATCAGCCACAAGAACAGCCTTGTTGCCATTAAACTCAATCTTATTATCATCAAACGTATACACCACGCTGCCATGCATATCCATCAGGGTCACATGAGCTCCGTCTCTAAGCAAATTCATCACGTCGTCTGCAGAAACAGTAATACGCGAAATCGATTCAAGCTCGCTTCCGGCAGGAGGATCGAAAGAAAGCTCGGCCAAGCCAACATCTACTAGATAACCATATGAGAACATGCTGACATCGCCACGGCCATAGTTGCCCTGTACGCGGTTGCCGTTAGATCCCGTAAATGCAGCAAACCACAATACTGCAGGAGCATGTATCTCGCTGACAGGCAGTGTCAGAGACCATTCTGTCTTATCGGTATTTGAAGTAATACTTGAAAACGACACATTAGTTCCAAAACCTGTATTAATACCGCTTGCAGTAGTCACACACTCAACCGGTCCGTCAAACACCATGCGGATCACATTATTCTTGGTGTCTTCAAAGACATAGCCTTCGGGATTAGACGGATCATAGTCTTGAGGAGAAGGAGTTATGAGAGTACATTTCTCAACAGCATATTCGTAAGGAGCGGTAGCACCTTTGTAGATACATTCAAATACGCCGAGCACCCGTCCGTCATATTCCTGCGTACGGGCCTCCACACGGAATTTGTACTCGTAACCATTGTACATTGGAGCATCGGCTCCTCCCCAGTATATTTCAATAGGATCTGCCAGGCTGATATCTTTAGGATTGCCGTCAGCATCAATCAGACGGTTCACATAACCCTGGCGGTGGAAAGGCTCGCCCAGATACTGGTGCGCAGGATCGGCATCTGTCAGAGTAAAGGCTATGAAGCCTATCTGTTTCTGCAATTCCGGTTCAAATGCGATAGACCATTTACCCTGGGCCTTGCCAACCGCGCGGATTTCAGACCCGGCGGCAGGAGAGAGAGATACAGGAGTAATGGCATCTACGTCAAGACTGGGATCTTCAAGGGTATATACCTGTGAATAAGCCGGATTAAGAGCACCGGTCGATACTGCTTTAAGCGAACCGGCCGGAATCAATAATTCCCATTCGCCATTCTCTGTAAGCGTGGGAAACTTTGCGTACACATTATACTTCGGCCAAGATGCAGAACCACCTTTTTCCACATAGAAAGAAGTGGCATACACCACATCATCGGTTTCAAGATTAGTGAGTGACGGCATCAGATTCTGACCCTCGACTACCGCAACTTCCTCATTTTGCATAGCACTCTGGGCGAGTGTGAAGCTGGTTAGCTGAGAAGCTTTGTCCATACTGCTGCCAAAAGGAAAAGTAATGCGCGATGCGGGATAGACGGCATCGGCAAAAGCTGATCCGAAGCAGCAGAAGACCATCAGCAAGGACATGAGTAAGGATTGTTTCTTCATGTGCGTTAATAATAAGTCCGTTAATAAAATTTGATAATTATTTAATCCGGTCCGGGCGGTCTTGCTAGCAGAGACCGCCCGGATGGATGATATTTATTTAACTATAACCTTTTTGTTATTGAAGATATACAGTCCGGAGGGCAGACGCTGCACATCGCGCATTGAGGCATCTGTGAGCACACGTACACCGGCTATATTGTATACATCGCCTTTAGAGATATCTCCTGCAGCCACATTGTCTACCGACACATTTCCGGCCCACACATAAGAACCAGCGGTATCGGCCGTATGGTCTACGCCGTCACCGAAAACAGAATTTGATAAAGAGACTGACAATTCTGAATCAAGATCGGCGTCAAGCTCAGGAATAGTGAAGTAGACCAGCAAGTCATCGGCAGAATCCGGATCGGCAGCAATTTCGATATCATCTTTTGACAACAGCATGGAAGCAGGCACGCCGTCTTTCTCATATCCCAGTGTGATACCGTCAAACGAACACTTAGAACCGTTCATAATCCACATCTCCACCTTTGTGTCCTTTGTCACCCTGGTGTTGCGCGCAGGTGTGAAGTCGGTGGCCATAGTATACTGGAGCACCTCTATAGGATAGACATAAGTAAAGCTGGTGAACGAGCTGGTCTCGCCTACATAGGCACGCTGGCCGTCGGTAGAATAAATGTTTGCCACCTGCACTACCAGCGATTTTTCCAGCGTTGAAGGATCGCCACCAGGTATCATATCGAGAGGACGGCGGCGACGGCCCGTAAAGTCTACTATAACCTTGCCTTCCTCTATCGATGTCGGGGGATTCTCAAAATAACGGGGATTTGCCATATCCTCCGGATTGCCATATGCAATTGTCGTGGTCGGCTTTCTCGAAGCAGCAACTTCGCCGTCGAATTCCATGGAAAGTATTCCATTGGGATCACCGGGCAGATAGTAAGAAAGCATGTTCGGCATGCCTGTGGTGGGCGAATTGGTAGTAGACACCAGCTCTATGGGCTTTCCGCACACGTTCATCTCTACTTCTATACGGCCGTTGCCGTTGTAGCGGATATCTTCGTAGTCGGCACATTTGACTCCGACTATGCGTATCTTCATCGTATCGCCGTTCTTGAGTTTGCCCTCGCGATAAGCGTTCATCATCTCTTCATGCAGCGATATCTCAATATTAGAACCGCCTATGTGCATAGGAACCGACGAATATGTTCCATCGGGATAACGCAGGGTGGCGCTGGTGGCGGCCACAGGCTCTGAGAAGTAGAATGTGAAGCGGAATGTAGAGGACACAGACAGCTTGCCTCCATAGTAATTTGGATTCCCCTCTTCGAGAGAAGGCGAGGTCTTCTCAAGCAGCAATGCCTCGGGACGGGCTGCGATTTTAAAAGAACCGTCTCCTAATGTCTGTCGTGACGAGGAATAGAAATAGACTGTCTGGCCGGCCTTCATCGGTATAGACCAGCATCTTTCACCGTCTGCCCCCCATGAAAAGGTATGTTCTATGATGTTGACATGCTCCGCTTCTGTATAACCTGGCACATCGGCACCCACGTATATGACTTTGTATGTACCGTCTTCCGGGGCGGTGTAGGTGGCCGAGATTTCATCACCGCGCGAGTAATCATAAGTCTTTCCGACCTCAATCTCGCCAAAATCCAATGTCTCTGCCTGGACCACCACTGGTGCGGCGGCACATAAGAGTGACATGGCAATTGTCGCAAGCGCAGGCCTGCCGTTGTCGCGTATAAGTTTATTCATGCTTTGTATAGGGTTTATTTTAGTTATTATTTTCTAATTGGATCAGACACTATGGTTATTCACCGGTATACATTCCAGGGTATCTAGACAAAATTTTATACTTTTGCCAAGGGATTATACCAATTTCCGGCATTCAGACTTAATCTTATTTGCTCTGACATAATATCAAAAGCAATCTGTAATTGCTTTTTCATCTAAATGAACTGCTCAAAGTTAATACTTATTTTCCAAACATTAATATTTTCGTCTTAATTAACAGTCAAACCCGAAAACAGTAGATTATTTTTCTATTAATCTTATACGCATATTATTCAAAACCAACTCGGGGAGTAAAAATTTATTCATAAAATGTAACAATTATCGTATATAAAATTAATAGGCTGTGAATAATTATATCCACAGCCTGTAAAGTTAAAATATGTTAATAATATTTTTCTGCCAGTCTCCGCCTATTCCCACTCTATTGTGGATGGCGGTTTTGACGAAATGTCATAAACCACGCGGTTTACACCGCGCACCTTGTTGATGATCTCGTTGCTCACATTTCCAAGGAATTCATAAGGGAGATGGCTCCATGTAGCGGTCATGCCGTCGGTAGAATTGACCGCACGCAGCGCAACGACGTTTTCATAAGTGCGTTCGTCACCCATTACGCCCACCGAGCGTATGGGCAGCAGGATGGTTCCGGCCTGCCACACCTGGTCGTAAAGACCGTTGTCACGCAGCCCCTTGATAAAGTAATGGTCGGCCTCCTGCAATATGCGCACCTTTTCGGCAGTCACTTCTCCCAGGATACGCACGCCCAGACCGGGGCCGGGGAAAGGATGGCGGCCTATGAGGTTCTGGCTGATGCCGAGTTCGCGGCCCACACGGCGCACTTCGTCCTTAAAGAGCAGGCGCAATGGCTCGACAAGCTTGAGATTCATCTTCTCGGGCAGACCGCCGACATTATGGTGGCTCTTGATCACCATGCCGGTGATAGAGAGGCTCTCGATAACATCGGGATAGATAGTGCCCTGTGCCAGCCATTTTATATCGGTGAGCTTCTGAGCCTCGCGGTCAAAGATGTCGATGAAGCCGCGGCCTATCACTTTGCGCTTCTGCTCGGGATCGGTGACTCCGGCCAGCTGCGAATAGAAATGGTCTTTCGCATCGACGCCTATCACGTTCAGTCCCATATCGGCATAACTGGCCAGCACGTCTTCAAATTCATGATAGCGCAGCAATCCGTTGTCCACGAATATACATGTAAGATTGCTACCTATGGCCCTGTTGAGCAACACGGCGGCCACTGTGGAGTCCACGCCGCCGGAAAGGGCCAGCACCACTTTGTCGTCACCAAGCTGGCCGCGCAGCTGCGCCACTGTCGATTCTATGAACGATGCAGGGGTCCAGTCTCCGTGCGAGCCGCATATTTCTTTCACAAAGTTACCAAGTACCACCAGGCCGTCCTCGCTGTGGAACACCTCGGGATGGAACTGCACGCCCCAAGTCAGCTCGCCCTCGATACGGTAAGCCGCGTTTTTAACATCAGCCGTAGAGCCTACATTGGCAAAGCCGGCCGGGGTGGACGTGATGGAGTCACCGTGGCTCATCCACACCGTGGAATTATCACGCACGCCGTGCATCAGAGGATCGGCATCATCATGCCACACAAGCTGCGCGCGTCCGTATTCGCGCGTATTGCTCGAAGCCACGCTGCCTCCGCTGGTCTTGGCCAGATACTGTGCGCCGTAGCAGATGCCGAGCAGGGGATAAGTGCCCCGTATCTCCGACAAATCTATCTGCAGAGCCTCGGGATCATTGACCGAATAAGGGCTGCCGGACAGTATCACGCCTATCACATCCTGGCGGTCTTTCGGAAATTTGTTGTACGGGTGTATCTCGCAGTATGTGTTCAATTCGCGTATTCTGCGCGCTATGAGCTGGGTGTACTGCGACCCGAAATCCAGAATTATTATTCGTTGCTGCATTTATATGGTATTAAGTTACATCATTTATCTTTGGTCATAAACACGGGATCGCCTACCAGCCAGAGTGTGTCACCCGGTTCAAAAAGCATAGAGGGAGAAAGTGGTTCTTCAGTGCCGTCGGCCTTGACAACGCGCACCAGCATGGCATGCATGTCGCTGCGTATGCCGGCCGTGGCCAGCGTCTTGCCGCACAACGGGGATCGTTCGCTGAGCTTCATGCTGAGCAGTTCTGTCTTGGTTTCTTCCACAGGCAGCTCCTCGCTGGCACGCCTGAAGTACTCGATATCGTTGTTCAGGTGCTGTATCTGGTCGTCAGTGCCAATCACGCCCAGAACATCGCCGGGGAATATGCGCACATCTTTCCCTGGCAGTGGAATGGCGCGGTTGCCGCGTTGTATGGACGATATGCTCACGCCGTAATCGCGGCGCAGACCGCTGTCAGCTATACGGTCTCCCACAAACGGGGTGCCGGCGTCTACTTCGACATAGGCCAGGTGCAGGTCGCCAGTCACAGGATTGTCACGCCCTGTACGGCTGTTTTCCCTCTGGTTGAGGTTGTTCACAAATTTCTGCTCCATCTGTCTGTAGCGTGTGTGCAGCTTGCCGGAGGCCAGCACGACACCCAGTATAAGCACCGCCGCCCCCACAAGTAAAGCCGCGCTCATGGTATAGGTGAGGGTGATGAAGTATATTACGAAGTAAATGGCTATCAGATGGCGTATGATACGCATAGCTACCAGTGGGACATCGAAAAATCCGGCTGTGGAGTGCAGGCTCATGCGCTCGTCAGGCTTGGAGGCACTGAATGATAATGCGGCCAGGAAAGGCGACATGGCCAGCAGGGTCAGCACGGTAGCTGCCAGATGGCCCCATTCGGTATTGATTCCTTCAAGCAACGGAAACAGGAAGAGACGCGACAGCAGGATTACTCCCACGATGAGTACTGAGTAAAGAACGATACGCCACAGATAGCGCAGCAGTATGGCTTTCCAAAGTTTTGCGGTCTCGCTGCTATCGGCGGTCTGCTGCGAATAACGGGTGATGAGGAAGTGCAAAGGTGCCGGCAGGTGACGCTCTACAAATCTGTATGCAGGCTGCGACATGCGTATGAAGTAGGGCGTGGTGAATATGGTGATAACCGATACTGCCACTATGATGGGATAAAGGCTCTCCTGGAGCACTCCCAGGCTCATACCCAGCGATGCTATGATGAAACTGAACTCGCCTATCTGTGTCAGAGAAAATCCGCTTTCCATGGCGACCTTAAGGGTCTGGCCTGTGAACAGCATGCCCAGGGTGCCGAACAGTATCATGCCGCAGATAACGACTACGGCCAGTATGAGTATCGTGTCCCAATAGCTGGCTATGATGCCCGGATCCACCATCATGCCCACAGATATGAAGAAGACGGCGCCAAACAGGTCTTTAACCGGCTGCACCACATGTTCTATGCGTTCGGCCATAATGGTGCCCGCTATTATGGAACCACCTATGAAACTGCCCAGTTCCAGCGAGAATCCGCACAGTGTGCTGAGCACCGCCATACCGAAACACAGGCCCATGGATACCACAAGCAGGGTCTCCTGGTTCATGAAGCGGCGGCAACGCTTGAAAAAGGTGGGTATGAACCACACTCCGACCACATACCACAATATGAGGTAGAACATTAGCTTGCATATCGACAACGCAAGCTCTGAACCTTGCACGTCGCCCATGGCCAGCGAAGACAGCAACACGAGCATCAGCACTGCAAACAGGTCTTCGATAATAAGCACCGCCAGCACAAGCGAGGCAAATTTCTTTTGCCTGAGCCCCATATCGGTAAACGCTTTGAGTATGATGGTGGTACTCGACATGGAGAGCATTCCTCCTAAAAAGATGGAGTTGGTGAAGTCCATGTCGAGCAACCGGCCTACTCCGAAGCCTGCAAAGGTCATGCCCGTTATAATGATGAATGCTGTGAATATGGCAGATGTGCCCGAGTTAACCAGTTTCTTGAAGCTAAATTCAAGACCGAGGGTGAACATAAGTATGACGATACCCAGTTCTGCCCAGAAATCAATGTTGTCCAAATTGCTTATAGAGGGCAGATAGCTGAATTTGGGACTGGCCAGAAAACCGGCCAGAATATAGCCCAGCACCACGGGCTGGCGCAATTTCTTAAACAATAGGGTGACTATGGCGCCCAGCAACAGAATCAGGGCAAGGTCGCCTATCAGTCCCTCGGTAGAATGAGGCTCCGGCTCGGCATGGCTCTCTACATCAATCGATGTGGTGGTCTTGGCCGCAATCTGCTCCGCAGGCTCGGCCATAAGCTCAAAGCCGGCCAGGGCCGGCAGCGCGCTTAATGTCATTTTGCGTGATAGTCTCATATTTTTCACTTAGGTTAGATGTCTACCTGGGAGGAGAGGGTGATAGTCTTGGTTGGCTCAAGCATTCGCAACGCCTCAAACACTTTAAGGTAGTCGGCGCCGCGTCTGGCCAGAATGACAAAGCTTATCTCAGTCTCGTCTTTCTCATAGTCTATCTCAATATAAAATGTTGAAAGATGCAGGTCGTGCGCACGGAAAATCTCGCGGTATGCATGCACATCGGCCACCACGCGTCCCACTCTCACATTTATCACACGGGATTCCTGTCCTATCCTTACCTTGTGCTCCCATGTCTCCAATGAAACCAGGGTAAGCATAATCAGCAACGTGGCGGCTATCGCAGGACCATACATACCTACCCCGACAGCCATTCCCACGGCCGAGACAATCCATATGCCGGCGGCCGTCGTAAGGCCGCGTATTGCCCCTTTCTGCTGTATCATGGCACCGCCGCCCAGAAAACCCACACCCGTAACGACCTGGGCCGCTATACGGCCCGGATCTCCGTTCTTAAGCCCCATGTACTCCTGAGGCACATATATACTCAGCAACATAGCCAGACAGGCCCCCATGCTTATCAGCGTGAACGTGCGTAAACCGGCCACCTGGCCCTTGCGCCTGCGCTCCCACCCTATCACACAACCCAGAAGCATCGACAGGACAAGCTTGAAAATCGCATTGGGCAGTGTCACCACTGTCGAGGTGATACTGCCCAAAAATTCATCAAGCATAACGCTAAGCCAATCCATAATGCAAAATTACAAATTAATATCCACATTCACAACAAGCGCCTCAATCCAAAAATAATACAGCAAACAACATGAGCGATATAAACCACCCACGGACAGCAATAAGCACACATGACACGTGAATCAGCGCAAAGAGACAACCAAGTCTTAAACACCCCGACCCACCCCGTAAGATAAAACAGGCTCGTGAGACAACAGGCCGCGGAACAGCCACCGGAGACCTGGCAGACAGAACAACGCAGCCGGGATAACGACATACCGGACAACATAGCGGCGAACCAGATTTGCAAGCGAAACAACACACAAACTTCCATAATAACAACAGGTCCGACCCGGAAAGACTGACGGTAGCAGAACAGGGACCCGGAAAAAGCTGACGGAAGCAAGCCCGAAGAACCATACGGCACACGGAAGCGGAGGACGGCAGGGGCAATACGCGGCCGGAGGCCGACAGGAGAATCCCAGGGTCAGGGAAAGCCGAAACTGGGAGGACGGAGCACTACCGGAAGCACAGCGAGACAGAACGAGGAGACGGTACCGCACATGACGGAGAAACGGGCAGCACACGGACCACACCGCGCCGGACGCACTACAAAAAACAGCAGGAGTGGGCGGACAAGGCGACAGCGCAAAAGGGGGCGGCCCGTACGGACGCGGCAGGACGGTGAAACGGCAGGGCGGCGCGCGCCGGAACAGGCACGGACGCTCCCGGGGCGGGGCGCCCCGGCGGACCGGCCTCGGAAAGAGGGGCGCGGCACGGGAGCCGCACCGGGGAGGGGTGACGGCCGGGGGACGGGAG
>CAJTQU010000033.1 GCA_910578665.1 uncultured Muribaculaceae bacterium
TCTTATTGATATTCAATTGAATATGCAAATTTTACCGAACTATTGTATATAGGGAGCCGCGCCGTATTGTTATGGCGCGGTTCTGCGTTTTCTAAGAGAGCGGATGCCTGGAATGCAAAATGATACAAAATATATGTTGCACAGCATAAATACAGAACATACAATCCTATAATATTAGGATGTTAAATGTGTTTTATAGCAAATTGTCAAAAATATATTTGGAAAAATTTGGTGGCTTGAAAATTAGTATGTAATTTTGCCACGTAATCACATGAGAGTGGTTGGCCTCGCAGGGTGTGATAACGCATGCCTGATATAGAATCGATTTTGATTTATGCCGGAGGCCAAGTTGAATTAAGGGAATAGAGCAGTGTAAGTGTATGCCCGATGCACAACCATCAATATTTGCGTAAAACTAAACTCTATCTTTGAAACTAATACCACGGGAAACTTGGAAAACTGCTATTAATAGACTTGCTATAAGGTTATCGGAGGCGATGTCGATATTGCTTCTTTATCCTGAATAGTATATACTTGGACTAATACCACTGAATACACAATGCAGAGGGTACCTCGTATTGCTCGGCCCTTAATTCCCACCTCATCAAGAATAAGAAAATCCAGAGAATTCCTCTGGATTTTTTTGTTTGCTCCTTTATGTTTTAAGTCCTGATGAACAATCTTTATCTTGCGTTCGTTATAGACAAATATATTAATTCGATGCTATTATGAAAAAACCGATGTTGTTATGTGTGTTTGCATTATCTATGGTAGTATTTATGGCTGCTTGTTCTAAAAGTGTTGAAAATCAGGATAATGTGGCCGAAACAGAGGTGTCTGTCGGCGAAGTGCTCGAAATGCCGGTCTCTGGTAGTGAAGACACATCTGTAATAGCTGAAAGCCGGGCAGTTGCCGAGGAAGAAACTCCGTTGCAGGCAGACAGCATTAGTAAAGACACATCTAGATGTGCAGTCTCAAATAAATAAAGGCAAGAGGTTATGAGGGCGGTATAACTCTTACCATAGCCGTGCACCTTAGTATACAGTTTTTTGAGCAAAGTTTTTGGCACTTCTCTCTTCTAATGTGGAAAATATTTTGTAATTTTGGGGAGTGAAAAGCTGCATCTTGAGTGTAAGATGAAGAATATTTTGTCTAAAATATTGATAGCCAGCGTTATGCTATTTTCTTTTCCAACTGTTGCATTGGCTGCACACAGTTGGGAGACTGTGCGCATGGAGCGGTTGGGCGAAGGGAAAGTAGTGTCACGCACTTCAGAGATAGAGGTGCGCACACTGCGTGGAACTATTTTGGTCTATACGTCGCGCCCTACACAGGTCAAGGTATTCAGTATTCTCGGACAACTTGTTTCGCAAGAGTCTCTGCCGGCCGGGGTATCACAGCTGTCGCTAAATACTCACGGCCTGTTTATTGTCAAGATTGGCGATATGACATGCAAAGTGGCTCTGTAGAGCTTTTCATTTTGATCAGGCATATTAAAAAAATCTGAATACAAAATCTAATCTAATGGAAGAGACAAAAATCGATTGGGCGAACCTGACGTTCTCCTACATGAAGACTGACTGCAACGTACGCTGCACATGCAAAGATGGCAAATGGGGCGAAATCGAAGTTTCCGACTCTGAATATGTTCCCATGCACATAGCGGCTTCCTGCCTGCACTATGGCCAGGAAAGTTTTGAAGGTCTTAAGGCATTCCGCGGTAAAGACGGCAAAATCCGTATTTTCCGTATGGAGGAAAACGCTAAGCGTTTCATCCGCAGTGCCGAGGGTATCAGCATGCAGCCGATGCCTGTCGAGCTCTTCTGCGAAATGGTGCGTAAGGTTGTGGAACTCAACAAGCGCTTTATTCCCCCTTACGGTACTGGTGCATCGCTCTATATTCGTCCTCTCGAAATCGGTATCAGCGCTCGTGTAGGCGTTAAGCCGGCAGACGAATACATGGTTATCATGCTTGTCACCCCCGTAGGTCCCTATTTCAAAGACGGATTCAAGCCTACAAAAGTATGCCTGAGCCGTGAATATGACCGCGTAGCGCCCAAAGGCACTGGCTCTATCAAAGTCGGCGGAAACTATGCTGCTTCTCTCGTGGCTGGCGAGAAAGCCCATGAGCTCGGCTATTCAGTAATGCTTTATCTCGATCCCAAAGAGAAGAAATATCTCGATGAATGCGGTGCGGCCAACTTCTTCGGTATCAGAGACGGAGCCTATATTACTCCCGGTTCGCCTTCGATACTTCCCTCTATTACCAATATGAGCCTGCGCCAGATTGCCGAAGACCTCGGCCTGAAAGTGGAGCAGCGTCATATTCCGGTTGAAGAACTGTCTACATTTGAAGAGGTTGGTGCATGCGGCACTGCTGCTGTGATTTCTCCCATTGGCGAGATAGACGATCTTGATACCGGTGACAAATATACATTCGGCCAGCCCGGTGTGGCAGGTGAAATTTCTACACGCCTCTATAACCAGCTGCGAGGTATACAGTATGGTGAGGTGGAGGATGTGCACGGATGGTGTGACATCATAGAAGACTGATAACGTTTCCATGATTGGCTTCAGGTCAGTCTTAGATAAATAATTATGATAAAGGAGCCCATGCCTGATATAGGCTGGGCTCCGAATTTTTAATTTAAAGGACTGCTTAAGACATGTTGGATGTTGATGCGTTACTGCGTAAATATACAGATGGCAACAAAGATTTGTACCATATACTTTGCGGCCATAGCGAGGCGGTGCGAGACAAGGCTCTGAATATAGCTTCGTCGCGAGGTCTTGATGTTGATGAGGATTTTGTGTCAGAGGCAGCGATGCTGCATGATATAGGCGTTGGCTTATGTGACGCTCCGGCTATAAGTTGTTTCGGCACCCAGCCTTACATTTGCCACGGAGTGGCCGGTAGGATGTTGCTTGAATCAGAGGGGTTGCCTCGTCATGCTCTTGTGTGCGAAAGACATACGGGATCTGGAATATCTTTGGCCCAGATTGAGACTCAGAATCTTCCGTTGCCGCGAAGAGACATGCTTCCGCTGTCGCTGGAAGAGAAACTGGTGTGCTATGCCGACAAGTTTTATTCCAAAAGCCGAGACTTGCGTGCAGAAAAACCGGTGGATAAGATAATTGCCCAGATGGCAGCTCACGGCCAGGATGTACTGGAGCGTTTTATGGAGATGCATAATATGTTTTCATAGCCCTTATGCCGAGCTTTTCATGTATTGTGTTTTTGAACTGGGACAGGCGTTAAAAAATATGAAAGGGTAAGGTGTATACAAAGAAAATTCTTTAATTTTGCAGTTTGAAACCGTGCGGCGGCCATGTCAGTATGGGTGCCGGTAACGGTTGAAACACAGTAGTGAGGCACGTTTTAATCTACATATTCACACTGATAGTGCTTTGTTCTGTCGCAGCCGGTTCAGGCACCGGAAGGCAGACAGCCAGACTGGCCCAGGGATCTTCGGTATCCGAACCAGACAGTAACGTCGTATCCGCTGTGCAGGATTCAGCAGGATTGCTCGTAGATACCGCTGCTATGGCTTTCGAGCATGCCGTCACTGTTCAGCCGGACTCGCTTCCATCTGACACCTCCCGTAGTCCTGTCAGTCCGTTTGTACGTGAAAAAGTCGATCTTGACCAGGCAGTGGAGTTTTCTGCTGCCGACTCCCTGGTGTTGATAGGGGATAACCGTGCCTTTATGTATGGAAACAGTACGGTTAAGTATGGGGAGATAAATTTAAATGCCGGCCGCATAGAAATGGACATGGATTCATCCACGGTGTTTGCGTCTGCTTCTGTGCCGGATACGGTGCCGTTATCTCGCCCTAATCAGGGGGAGGATGTTGAGGAGGCTGATTATCCGGTGTTTTCCGATGGCTCTGGTGAATATCAGAGCAAGACCATGCGTTATAACTTTAAGACTGAACGCGGGTATATCACCGATGTAGTGACGGAGCAGGGCGAAGGTTATCTTACCGGGGCTGTCACAAAGAAAATGGAAGATGGAACGTTTAATCTAGAGGGCGGACGTTATACCACGTGCGACAATCACGAGCATCCTCATTTCTATTTTCAGGTGACAAAGGGCAAGATGCGGCCTAAGAAGAATATTGTGACAGGCCCTGTATACATGGTACTGGCAGACGTGCCCCTGCCCCTTGCGCTTCCGTTCGGATTTTTCCCGTTTAGCAAGAGCTACTCAAGTGGTATTATATTCCCCTCGTTTGGAGAAGATTACAATCGTGGTTTCTATCTGCGTGACGGAGGATATTATTTTGCAATAAATGATAATGTCGATCTTGCGCTCAGGGGAGAGATTTACACTAGAGGGTCATGGGGGCTTTCGGCGCGTTCCACATATGCCAAGCGATATCGGTACAGGGGAACTTTTGATATTTCTTATCTGACCACTATAACCGGAGACAAGGGCGAACCTGATTATTCCAAGCAGAAGAACTTCCGCCTGGCATGGACCCATGCCCAGGATGCCAAGGCTAATCCCAATCTGAGTTTTTCAGCATCTGTTAATTTCGCTACGTCGGGTTATACACGCAACGACCTGAATTCATATTATAATAATTCATTTACCGAGAACACGAAAAGCTCTACGGTAAACCTTACATACCGTTTCCCCCGTAGCAAATGGAGTGTTTCGGCCACGGCCAATATTTCACAACGCACGCAGGATAGTACGCTGACGGTGTCTTTCCCGAATTTTAATATCTCTATGTCGCAAGTGGCTCCGTTTAAGCGTAAAAAGGCTGTCGGAGCCGAACGCTGGTATGAGAAAATTAAAATTTCATATAACGCTCAATTCCAAAATTCTCTGACCGCTCAACAGGATGTCTTCTTTAAGAAAAATCTGGTGAAAGACTGGCGTAATGCCATGAAGCACAGTATGCCTGTAACGGCCACATTTTCTATTTTCAAATATCTGAATATTTCACCCTCCCTTACTCTGAACGACAGGATGTATTTCAACAAGGTAAGGCGGAGCTGGGATTACGATGCAGGCATCGAAATGGCAGATACTACTTATGGTTTCTACAATGTGTTTGATTTTAATGCCGCGCTTTCGTTTGATACCAAGATGTATCTTTTCTATCGTCCGATGAAGTTCCTGGGAGACAAGGTGCAGATGGTGCGCCATGTGATTACCCCCACCGTATCGTTCAGCGCCGCCCCTGATTTCGGAGATCCGTTTTGGGGATATTACAGTTCTTACGAACGTCCGGGTTTTGACGGCCAGCCTACACGGCAGGAATATTCATATTTCCAGGGCAGCCTTTTCGGTGTGCCGGGACGCGGCAAGCAGGGGGTGCTGACAATGGCTTTGGCCAATAACCTTGAAATGAAAGTCAAGAGCGAGTCAGATTCTACAGGCGTCAAGAAGATTTCCTTGATTGAGAATTTCACAGTTAGACAAAGTTATAACTTTGCTGCCGACTCCTTGAATTGGAGTGATATAGAAACCTCTATATTGCTGAGGCTTACGAGCAATTTTAATCTGAATCTGAGTGCTACGTGGGATCCGTACCTTTATGGCCTGAATGAGGCCGGAAGTCCGGTACGTATAAATAAGACACGACTGGCCGCCGGAAAGGGTTGGGGACGCTTGTCGCGTACGGGCACATCATTTTCGTATACGCTTAATCAGGATACATTCAGACGTAAGAAGAAATCATCTAATGGAAGTGACAGTAATGGAGATTTGACGGATCCGAATGATACAGATACGGATGAAGAAGGGCAGCAATACTCTTCGTTTGCAGAGCAGGCTGCGGCTACCCGAAAGAAAAACTCCAAGAATAATGATACTGAGACGGATACCGACGGATATGAACCGTGGACATTCCCGTGGTCGCTCTCCTTTAACTATTCGCTGTCTTACGGTTACGGAGCTTTCAACTACGATAAGATGGAGTATGACGGCAAGTGGACCCAGAATCTGTCGTTATCCGGCAATGTCCGTCCGACACCTAATTGGAATTTCTCATTTTCAGCTTCTTATAATTTTGATCTGCATAAGATAGCATACATGAACTGTTCCGTGTCGCGAGACTTACATTGTTTTACGCTGACAGCTTCGTTTGTACCAGTGGGGCCGTATAAGAGTTACAATTTCCGAATTGCTGTTAAGAGCAGTCTGCTTAAGGATCTTAAGTATGACAAGCGCTCCTCGGCATCCAATGGCGTGACTTGGTATTAAAACCTTACTTTTTCATATTTGTCACCTTTAACAACGATGTAGACGCCCTGGCTTGGAGTGTCTACGGGAATTCCCTGTAGATTGTAATATCTTGTTCCCGAATCTGTTTCGATTGTCGTTATGCCTGATAACTGGTCGAATTGTATAGTTTTTGTATTGCTGTCTAGTCCGTTGCGACGTGCGAAATAATATAGCATGCCGTCTCTGGTGGCTGTATAGGCAGATGTTGACATGCGTATAAAGGAACGGCCATCTTTTACGATTACATCTTGTGACGCTGCCGCTTGTTCGATTTCATTTTTTACAGGCTCAAAACAGCAATATACAGAGGCTCCCTCTTGTGTCTCGAATCGAACTTCGCCATTGTTTGTGGTAGCGCCGTCTGCTAAAAGTACGTTATTAGAGAATGCTGTTGGAGCTTCGGTTGGGAACAGGGCATATTGTACTAATATGCCGGTAAGGGCTTTATCAGAATCGTTATTAATTTTGAATAAGACAGAGCCAGTGTCTCCGCTCCAGATACCATAGGAGTAGTCATCGTTTATTATTGGTGTGTCAGTAATGCCGCCTTGTAGTTCAATACGGCGCAGGCTGCATCCGGCCGGTGCTGTTAAGACAAGATCATAAAGTCCGGCATAGAAATGCAGCCCGTCATTCAGAAGTCTGTTTTTGGAATCGGGGTAATCTGTATCTAATTTGTTGGTTATTATTGCTTTTAATTCGGGTTCGCAATTATTTTTTATAATTGTCATTGTGTCATTATAACCGCTGTCAGTATTGCTGTGGCGTGTCATTCCATAATCATTGTGAGCGAAGTCGAAATGGAATTCTCCTTCATCCACAGGACCGGGTGTAGGATTCTTTACTACATTGAAATATGCCTGGTATGTGTCGCTGTCTGCAAATCCCTGTTTTGAAGCTTTTGCAGTAATCTGGTATTTACCCGTCTCCGTTATGGACAGAGGACTGCCATATGTGCCGGATAATGCCGGCTTGTCATCAATCGATATAGCATATTCTATTGAGGCTTCGGGTGTTTCACATGTTAATTTTATTGTCTTGCCGGTGTATATAGTCTGGCCGTTTATGATACTCTCGCCATCGATTGTTGCGATCGGGCAGGACACTTTGGGTATTTCTGCTCTGGTTACAGTAAGACTGTACGAGGCTTCGCCTGGTCTAAATGTGCTATTTCCTTGATATGTCGCACTTATAGTGGCCTTTCCTGTCGTGATTATCGAAACTTTTCCGTTGTTATCAACAGAAGCGACTGTGGGAGCAGACGAATGGTATTTAATAGGTGCCAGATTATTAGGATTGTTTAATACAGGGCCCTTGAAACTTTCAGCATTCTCGATACATACCGATACTTCCTGTGTGTTGTATGAAATGTCGGCATCTTTCTTATCGGCATTTTGCACAAAGAATTTGCCACATGTTTTTTCGCTTGGAGACAGGCCGTTCTTTACGGAATAAGCAGTTACTGCATATTCTCCCGGATTGTTAATTATGGTCGGTGTGCCGGCATAGTCGGATTCCATATGTGCGCTGCCATCTTTTTCTATTACGTAATGTATGATAGCGTCTTTGGTCTCGCAGTCGAATGAAAGTGCTGCACCCGGCTCTACAATGCATCCGTTTTCGATATTATGTCCGTTGAGCAATATACGCGGAGCGGAAGCCTGCTGTATGCCAGGATCGTTATTGTCCTCAAAAGTGATTATTATCTTTTCAATGCCCCAGTTAGGTGATGAATTGGTGAATCCGGTGGCTTTTATGCAGAAACGTTTGTTGGCTTCAAGCGGCTTCTCCGGCGTATATACACAGCTTTTCCTATCAGTATTGAATGTAAATGTATATAAGATCTCGTTACGTAAATGTGCTGTAAGATCAAATTTTGATTTTTCAGTATTTCCCCATACCAGCTCTATGCTTGTGATTGGTTTTTCAAAAGATGGCAGGATTATGTAACCGCCCTGCTGTTTCGGGAATCCTAGATAACAACTAGCCGGGACTTTCTTATACCATCCCACCCGGTATACGTTGAAAATGTAACTTTCACCATTATCGGATGTGATGTTTTTGCGTTGTTCAGAGGTGGAAAGCGCTCCGTTGCTCCATTCCGTATTATTGGATTCGAAATCAACAGGGGTAAAATCGAACACTACTTCTGATGCGCTACTTGATAAATGTAATATGCCTAACAGGCATATTATTGCGTATAAATGTTTTGACATGGCTATATGGATATGGGTAACAGCTGCAAAAGTACAAATTAATTTCATAATATTGTCTGGCTAAGTCCGTATTTATGTGTTGTCGGAGCTTATTTTATATGTAAAATAAAAGTTTTTGTTTAATTATGCGCATATTTGCATTGTTATGGATCAGGCATCGGGCGATATGGGGCATGTTACGTCAATAGCATGATAGTATAAATTCAGTGGGCAAATTGTCCTGTGTAAATTTTGCGGACTCAATTCTTTTGCTTAATTTTGTAAAAATTTGGGAAAGACATGGCAGCCAATATCCCCGAAATACTTGCCAGGCTTAATGCCAAAGTAGGCGTTTTGACCGAGCGGTATGGTGTCGTTAAGCGTCAGCGGGACGAGGCTATCAGTGAGTGCGAGCAGTTACGTCGCAGTCTTGAAGACATGACAGCGAAATTAGAACAGGCTCAGATCCAGATAGAATATCTGCGAATATCTCACAAGATTGCTCCGACACCGGATGATGTGCGCCAAAGTCAGGCTCTCATAACTGAATTAGTGAAGAAAATAGATAAGTGTATATCGCAATTGCGTAATGACTGATTATAGTTGCGCAATATTTTTTGTAAGGCGATGAAGGACACTGATAAAATAAAAATGCGTATTAAAATAGCCGGTATGAGCATACCGCTCACCGTTGATTTCGCCGAGCAGGACCATGTCCGCGAGACGGAGAAGCGTGTTGCCGAGCTGTTTGACAACTGGCGGCGTATGTTCCCTTCGAAGACGGAGATGGAGTTGCTGGGAATGATGACTTATCAGTACGCATCATATTATTTGGCGTTGATGCGCCGTTCGGAAAGCACGGCGCAGTCACTCACGGAGTTTGAAAGGCTCCTTGACCAGGCCGTATTAGATACGGAGTAACTAGTTTTTTCGCTGATTTCGTGATTTTGAGTCTGTGTTCTGTATGGCGGAAGCCGTACGGACAGGTCGTTTTTACAATTATTTGCGCATAAACGGAATATCGGCTGCATGTTTTCAGATTCAGAGTAATAACAATAAAATTATATACATGGAAGCAACAATTATATGGGTCGTGGCTGCCGCTGTCATAGCATTGATAGCAGGTTACATGGTTGCCGCGTCCCGTAGCAAGAGTAATGCCCGTTCGCAAGCCAACATCATTATAGACGAGGCTAAGCGCGAGGGCGAGGTTATAAAAGAGAAAAAGCTGCTGGAGGCCAAGGAGCAGGAGTTGAAAATTAAGAACGAGGCGGAGCGCCAGGCCAATCAGAAGCTCCAGAAAATACAGGCCGGCGAGGCTCGTGTGAAACAAAAGGAAATGCAGCTGAGCCAGCAGCAGAGTGAATTGTCTAAACGTAAAAACGAGCTTGACAACCAGCGTAATAATCTTGACAAGGATCATCAGGCTCTGGCTGCGCGCGAGGCAGAGATCGACCGTATGCAGCATCAGGCCCAGGAGACGCTGGAGCATATTTCGGGACTGTCTGCCGACGAGGCTCGCGAGAGGCTTATAGAAAGCCTTAAGGACGAGGCTAAGACCGCGGCCGCATCGTACATTAACGACATTATGGATGATGCCCGTATGACGGCCTCTAAAGAAGCTAAGCGCATTGTTGTGCAGAGTATCCAGCGTGTTGCCACTGAGACTGCGGTTGAAAACAGCGTGACTGTTTTCCATATTGACTCAGACGAGGTGAAGGGCCGTATAATAGGCCGTGAGGGACGCAATATACGCGCTCTTGAGGCCGCTACGGGTATTGAAATCATTGTGGACGATACTCCTGAGGCTATTGTCCTTTCCGGATTTGATCCTGTTCGCAGGGAGATTGCCCGTCTTGCCCTGCATCAGCTGGTGGCAGACGGCCGTATCCATCCGGCACGCATAGAAGAGGTTGTGGCCAAGGTGCGCAAGCAGGTGGAAGAGGAGATAATCGAGACTGGCAAGCGTACGGCTATTGACCTGGGTATCCATGGTCTGCATCCCGAACTGATACGCATGGTGGGCCGTATGAAGTATCGTTCGAGCTATGGGCAAAACCTTCTGCAGCACTCTCGCGAGACAGCCAATCTGTGTGCAGTCATGGCTTCGGAACTAGGACTTAATCCTAAGAAGGCTCGCAGGGCCGGCCTGTTGCACGACATAGGCAAAGTGCCTGATGACGAACCCGAACTGCCGCACGCGTTGCTCGGTATGAAGCTTGCTGAGAAATTTAAGGAGAAGCCAGAGATATGCAATGCAATAGGCGCGCATCATGACGAGGTAGAACAGACATCGCTGCTTGCGCCTATAGTGCAGGTGTGTGACGCTATTTCCGGAGCACGTCCGGGAGCACGCCGGGAGATTGTAGAAGCCTACATAAAGAGGCTGAACGACCTGGAGCAGTTGGCACTTTCTTATCCTGGTGTGATTAAGACTTACGCCATCCAGGCCGGACGCGAATTGCGCGTGATTGTGGGCGCGGAAAAAATATCCGATGTGGAGACCGAAAAACTGTCTGCTGAAATAGCTAAGAAGATACAGGATGAAATGACTTATCCCGGTCAGGTTAAAATTACTGTCATACGCGAGACCCGAGCAGTGAGTTTCGCTAAATAAGGGAGGCTCGAGAGATGTCTGATATAGTAGTTGACGGAGAGACTAACCAGGACCAGGACTTTCCTCCTGTAAGGCAGGACGGTTGCCAGGACTGCCTTACGGGCAAAGTGGAGACTTGCCAGTCTTGCGGATCTGGCGACGAAGCTCCTTGTGCCTCATGCGGTTGTCCGGGCAGACATGCCGGCTCTCCTCGAGGCAAGTTGTTTGCGACAAACTGGCTGGAAGGTATTTCCGATGCATCTGATCATGAGCTTGTCGAGGTGCAGTTTAAAAATACCCGTAAGGGTTACTATCGCAATTCGTCACATTTGGATCTCCATTTGGGAGATATTGTGGCGGTTGAAGCTGCTCCGGGACATGACATAGGGCAGATTACGATGGTCGGCAAGCTGGTCGATTTGCAGATACGCAAAGCGAATCTGAGGCCGGACCATGAATTTAAGAAAGTGTTCCGTATTGCAAGGCCATCTGATCTTGAAAAATTTGAGGAAGCCAAAGCACGGGAGCAAGATACAATGATACGCTCTCGGAAGATAGCCGAATCCTTGCATCTGAATATGAAAATCGGCGATGTCGAGTATCAAGGAGACGGAGCTAAGGCCATATTTTATTATATAGCTGACGAGAGGGTCGATTTCCGTAAACTCATAAGGGTGCTTGCCGATACTTTTCATGTGCGGATAGAGATGAAGCAAATTGGCGCGCGTCAGGAAGCAGGCCGGATAGGGGGGATAGGGCCTTGCGGCCGTCCGCTGTGTTGCTCGTCATGGATGACAGGATTTGTCTCCGTAGCTACGAGTGCCGCGCGTTTTCAGGATCTGTCTATGAATCCCCAGAAACTGGCCGGTCAGTGCGCCAAGCTTAAATGCTGTCTTAATTTCGAGGTGGACACATATATGGAGGCTTCGCACGCCCTGCCCCATAGAGATATACCGCTCGAAACACAGGATGCCACGTATTATCATTTTAAATCTGATATACTGGGCGGCCAGCTGACATATTCTACTGACAAGCATGCTCCTGTGAATTGTGTGACTATCTCTGCGCGAAGAGCCTCCGAAGTGATAGCTGCAAACAAAAGGGGAGAGAAAGTTGAAAGTCTTTCAGATCCGAATTCCCTTGTTGCAGAGAAAAAAGAGTTTGTCGATTTGGTAGGCCAGGACAATATAAATCGTTTTGACAAGTCTAAGAGACGCAAGAAACGTAAAACATCTCCCAATGAAAGAGCGGCACAGCCTCAGAATCCGAACGGGGACAAGCAACGCCGCGATAACCAGCGTAGGCGGCCGCAGCAGGGACCGCAGCAGCCGGAACAGAAGAGGGAGCAGAAACAGAGGCCTCAGCGCAGACAGAAAGATCCGTATAAGAATAATCCGAGGAATTGAACCATAATATACTAAATATTATCACCTATTTCCGGCAGCAGTGTTACGCGCTGCTGTCGGTATCTGTTTTAGCCTGTGCCCTGTTGGCCGTTGCGTGCGGCCGGCATGACACGGTGTATTCCGGTTTTGTGGACATACCTCCTTCCGGATGGGCGTGTGACGAGTATTGTGGATTTGAGACAGCCGCCCTTGACTCCGCTCTTTTTAGAGATTCTGTCGCGCGTTATGATATAGTGCTGGCAGTTAGGCATACGGATTCTTACCCGTATTCTGATCTTTGGCTGGTGTCTCGACAGGGTGATTTGCCGGTGGCCGCGCTGCCGGACACGATTCATATGCGTCTGGCTGATAAGTCGGGCCGGTGGCTTGGGCGTGATAACAAAGGTATATATATGTATACGGACACGATAGTGCGTAATACTTGTGTTCCAGAGTTATATGCGTTGCAATTAGGGCATAGTATGCCAGTGCATCAGCTCAAAGGTCTTTTGGGATTAGGGTTAGTGATATCTCGCGCACATATAAAATGATTTTTGAAATAATAAAGTAAATTTGATAAGAATATGTCAGTTTTAAATTTTTCTTCTGAGTCCGCGTTGCGTATAGGCAAAGTGCGTGCTCAGATGGCGGAGGCTCAGTTAGATGCAGTGCTGATTGCCGACAATGCTAATATATATTACACTACCGGAGCCATGTTTCGTGGCTACGTATATATTCCGGCTGATGGACAGCCGCTGATATTTGTAATAAGGCCGATAGACTTGACAGGTGATGATGTGGTGAATATTCGTAAGCCCGAGCAGATCACGGCTGCCCTGTCAGAAAGAGGTATGGCATTGCCTGGCGTGCTCGGACTGGAGCTGGATGACATATCTTATTCCGATGCTGAGCGTCTGCGCAAGGCTATGGGGGCGGATTGTGTTTGCAATTGCTCGGCACTGATGAAGCGTGCCCGTATGGTGAAAACCGATGCAGAAATCGAGGCTATCCGCCAGGACGGATTACGCCAGGCGGCTGCTTACAGGCAGATTCCCCGTGTCTACCAGGAGGAAATGACAGATATTGAGTTCCAGATCGAGATAGAGCGTTTGTTGAGACTTGAGGGCTGTCTGGGTTACTACCGCACTTCGGGACCGCTTATGGAAATAAACATGGGCAGCGTGCTTAACGGCGGCAATGCCGACAATCCCACACCTTATGATTTTGCAGTGGGAGGCGGAGGTGCCGATACATCGCTTCCTGTAGGTGCTGACGGTCGTACGATGCGTCCCGGAACCACTGTGATGATCGATATGTGTGGCAATTTTAATGGCTATCAGTCTGACATGACACGTGTGTGGCGCATAGGTAAGATTTCGGAACAGGCAGTGAAAGCCCACGAAGTATCGCGGGACATACTGCGTGCCATCGAGAATATGGCTTGCCCCGGAGTGCCGGTGGCATTGCTTTATGATAAGGCCGTAGAGATTGCCCGGGCTGCCGGACTGGAGGAATTTTTTATGGGTCACCGTCAGAAAGCCATGTTCATAGGTCACGGAGTGGGTATACAGCTTAACGAATGGCCTGTGTTGACTCCGCGTAGCAAAGATGTGCTTGAGAAAAATATGGTTATAGCAGTAGAGCCTAAATTCGTTATTCCAGAGGTGGGAGCCGTAGGTGTGGAAAATACATACCAGGTGACAGAGGGCGGCCTTAGGTGTCTCACTGTCTTCCCCGAAGAGATAGCAGACTTATTATAATAAATTAGATGAGCGCTTTCTGATGAATCTTTCAAAAGATATAGATCTGCCTCACATCAGGGCGGTGGGGCGTGCTGCCGATAGTTTGGATTTGCCCACATATATAGTTGGCGGATATGTGAGGGATTTGTTTTTAGAGCGACATTCAAAGGATATTGACTTTGTCGCGGTCGGAGATGGCATAGCTCTGGCTCGCGCCGTGGCATCTGCATCGGGACGGAATAAGAAAGTAAACATTTTTCGCACTTATGGGACGGCCCAGATCAAGTCACATGGTCTTGAATTGGAATTTGTAGGTGCCAGAAAAGAGTCATATACACCGGAATCACGCAACCCGGAAGTCAGCCAGGGAACCTTGGATGATGATTTGTCTCGTCGTGATTTTACGATTAACGCCATGGCCGTTAGTGTAAATGCATCATCTTTTGGTGAATTATTAGATCCGTTTAACGGCCTTGTGGATTTGCATAACCGTGTCATACGCACACCTCTTGACCCGGATACTACATTTAGTGATGATCCCTTGCGCATGATGCGCGCAGTGAGATTTGCTACACAGCTGGATTTTGTTATTGAGCAGGAAACTCTCACAGCTATCGGGCGCAACGCATCGCGCATAAACATTATAACAAAAGAACGCATCAATACCGAATTGATGAAGATTATGGCTTCGGCCAGACCTTCGATAGGCTGGCACCTGCTTCAAACGACAGGATTATTGCAGCATATCATGCCGGAGCTAGAGGCATTGAGCGGAGTTGAGACTATGGAGGGCAAAGGTCATAAAGATAATTTTGCACATACTCTTCAGGTGCTTGACAATGTTGCGGCTCGTTCTGAGAATGTGTGGTTACGTTGGGCGGCATTGATGCATGATATTGCGAAACCGGCCACGAAACATTATGTGCCTAAGTTTGGATGGACGTTCCATAATCATAATTTCATAGGAGAAAAGATGGTGCCTCGTATTTTTGCCAGGATGAAGCTACCTCTTAATGAAAATATGAAATATGTGGCAAAACTTGTCGGATTGCACATGCGCCCACAGTCAGTGGGCGAGGAAGGAGTTACAGATTCGGCCGTGAGGCGTATGCTTTTTGAGGCAGGAGAAGATTCTGATGACCTGATGTTACTGGCAGAAGCCGACATAACCTCTAAAAATCCTAGTAAGGTCAGGCGTATTTTACAAAATTTCCAGATGGTGCGCGCCAGAATGGCCGAGGTAGAAGAAAAAGACCGGATTCGCAATTTCCAGCCGCCTATAGACGGATATGAGATTATGCAGACTTTCCAAATAGAGCCAAGCAACGTTATTGGGCAGCTCAAAGAACGTATAAAAGATGCTATTTTAGATGGTATTATTCCCAATGAACATGAAGCAGCCTATAATTTGATGCTCAAATTAGCCCCTGAATATGGTCTGGTTTTACCATCACGATAGCGTAAAGGCTGGTGTCTTATGGTTAAGACAACCTAAGTGGGTGAAAAAACGTCAAAAAAAGTTCATACTATAACCATGTGGTTTGCAAGCGATTGCGGTATTGGTTCAAAAAAAGGTCAAAAAAAGTGCGTAAAAAATTTGGCCGGGTTAAAAAAAGGC
>CAJTQU010000034.1 GCA_910578665.1 uncultured Muribaculaceae bacterium
ACATTTTACTAAAAAATGTTGAATCTGACGGTCAACACTTTTCCGGACTAGACACACAACGCACGGCACAAGGGTTCAGCCTCTAAGCTTGCGCAGCAGTCCGCGAAACAAGAAACCGGCATGGCGGATAACTGTAGGCAGCGTGCCGTAATAAGCACACATTATCCTGTAGCGTTCTTTAAGTGACGCCTTATGGTTTTTATCAGTCAGTCCGTCTGTAAGATAGTCTATGGCCACCATGCCGAGGTTCATACACCGGCCCGGGTCGGAAGCTTTAAGACAGCGCAGGCACCACTCATAGTCAGCTGAAAACCTATAAGCCAGATCATATTCGGGCGCAAGTTCCCTGCGCACGCAGAAAGCCTGGTGGCATACCAGCATTCCCCTGGCGAAACTCCCGAATGTAAGCCGTCTCGGAACACTGAGATGCCTCGGCCCCACCACCCGGCGGCTACTGTCCACCAGCCGCGTGTCAGCATACACTATGTCAGCGCCCGATGCTGCCCCGGCAGCATAACGAGACAGCACTTCATGCGAAGAAAACGCATCTCCGGCATTAAGAAAAATAAGATAGCGGCCACGAGCCATACGTAACCCCTTGTTCATGGCATCATACAAACCCTTGTCCGGCTCAGAGACAACCCTCCTCCGCTCCTGGTCCGCCGCACAGGCAATGGCAACGGTGGCATCCTTGCTCGCGCCATCGACTATAAGATGTTCATAATCCTTCTCAGTCTGGCTGTCAACAGAAGCAAGCGTCACCGGCAGCTCGCGCTCCGCATTATACGTTATAGTCACAATCGAAAAAAGAGGGCTCGCCATATAATTCTACTTTTACCGCAAAATTAATGAAAATCCTCCGTACCCAGGTACACACAGGATAAAAAATACAGACAACACGGCATGGCCGGACTGACAGTTTAGATTCATTCTAAATTAAGCGCGTTTCCATGCCATTTGCTTGGGGGTATCAATTTTTGCACCTAACTTTGCACCACAAAAATAATACATCAATATCTAATCACTAAAAAACATCACTAAATTATGGCTTACGTAATTGGCGACAACTGTGTGGCTTGCGGCACCTGCCAGCCCGTTTGCCCCGTAGAGGCTATCTCTGAGGGCGAAATCTACAAAATCGATCCGGACACCTGCATCTCTTGCGGCAGCTGCGCAGAGGTTTGCCCCAGCGGTGCCATCACCGAGGGATAATCCATATCCGCCTAAAAAGACAAACGCCGTGTTCCCGACAACCGGGACACGGCGTATTTTATTTTACCAAACCAACGTATATTTTTAGAGCACACTAATAACTAGACGTTTAACGTTTCAGCATGCGGC
Organism: uncultured Muribaculaceae bacterium; assembly: GCA_910578665.1. GTDB lineage: Bacteria > Bacteroidota > Bacteroidia > Bacteroidales > Muribaculaceae > Lepagella. The sequence continues at coordinate 1,342 of CAJTQU010000034.1, forward strand.
GCAAGGGGGGCAGGAAACAGCATCCTGACAACACCAGCAACGGTGCGGCAACATATAACGGCAGTGTATCGACAGCCAGCAGACCCGACACGCACACAATGACAGCTACAAGTATGAGACGCCATGTAGACACTGTGAGCCGCAGGCCGTAGCGGCGGTAATATACAGCCCCGACTATAGCGGCATAAAGAATATACCAGGCTATATATGCCGCCCCGAGACCGGCAAAGCCCCACCGGGCATAGGCAAACACGCATAACGGCACACTCAGAACGGCGTCAAGGCCCTCGGTAAGCACATATATCCGGCCGTCTCCGCGCGCTATTATGGTGTATGCCATACACCAGCTGACAGCCTTGGGTATGCTGCCCACCACACCCCATGAGATGAACGGCAGGATCACGAGAAAGTCTGACGTATAAAGCAGTCTGACCACGGGCTCGCGCAAAAGGAGAAACAGCAACAATAACGGAACGAGCAACAACAGGAGCAATGTGATTTCGTGGTTGACAAACAGGGAGGTCCTGCGCGGATAGTCTCTCACCGATGCCAGACGCGGATAAAATTCCATGCCTATGGCTGTAAAAACCAGTCCCACATAACGCACCAGCACTGTGTCACCGGCCTGTATGTAGCCCACATCGCCAGTGCCCCAGTAATGATTAATGATTCCTATAAACACGGTGTGCGCAGTGGCGGTGACAAAAGATGCCAGCGCCATATATACGCCAAGACGTATAAAACCTCGGCCTTCGTGCCACAACTGTCCCAGTCCCACGGCCGGTGACGGCTTCGGCGTGCGCAGACGATACACACGCACACAGACATACATGGCTGCCGCATAAGCCATTATACTCAGCACGACACCCGTGGCTCCGCAATAATAAAACAACGGTACTGACAGGGCAAGCCCCGACAATGTGCCCCAAAGATTGCTCCTGGCAAGCTGGCGGAGCCTGGCAGATCCCTGAAGCAACGCCTGCTCTCCGCCTACGAGCGAATTGAACACCATGGCCGCGGCAAGCAGCATAAAGCCCCAGCACGCCCCGTAGGAACCGAAAAACCACTTGCCCAGAAAGGGCGAGGCTCCCATCATAACCACCGCGCCAAGCAGTCCGGCAAGCAGGCTCCACCGCCGTACCACTCCGGCTACCACGGCCATGCGGCTGCGACCCGAGGCACAGGCCGCCTCACGCACGGCACTCTGGCGTATGCCGAGTTCCGAAAAGGTGCTTATATTGTCTATCACGCTCTGATATATGCCGAACAATCCCACCCCGGAGGCATGCAGCCACAGCGCTACAAGCTTCATCTTAACAACGGAACAGACGATGTTGAGCATCTGCAGGCCGGAGAAGAGGCTCATCACTTTAAGGACATGTGAAGAAAGACCTTTTTTCATAACTTTACAGAGGCCTCATATACCGGATAAACCACACCGGTAGCCCCCATCGAGAATTTCTGATTCAATAGTCCGGCATTAAGCAGGCGGCCGCCATCTTCGTTTGAAGTGCCGAAATCGAAAAACCGGCGGCCTGCATACGGACCTGTAATAAGATAATGGTAAAGCACCGTGAGATAATAACGACTGCGCGCGCGAGGCGTGGTGGCGGCATACTGCGAATGGGCCACACGGCCTGTGTCATAAATACATACCCCGGCCTGCAGCCCCTCTTCGTCACTCAATGTGAATAGCTTTATATTATCGGGGAAGCGGCTGCGGAGCAACTCCATCTCTTCTGCCGTATGCACCGGTGACGCCTCATGCCGCTCTGCCAGACAATCTGAAAGCAACTGCCAGAAAGCACCCACATCAGAACTCTCACTTATCACCGGGTCGTACTTCATCCCCTTGCGCAGCTGCTGGCGTTTGCCCATATTAAATTTCCAGGCACTTCCAGTCTCTATGGCAGACGAAAGACTGACACCCGTCTGCACAAAACCGCACCGCCACAGCGCATACAGGTCTTCCTGCGACGGACGACCGGCATAAATATAAGGCAGCGGCTTATATACGATACGCGACACTCCGGCCCCGGCACAATACCGCATCCAGCTCTCAAACAAGCCCAGCAGCATCGCTCCGTCTATGTGTCCGTCGGCCAGAACCCATCCGCCATAGGTAAGTCCGGCATGGGAGCTGAGCACGGAATCGCGAATCGTGGCAGGCAGCACGGCCAGCAGCCGTCCGCCGCGAAATGCCATAAGCGAAGCATCGGGGAACCGGTCGGCATGATAATCCATATAGTCGCGTTCAAACAGAAAAACTCCGTTTCTGGCGCAGCACACAAACTCGTCCCACTGCCTGCGGCACGCAGGCGTATAGGGCACTATCTCGAATCCGCAGCCATCTACCTTATCCATGCCTCCGGGTTTTGTTTCTCTCGATTCTTCCACACCTCGAAATGTATAGTGGTTCGTCCGCCCTCCTCCGGATCGCTGACAAGGTGGCCGAGCGATTGCCCCTGCTTCACCTTGTCACCTTTCTTTACGACCGGTGTGCCTATGTTGCCATAGACGGTATAATAATCGCCATGGTTCACTATGATTACAGTAGAAAAACCGTTTAACACATAAACACCAGTGACGGTACCTGGATACACAGCCTGGGCCGAAGCCCCCTTGGAAACGACTGCGTCTATACCTGGATTGTCGTATATCACATCTGCCATGTCGGCCAGGGCATGACGTCCGAAACGGCTTATTATATCAAACCGTCCGCTCACCGGACGCGGCAGCGACCCTTTTGCCGCAGCAAAACCAGAGCCTGATACCGAGGATTTCACCGTCTCGCCGGCTGTATTGCCTTCGGCCTTGTTTCTGGGCCGGCGTCCCCGCGCCTCGGCATAGTCCTGCCTACGAGCCTCGCGGTCAGGGGTATCCTGTTTCTTCTGTTTGTCCCTGCCACTCTTTTTTGCAGGTTCTTTTTTAGGCTTATCTTTTTTCTTCTCCGGCTTTTTCTTCTCTTGCTCAGGCTTATCGGATTCGGCATCTTTGCGTGCCTGCTCGGCGGCACGGGCTTCTGCAGCCTGTCTCACAGCCTCCGCACTCTCTCTTTCAGCCTTCTCGCGTTCCATACGTGCTTTCTCGGCCGCGGCACGTTCTTCAGCCTCCCGACGGCGCCTCTCTGCCTGCCGTGCCTCCTCCTGTTCGGCAGCTATGAGCTGCGAGATACGACTGTTCAGATCGTTTGCCTCGGCCTGCTTGCGAGCCAGGTGCGAACGCAGAGCAGTACCATTGGCACGCAGTCTGGCCACAGTTTCGTCCTGTGCCTGGTGTTTACCGCGCAATACTTGCTGGGCCTCTTCCTGCGAAGCCAGTGTCACGTCCAGCTGCCGTTTGCTGCCGGCCAGTTCGCGGCGGTTCTTGTCAAGCACGTCAATCTGATGCCTTATCTCAGTCTCACGATTATCGCGCCACTCGGCAAACTTGCGCATATAGCGCATTCTGCGCCACGCCTGCTGGAAATTTTTCGAAGCAAAAACATAAGCCACCGGATTGGCATTCCTACGTGCCTTACGCATCTTTTTTACAGCAGCCACATATTTATCACGCAACAACGACAAATGCGCCTCACCTGACACTATACGCGCTTCGATGGCAGATATTTTCTGCGCCAGACCGGCCTCGCGCTGTTTCAAGTCGCGCACACGCTTCTGCTGCACGTCAATATCACGTTTAATATTTTCCAGCAAAGCCAGATTTCCCTTAACCTGGAGTTCGTTCTGCTCTATCTGGCCCTGGGTCTGTTTTATTTCGTTCCTTACCGCGGCTTCCTGCTTGCGGACCCCTGCCGATGTCTCTTTGCGGCCGACTTGTCTGACAGAACCGGCCTTAGCTTTTTTACTACGTTTTTTCTGAGCCGGGACCTTTTTCCCGGCCTCCCGTTTCTGCTCCGCCAATGCCGGCACGCATACGGCAAGGCCCGTGATATCTGCCGTAAGAAGCAGACATAACGCCGTAATTATCATTATCTTCCGTATCATGCCGACACTGTGTTAAAAAACCTGTACCAAAACACCGGCTCAGCGCATACTGCGGATGAATTCACCGATACTTACTTTCTCCCACTTATTATTGATCCTGACGCGTTCTATCGGATTGGGTTTCATATCCGGCGCGTCAAACTCGAGAGCTATACGGGCCTCTTTTTTACCATATTTAAGCATGATGTCCACCTGGGTGTCCTTGCCCTCATAGCCATACTCCGCCGTGGCGAAATTCTGCAGGTCTGTAGTAAACGCGGCAGCCATAAGCATCTTGCCGTCCTGAAACAGCGTAAAGCCGTATTCGGCACGCGGATCCTGTCCCTTTGGAGTGAAAATCCATGTGTCGGAAGCCCCGGTGCTCACATCGACCAGAGCCGCATTGCCCTCGCTAAGAGTTCCGGCATTAAGCAGGAACACACGGCCTAGAAGCAAATCCTGCACATTGGTTATATCGGCTCCCAGCCGTCCCAAGTAAGGCCTTATGTCTTCCGCACAATACTTTTTTGACATTTTATTTACCATCAGCACACTGTCACGCGTCAGTTCCACACGCCCGACCTCGCCCATGAGCGGAGCGCGCAACGATATGACAATCAAGCTGCCGCGTTCCATATATACTTTAACTCCTGGAGAAATAGGCAAGCCTTTCATACGCAGTCTGCCGTTCATACTGAGTTTGTCCCAATTCTTGTAAGTGCGTGCCACACTTGTAGCAATCTTTACAGATTCCTTGGTCGAAAGCGCGCGTACATTCTCCCCGGCAGCCTTAAGTTCGCGCGACATACCTTCCGGTGCCTCTATCACATTGCCCGGACGTCTGGCACTGCACGAACATAACAGGCACAGGACAGCAGATATTATAGCTATACTGAATTTATTCATAGAAATAGGTTTTATGTTTCACCTTCTTCTGTAACAACTTATTATCAGGATCAAGCATAAGGCCCTGCTCCCAGGACTTGACAGCATCCTCAGGCAGACCGTTCATAAACTGGATATCCCCCAAATGCTCGTAAAGCTCTACTGAGGGTCCTTCTGAAAACTTCATAGCCTTTTCCTGGTATTCCAGAGCTTCCTTATAGTCCTGCTTACGAAACAAGATCCATGCATAAGTATCAAGATAAGAAGAATTCTCCGGATCTTCATCGATAGCTTTCCGGCTTATTTTCAACGCAGTATCGAGATCTCCGCCACTCTCCGACAAATAATACGCATAATTATTAAGTGCCGACGCATCATCGGGATTCAACCGCAGGGCGTTGGTATACATGAGGTTGACATTAGGCATGTCCTTCTCACGGAAATATATGTCACCCATAAGGGAATAAATAGTGCCCACAACCTTCAGTCCCCGGCTGTTGAGGTTGGCTCCCGAAGCCTCGGTAAGAGTATCCGTAGGTTCTACATTCGGCATAATCAGCTTCAACACGCGCTTCGATTCTGCCAGAGCCTCCTTGTCCCGTTCGGCACCCGTATATGCGGCCACTCCGTAGAAAAACATTTCTATCTGCGGATTAGCCGTGTCTCGTGCGGCCTCGTACTCCCTGATTGCCTCTTCATAACGCTCGTCAGCAACCAGATAAGATACTTTCTGAGCCTTATACCCCTTATTGGCCGGGTCCATGTCTATAGCAATCTGTATCTGTTCCACAGCCTCTTTCCAGTTATGCTTGGCGGCACTGAAACGCGAACTGAAATCCTGTATGCCCGCCTCGTGCGGATACTGGTCTCTAAGCGCGGACAAAAGATAATCGGCATGCTCGGTGTTCCCCTTGCGTTCAAGCAGCGGTGTCACATATTCTGCAAGCAATTGAAGCTTGACATCCAGATCTATGTCATCTAGAAGCAGGGCGCTGTACACCTCCCGGTCATAAGCGGCGGTATCGCCGTTCTCATTATAGAAATTAACCAATGAAAGTTTCACCGCGCCGTCTTCGGGAGCTATGGCCTCTGCGCGCTTGTAATAGCCCAGTGCCGAATCAGGCTTGTTCAAAAATGCATACAGATTGCCCTTGAGCACATAAAAATCCGGAATTGCCGGACTAGCGGCTATAAGCCTGTCGGCCTCGCCTATCGCGCTGGCCGTGTCTTTATCCTGAAGCCAGAGGGCCATCTTGCGCAGCGACAAATCGGGTGACTGGCCCTCGATTTTTTCAAACCGCGTGTAGTAGTCTCTGGCGGTCTGGCGGTCATCTTTCAAAGTGGCGATTTCTGCCAGCGATGCCAGCAGCTCGCTCTTGTCAGGATAATACTCCGAAAGACGTGTCAGTACTCTTTGAGATTCGTCAAATATGCCGATACGGCGGCACAGATACGCGTAATATGATGTTTCATCGTAATCTTCGGGATAAGCGTCGACATATTGGCGTACAAGCGAAAGACCATTATGCAGCTGCGCCGAATCCTGCGCCATACTGATTAGTGATATTCCGTAGGCATACGCCGCCTCGTTATTGCCGGGATCAAGTTCATATGCGCGTTTAAACATCTCGTGCGCCTCCGGCAGCGTGTGCTCCACGCTTGCCTGTATGGCGCGCAGAGTGATATGGCGGCTTTTACGCTGTTCCGGAGTAGAAGCCAGGACCAATACCGCCATCATACAGGACAAAAGCGCCATCGGTACCACAATGCCGTATTTTTTCATAATCCCAAGTTTTATTATATGTTACCTGTATGGCCGAACCCTCCTGTCCCGCGCTCACTGTCATCAAGAGCACACACAGGCTCCCAAACCGCCTGCATGCAACGGGCGATAACAAGCTGGCCTATACGCTCGCCATTTTCCACCCGGTATGGCTCGCATCCGTGGTTAATTAGCACTATACCCACTTCTCCCCTGTAATCGGCATCAATAGTACCCGGCGAATTGAGCACTGTCACGCCATGTTTAAGGGCAAGTCCCGAACGCGGCCGCATCTGGCATTCGTAGCCGTCAGGCAGCTGTATGTACAACCCTGTAGGCACCAACGCCCTTTCTCCCGGAGCGATAGTTACGGCTCCGCCGGGCAAAAACGCCCTCACATCCATACCGGCACTCTGGGGAGTGGCATAAGAGGGCAGGGCGCCACCGCTGCGGTTCACCACTTTGACTTGTATCTGTTCCATTGTCATTTACTGATTAATCCTGCCATGACGAAACAACTGAAGCGACACACGATGTGCCTGCTGCGGCATCCGTCACTGTTTTTTGTAACCTACAAAGGTAATACTTAGTTTGCCACTGTAACACCAAGTCTGCCCGAATCTTCAAAATTTAATCTTTTTTAACTTCTCTTCATTCCGCAGCCGTCAGAGTGCCGAAATGGCATAAAAAGACTAGCCCCATAAACGGTTGCGGCGCGCATAGACCACGCCGGCCAACGACAGCCGAAGATGGCGCACAAATCCCGAAGCACGTTTGCGCCACGCGTGCACCAGCATGCGCGCAGGCCAGCTCCACGGTTTTATATAAGACAAAACAGCACCATGAGTCATAAGCAGCCAGGCTTCCCCTTCGTGTCTTTCGGCAGTAGTGGCCCCGTCATGGCTTCCGATAGTTATGGGGGCAAATATTCCGCGCGCACCACTTTTGAGAGAATCATACAGCCATATATCCTCCTCCCCCGCGCATAGCAAGGGAGCCCCTATACCGAAATTCTCATTGAACCTTGTTCGGCCTGCGGCGGAATCTGACCTATAAGCTATTTCGAACGAGGTAGGATACCATCCTTTCACAGGACGGCGCAAATCAAACTCGCGGCCGCCATAAGTCTTTATATAGCGTCCGCCGCATGTATAGCGGCAACACACCACGTCCGCCTCTGTATCGCTAATGCGCTCTATCAGCAGCCTCAGTCCCTCAGAATCATAATCCACATCGTCATCGCCCACGAGCACCCACGGAGCGGTCACCAGCCCCATGGCGATATTCCGGTTACGGCTCAGTCCGCGAGTATCATTGACAACCACCCGGAAATCTTTTCTTACCGCCAGCGACACCGGTACCGGCTGCCGCGGCCCATCGGGCTGCTGCCACGACACCACATATTCCACACCCTCTGTCTGCGGATGTTCAGCAGCCTCGACACGGGCTATACCTCCGGCACCGATAGTGCATATAAGCACCTGCAACCTTACCTCGCCACCTGTTCCCATACTCGCATGAAACGACCGGTGACAACCGGCGCGCTATTATGTTTTTCTACAAACTGCCGGCCGCACGCGGCACGATCCGCAAGCGACACGCGGTCTGTCACCAGATTTTCAAGCACTCGGACCATCTCCGCGTCATCAGGCACCACATTGACTACGGGATGCAGCTCACGCTCCTCTATGAAATCATAATATTCAGGTTCGGCACCGCTCACAGCCACCTTGCCCATAGCCATAGTCTGCAACGCGTTAGTGGCCGGAGTATACGAATACAGCTGGTCTAACACAACATGTGTGCCGCGCAACGCATCCATATATTCACTGAACGGCAAATCGCGTGCCACCGATACCCGGCACAGATCCGGATGGCGGCGCTCCACCTCACGGGCGGCTTCCAGCATACGGCCTGTCCCCTTAAAAAGTTCCATCTCGCTCTTTATCCCGACCAACATGTTGATTTTTTCCTTCTCCTCCAACGCAAAAGGGATCTCCGGCACAGCCGACAGATCCACCGGAATGCCGCCATAACACAGCTTGCCACCCAAATACGGCCTGGCAGCCACATGATATTCATACAGAGCCGACACGGCAGCATCGACATTCTCATAAATAAAACGGCAATAATCACCCATGCCGCCGTTAAGCCACCTGTATTCTATACCGGGTGTCTTGCGCACATACTCTGTCTTAGCCCCTCCTACCCGGAATTCGGAATATCGAAACAGGTCATCTTCCACACAGCCTTTGACAATGACGGGGTCACTGCCGGCCAGTGAAAGACACACAGCACCGTTATTACGTTTCAGCTCCCTGAAAAAATAGCGTATCTTGCCCGGCCGCAGATGGAGGAAGTTAGGGTTTATGAGCTGCACTATGTCATACCCTTTCAGTCCGGGCCACAATTTAAACAACCGGCGCATATATGCCACTCCGCCCAATAGTCCGGGAGTGCGCCGCAAATCAATATCCCTGACTGTGTCCATACAGCGGCTCCCGTCACTTATAACTGTAACATCATGCCCTCCGCGTCTTAGTTCTGCAGCGAGAGTAGCGTGAAATCCGGAATAATCTCCGACAAAGAGTATTTTCATGGGTGCAAAGATAATGACTTTTTCAGAAAAAGGTATTATCTTTGTCCGCGAAAGAGACTAGAAAATATGCCGGATACATTTTCCATAATAATACCTGTATACAACCGCGAATCGGTCGTGGCGCGTGCCCTCGACAGTGTGGCCGCCCAATCATTCCGCCCCTTGCACCTTATCGTAGTGGATAATGCCTCGACCGACCGCAGTCTGGATGTCATACGCGGATGGGCAGAAAAGCATGCCGGTGACACGGCATTGCACATAACGGTATTATCAGAAAGCATTCCCGGCGCCGCAGCCGCCCGTCAATGCGGCCTTAACACTGTCACTACATCACATGTATTGTTTCTTGATTCCGACGACGCTCTACGCCCGGATGCCGTAGAAAGCTATGCCGAAGTATTCAGACACAACCCCGGGACGCAAATCGTATGTGCCGACATACTCATGCATCCCTTGCACGGACGGCCGTTTAAAATACCACGCCGCCGCGGAGACAGACTGATAGTGCATTTCCACCATTGCACACTCCCTACCTTAGGCTATGCCGCAAGCACAGAACTACTCAGACAGGCCGGGGGCTGGAATCGGGACATACGTATATGGGATGACTGGGAATTAGGCATACGCCTGCTCTTGCTCGACCCTGTCACGGGCCATACAGGCAAAATTGCCGTAGACACGTACGAATCTGAAATATCTGTGACAGGCATAAATTACAGTGACAAAGCCCCTTTATACGAAGCCGCTATAAGTGCTGTGGAAAACGCTATCGCAAACAGCCGGCGGCCGGACAAACAAAAACTTATGGCAATGGCAATGTACCGGCGCATAATGCTCGCCGCACACTTCGCCAGAGAGGGCCGTCCCGATCTCTCCGGTCCGCTGCTACAGCACGTGCTCGATGCCACACACGGCCGTAACCGCGCCTTACTCCGCATGGCATACCTCTATATACGCTCAGGACTGCGCGGTGCCGCCACACTAGTCACACCGCTACTCCGTTAGGATGTCACCGCGGCAGCCGCAGTGACAATATGACGGTGGTGGCCATAAGGGGGAAAAATGCAGGATTTCCGCACTGCGGCAATAACGGCCAGGCAGCTAGCAGCAACAATGTCGCGATACCGGGCACTGCGGCGGCATAACGCGTAAAGTACCCGAGCGGCCGTACCCAGACAGTTACAGCCGGGATAAACCACAACGGATTCAGCCACCATGCAAGCCAGTTGGGCGAGGTGCCCTCATGACTTGAAAGAAAAACAAGATAGCAAACCAACGTGCCGGCCAGACCGCATAAAAGGAACCAAAAGCTATAGATCGCGCGCCAACGCCTGCCGCACAGCAGCATGACAGCCACACAGGCAAACAGCATCCAGGCCGCAAACACAGGAGACAAGTACCAGGGCGTGGGAGACTTACGTACATCTCCCCTGCCGTCTACAAGGACCTCCTGCTTCCCGTAATACCGGGCCAGCTCCATCGGTATGAACATAGTCTGCCGCACCGTTACCGGCTCGTCAATCATGCTGCCGAGTGCAAGGTCTATACCCAGCTGGTACCAGGGGTATCCTGTATTGTATTTCCGTATCAGCTCGCGATACGTGGTACCGGAGGGCCTGGAAAGATCCGTCACCGGACAATTTCGTGCCGAAGGCATCTGCTCTACTTTGTCCAGCAAACGTGTCGCACAATTATTAGAAAAGTATTTATAACGGTAACTGCGGTTCTCCGGCTGCATATCAGTCAGCAGCATGCCGTAATATTCTATAGCTTCGCCTGGCGACAATGGCAGCACCTGTTCCACGACCCTCCGCCCCTGGCGCATGTAAGTCTCTATAAACCATTGCGTCGGCATCACGTCCACATAATAGTCCGTCTCCCCTTTCACAAAGCGGTACACAAACCCCGGGGCGTTATAGTCAAAAACACCATAGTTAAACACCTGGTCGACTTCCCGGCCTCCGACACGGCCGCTGACACGCACGGCTTCGTGGCCGTACAATTCAAAAATTTCAGGACCAGGACTGCACGTGAGCAGGCTTATTCTAACCGAGTCTGGGCTACAGGGGGTCTCGGCTGCATGCGCCGCTCCGCAGAACAGCACTGCCAGCAACAGCAATATTCCTTTGAACAATCGGAGCGGCATATCACTTGACAAGTTCAATCGAGGTCAATGCGCCGGTGACGGGATCAAACAATGCCATCGACGGAGAGCGCTTGTCGGAAAACAGTTTCGGATCAAGACCGAACACATCGCCCAGCTGCGCAAACTGTAAATCATGGCTGTAAAGAGTGTTACCACGCCATACGACACTCACTTTGGCCGTGGCCGGCAATGCATAACGCACTGCGTCCTTAGGCAGCACTTTAGGCTCGCCCTTAGCATTGACCGGCCATTCCATGCGTCTCACGGAGCTTAAATCCAGATAAACAGGCTCGCCCACAGGCGTATCGGCATCGGTCAGGCCGCTATGGTTGCCCAACCGGCACAATATAGTACGCGAAGGCTGTACCGTGTCTGGGATAACGCTATAGCTGCGTGTTTCGGTAGCTGTATATTCGTATCCGGTGAAAGCCCGTGTAAGCGCTTTCTCCTGTGTTTCTAGGCTCTGCAGCATAAGTTCAAGCTGGCGGCCGTCGGCAGGCATTGTCTCGGCTGTGCCGCGAGACAGGCTCAGACGGCTTTCCCTGATCTCCATAATAGTCTGCGCCAGCATCTCGGCACGCTTTGCTGACGAGAGCGAGGCAAGAAAGTCGGCATCGACATATTTCAGATACTCGTCCATATCCGGTTCAGAGCCGGCAGGCAGCACATCAGTACGAGATACGGCAGGGGCTTCCGCCTCGGTATTTATCGCGAGCAGCATGCCGTCTTCATCGACACACACACTGGCCACGGCACCTGGTTTCAACTGCATGACATATTTACTGTCTCCCGGCACACCGTACGTAGACACACGCACACCGGCCACCGCGCTCTGCTGCGAAGCCTCGGATATTATATCCGCCTTACCCAGATACCGTCCGGCATACTGGCGGTAAGGTCCCGGACGCCGCACCGTGGTGGTGGCGGTGACATCCACCTGTATGGCTGTCACTGGCAACGAATAGGCTATACCGTAGTCAGTGCTCTTATCGGCCGACAACATACGGGTCTGCTGGGCATAAGCCCCCTGCACAAAGCCCAGTGATACCACTGCGGCGGCTAAATACTTCGTTACTTTCATAACAACGTGCTGAATTTCTAGACAAAGACTGTCTGATCTTTGTTATGGATTTTTGTTGATACAAATATTATTTCATCACCTCTTTGATAGCCAGCGGTATACGTTCTATTATATCAGAAGCGGTCATACCGTACTCGCCCAGGTCTTCGGCCGCCATATCACCGGCCAGTCCGTGGATGAACACGCCTACCGTGGCCGCCAGTTCCGGCTTATATCCCTGGGCCATAAGAGACGTTATGACACCTGTAAGTACATCGCCGCTGCCGGCGGTAGCCATGCCCGGATTACCTGTAGAATTGAAATACACCTTGCCGTCGGGACGCACAACCGCGGTATAATGGCCTTTGAGCACGATGATTATATTGTAGTACTGCGCCATGTCAACTGCCTTGCGCAGACGCTCCTCGTCTGTGGAATGTTCGCCAAACAGGCGGTCGAACTCCCCTTTGTGGGGAGTAATAACACTCATAGCAGGCACCATTGTGAGCAACGACGTGCGCTTGGCTATGCAGTTAAGCGCGTCGGCATCAAGCACCATGGCCTCGCCTACATTCTTCAGAAGACCCTCGAGAGCGTTGATAGTCTCGTCATACGTACCTATACCCGGACCGGCAGCCACACCTTTGTGACGATGATGCAGACGCATATCGGTTATGACGCGCTCATTTTTGTCAGGCTCGAACATCGCCTCGCACACGGACTGCTGCACTATATCCATTCCGCAGCGTGCCGAATGCACTGTGACCAGCCCGGCCCCCGTGCGCAGCGCCGCACGTGCGCACATGACAGCAGCCCCCATCATGCCCATAGAACCGGCCATAATCATGCACGAACCGAAATCGCGTTTCCCGGCAAACAGGGGACGGGGCTTAAGCACATGGCTCACATTTTTGCGTTCGGCAACAAAATAAGAGGTCGGTGTAGACCGTATCTTTGCCTGGTCAAGCTCGATATCCAGCAGCTTCCACTCACCTATGACATCGGCATTCTCCTCAAAAAAGAACGATATGCGAGGGAAAGATATGGCCAGCGTAAGACTGGCGTGTATGACATCGCGGCGGCTGGTGTTCACATTCCATTCGCCAAACAATCCCGAAGGTATGTCTATGGATATGGTATATGCCTTGCTCTCGTTGATATACCTCACCAGCGACATGAAGCCACCCTGGAGAGGTTCGCGCAACCCTGCCCCGAAAAGACCGTCGAGCACCACGTCGCCCTCGCACAGATATGGCGGAGTGAAATCGCGTGTCACCTCGGTAAAATCAACCTCGTCCATACCGATAAGGCGGTTGCGCTGCTCTTCGCAGTCATGCGACAGCTTGTTGTGCACATTAAACAGAAACACCTCCACCCTCTTGTAACCCTGCTCTATAAGCATTCTGGCCACTGCCAGCGCATCGCCGCCGTTATTGCCCGGACCGGCTATGACCACTATGCGCTGCGAGGGCAGAAAGCGAGAAATAATCTCGCAACTCACCGCACCGGCGGCACGTTCCATAAGCTCTACGGAATCTATTTTCTGCGCCTCACACGTAGCGCGGTCTATATCCTTGATTACATCCGAGTCAAATATTTTCATCAGAAACAGGTTCTAAAAGGTTGCCTAACTTAATCTGTCCGCACAAAAGGGAACACCTATCAAATTACAAAGTTACATTGAAATACGCAATATTGCAAGTTTTTCCTCACAGGGCTGACGCATCTTAATTTTTTACAACATCAAAACTTTTTAAGGCATAAA
>CAJTQU010000035.1 GCA_910578665.1 uncultured Muribaculaceae bacterium
CCGTGGCCTCCAGCGAGGACCAGTCCGCCATCTTCGACGGCTGGTGCGGCTTCCTCAACTACTTTGACAGCGCCCTCCCGTTCCAGCTCTCGTTCATCAACCACCGCTCCAAGAACGTCTGTATACTTTAAAGAAAATATATCTCAAGATAAAAGAGAGGTGCTGGAGTTTGACTCTGGCACCTCTCTTTGTCTACAGTCTGATGACTATATTGATATAGTAATATAGTAAAGGCTAAAATTATGTAAAACTATAGATCTTGGTATCATTTATGATCATGAAACAGACGAACAGATACATCGTCATCCAGGATACGGATCTTTTCTTTTGATCTCTTGATCCTTTTGCGCTTTTTGTATCCTGCATAACAGAGTTCCCAGTGATCACTTGCTTCTTCTCTATACTCTTGATTGATCATAGACTTTGACCAGGATTCCGGGTCTGACCGCTCCAGCTCCACTCCTGAATAAGATCCCGATCTTTCTTCAGCAAGGCTATACATATCAGGGAGTATCGCCTGATGATCATCTGACATTGATCCAATCATAAAGCATATTTCAATAGTTTTGTTGTGTTTTTTACAACTTTTTAAATGTATATAATAATAAATGCAATTTAATATTAGCCACAAAATGGGGCATATATGTGGCAGTTTTTATACCCGATACGTACCCCTTTCGGCCTAACGATCCTGAGCAGATCCGGGGCCTTTTTCTGCCATGATATCGCATCCGGATCAGATATATTTCGTATCCCATTTCAGCCCGGAACAAAATGGGCATGGTCCGTTATACCATTTTGTCCCCAATCCTACACCCATATGTAACTCAGTAAATACTAGGAGATATGGCACCACATATTGGCACAAAATCGGCCCAAAACTGTCCCAATATTGACCCAATCTCAGACCATTCCAATCCCGGACAGATAGAAGGCCATATCTGGCACAAAATCGAGCCAATATGCGACCAAGAACTGGCCCAATTTTGGCCACTCCTGTCCCGGGCTGATCATGGGCCAGAAACAGACCAGAAATGTGGCCAGTATCTGGCACAAAAATGGTGCCAGATTTACCCTACTTTAATCCCCAATACTGGTATATATCGTGCTCCGATCTGGAAACAAAATCGCACCTTGATCGTAACACTTTAATGGACGTCACCTGTCCTAATAGCTGAAAAACGCATATTTTTTTATCTCTCGGTCAGCATCCTGTGGATCGAACTCCCCCACACACAAACAACCGGGTATCCCCCATATTCGTCTATCAATATTTATTGCAGTACACAAAAATCTGCCAGATCCATCATATTTTAATTTGCGAGATCCACATACTCATGACGTCAGAAATTCCGAACAATTTCGTAAATAGGGGACGATATACGCAACGGTCTTAGACATTTTATCAATTTATTTTGTGGCAATATCCTCTGGCCCAAAGCCTGACCGGGTCATTGCGCAAACGAAAAGCTTGTAAGCGCAATGCGCACCGACATTTGCGAAATAATCCGCGCAGTTTACGGTGCAAAAAACAGGGCGACATCGTGGACATACTACCCACGATCACCGCCCAAAAACCAAGACCGAAAACCTTAAAAAATCCCGGTCAGGAATCCATTTTCGAATTTACGCAAACCGTTGCATCGATTTACGAAACGCATATCGCTATGACGTCAGAAATTCCGAACAATTTCGTAAATAGGGGATGATATACGCAACGGTCTTAGACATTTTATCGGATTTATTTTGCGGGAAGATCGGCACTGTCATGGTCTGACAGGAGTATTTCGCAGATCCAAAACGCCATGCACACAACACGTACAGACATTTACGAAATAAATGGCTCATTTTACGGTGCAAAAAACAAAAGAGCATAAGAGGTTGTGACGTCATCTCCACTTCGTTCCGATCCCGCTCGGCACAGCCGAGACAACCCTCCGACGTTCCGTCTCCGCCCCGCATTCGACAAGTCTCATTTGGGGTCTTACTGCGTTCCCCGCTTCGCGGCTCACTTGCCCACTCCACTTACGTTCCGGGGTGCTCTATAGGTGCTGGCGCACCCGAGAGAGACCGTATGTCATATCCGATGACATGAGGATCTCCCCATAATACTTCCAGATATCAGCCCCAAAAAACAATAATAGGTGCTGACGCACCCGAGAGGGATCCTGAACCCGTCCTGCTCTTTACAGCAGAAATTTAGATACATCATCTATTGATCAAAAACAGAGAAAGGAGTCCAACATAACTGATACGATCACAGACAAAGGCACATTACCAACCCCTCACTTGACAAGAGACATAAGGTCCCGCATCCAGCCCTTACTGGTCTCCAGACAGTACTATAACGAGAAACTCAGCAATCTGGTGAGTAACGGCTTTCTGGATCTCAAGGTCTGCTACTACATATCTGATGACGATGGCGGTATGCGCATGATCTCCAACGAGCTTTTACATACACTGGATATCCCTGCAGATCTCATAAGGTCTCAGGCACTGGAAAATATGCAGTCATCCCACAGTTACGGCATCCGGGATCTGGAGGGAGTACTTATACACATGTGCGCCACAAAGATGCCCTGCACCCCTGATCTTCAATCTCCACTCCAAATTTACATACTGACCAATACAAAAGGCTTTCTTGGTGCTTCTGGACTTTTACTGGAGGATCTGCTCGCAGACTTTGCAGATCTCATCGAAAACAGCTTTTTCATACTCCCATCCAGCATCCACGAGGTGCTGCTCGTTCCCGAGAGCAGCGGGATAGACATCGGAACCCTAAGCGAAATGGTCTGTGCGGTAAACAAGTCTCACGTAAGCCCACAGGAAGTGCTTTCGGATCATGCTTATCACTATGACAGAGAGACCGGAAAGATACACGTATGATAGCAGACCGCGCTCCTGGCATCCGCCAGGGCGCAGGTCTGGATATAATGAAACACCATATAAGAATGAAAAGGAGGACTCACTTGGTAAAAACAAGAAAGCTGGCTGTCCCGTACCCCACGGTATTTATCTGCCAGCTTCCGGAAGAAACTCAGAGTATCATCCGTAAAGACCTGGAACGCTATGCGCATGAAAACGGATCGCAGCTTAGCTGGGACGGAGAAAACAATGACTATACAGCCATGTCCGGACGCTTCTGCGATATCGAAGAGATATATGCCAATATAGACCTGCACTTCTGCCAGACAGGAGAAGACGTGTGAGCATATCAGAAAACAACTCTTTATCCATTTCTATGAACATGTTATAATCAGACCAAAGAAAGGCAGGACTATTAATGAAAGACCAGATCATGGAAAACGCCACAGCATGGGAAAGATTACAGATCAGCAATGATTTCCTATTTGGAAAGATCATGCAGGATCCTAAATTATGTAAAGAACTTTTACAGAGGATACTCCCAGAACTGGAGATAGACCATATAGAATATCCAGAAACACAAAAAGCCATACGTCCAGACATAGACGCCAAAAGTGTGCGGTTGGATGTTTTTGTTAACGATAGCAAAGGTACAGTCTATGATATTGAAATGCAAGTTGTCAGTTCAAGCGAACTGACAAAGAGGATAAGATATTACCAAAGCCTAATAGACCTACAGATGATCGACAAAGGCGAACCATACAAAAAATTAAAGCCAAGCTATATCATCTTCATCTGTCCATTTGATTATTTTGGACGAGGCAGGCATATCTACACCTTTGAGAATATCTGCAGGGAAGATACCGATATCCTCCTGGGCGATGAGACCACCAAGATCTTCCTGAATGCCCTGGGGACTATGGATGACGTCAGCCCTGGACTGAAAGCGTTCCTGGATTACGTGGCCGGAAAGAAGCCCACAGACCCATTCGTGGATGAGCTGGAAGAAGCTGTAAAAAATGCTCGAAAAAATAGAGAATGGAGGCATGAGTATATGACATTGTTGATGCGCGACCAGGAAAATATCGAAAAGGGCATGGAGATTGGTATTTTAGGTATGGTATCCTCACTGAGGGACTTCAATATACCAGACCACGACATCCTCCAGAAGATACAGGAAAAATACAATCTTTCTCAGGAAGAAGCTGAACGCTATTTAAAAATGTAACCTCAGTCCACACATATCAGATCAAGGATAGCTGTCTTATAGGGTTTGACCTATACAGGGCAGCTATTTTTTATCCAGATAATAGAGCGGGTGCATTCTCAAAAACAGGTGATATATAAGGAGAATGCAAAATGGAACCAAGCAAAACAAAAACTGTATGCTTTACCGGACACAGACCGAAAGGAATCATTGCAGATAGGCCATATGACGAGTCAAACAGACCGGTATACCAGAAGATCGTCGATGGACTGACAGTCAGCATCGAACGGTTGATCGATCAGGGCTATACAAACTTTATCTCAGGAGGCGCCCAGGGGTTCGACCAGCTTGCTTTCTGGGCAGTCAATATCATAAAGGCCAGACGCCCGGAAATCCAGAACATCATATATAAGCCCTTCAACGGACAGGAACTGCGCTGGGCAAAGACCGGTCTGTTTAGCCAACACGAATACAATCTGATGCTCAAAAAAGCCGACCAGGTCTACGTATGCGACAAGACTGTAGACACTGCAGACTTTAAGAGCACAGTTAAATCTCTCATGTACAGGAACAAATGCATGGTCAACGCTTCAGATCATGTGATCGGGCAGTTTGAGAACGGCTCCTGGGCTGACCCAAGAACAAAGTCCGGAACCGCAGACTGTCTCAGATACGCGAAACAAATGGGAAAAACAATCCAGATATTCCAATAACAATAAAAATGCTATGACGTACTGTACGTTGTGGCATTATTTTTTTACGACATCTATATCCACGTATAGCTGATCGATCATAAAAAGCAAAGAAATAGGCGCAAGCGCCCGGGTTAAAACGTGAGAAAAACAGCGAAGATCGGCTGTATCCCAAAGAATACAATATCATTTTAATACCATAAAAGCAGTCATAGAAAAGGAGAAAAACATGAATAAAATCATGCTTATCGGTCGGTTGACCCGCGATGTAGAAATGCGCTACTCTTCTAACAATAACAATACAGCTGTCGCAAGGTATACCTTGGCAGTGAACCGTCAATATAAACGGGAAAATGAACAAGAGGCTGACTTCCTGCGTTGCATCGCTTTTGGCAGAACAGCAGAACTTGCCGAACGGTATCTCGCTAAGGGCATGAAAGTAGCAGTAGAAGGCCGTATCCAGACGGGAAGCTATACCGATCGTGAAGGACAGAAGATCTACACGACGGATATCGTAGTCGAAAGACAGGAATTCCTGGATAAAAGATCTGACACCAGCCCAGCTGCACCAGACACCCCATACGATGAAAACAGCTTCATGGACATTCCAGACGGGATCGACGAGGAGCTGCCATTCAATTAAAATCTAATCTTTGAAGGCAGCACATCCCCGCTGGGTTCCAGCGGGGATGTGTTGTTGGACATTCACCTTCAGATATCCAGACACTTCCAAACAGGAGGATCCTATATGACACGCAATACAGCAAAGCAATTCTGGAAAGAATACATCAAACTGGCCTGCTCAAAAGGTACAAATACAACGGTCCTAAACCCCATACATACATTTATCCAGCAATCCCATATGGGCATATTCGACAAGATCTCTGACAAGGACTTCGCCAAAAGACGGGATGATATAAAAGAACTCGCCCTATTCTGGGATGACAGCAACACGGAAACAGCTGGCAACATCCTGTTTAACGCCCTGGCAAAAACAAACATCTCTGACATGGATATCAGCAACATCGCCGGGATCTTAGCCAGCGCTTCTGTCCGATCACATTACTCTACGGAGGATCCGGCCAAAAATAAGTGTGATAAGGGCATTCCTGATCCAACATCCGCTCCAGACAGTAGGTATGCGGGCTGGACGCCACACGATATCTACAACTATCTGAGCCAGCATATCTACGGGCAGGACGCAGCCAAACGGGCCGTCTCCATGCTCGTCTACCACCACCTGCGGGGTAACAGCCGAAATATCGTCATGGCAGGTCCCACAGGCTGCGGAAAGACTGAGATATGGCGTGCCCTATCAAAACAGCTTGACTGCATCCGGATCATCAACGGCCCGCAATTAAGCGGTGACGGCTGGAAAGGGAGCCTCAAGATAAGCGATATCTTTACAGGCGGACCGGAGCAGACAGCAGGACACCTGATCATCGTTATCGACGAGGCGGATAAGATGTGCGAACCGGCCTTCGCTTCCGGCGGCAATGACACTTCGATGATCATACAGAATGAACTGCTGAAGCTGATGGACGGGGATACACTGACATTTGCAGATGACCGCAACAGGGATAAAAAGACCGTAGTTGACTGTTCAGGTATATCCGTCGTCCTCTGTGGCAGTTTTGAGCGTATGCTGCGGGCAAAATCAGAATCCTCTGGGAGTATCGGATTCGGTCAATCCACTCAAAAAGACATCCAGGCCGCTGAGTGTACGGAAGAAGATTTAGTAAAACATGCGAACATAAGGCGTGAGATCGCCGGGAGGATCAGCCGGATAGTCACACTCGATACGTTGGATGCACACGACTTTGAGGCTATCTTAGAGAGTCCTGCATCCCCCATCCAGAAGATCGAGAGATCCCATCATGTGTCGCTGTCCGTAGATGCACAGACACGCCAAAAACTGGCCTTTGAAGCCGAAAAGAGCAAAATGGGATGCCGGTACATACGCTCTAAGGTTGAGAATATGCTGGACGAGCAGATGTTCGATGACCCAGACACTGGCAGATATGAACTGGACTGCATATGATTACAAAAAAATCGCACTATATTTATAATTTTATTACAAATCGGTCGATAAATATAAAGAAAGGGAAAGAATATGGTCAAAAACAGAGATTTAAGGAGGTACCATGGAACATACACGATATGAGGATGCATCAAGTTTTCCAGAGCAGGACCCTTTGTACATACAGACGACAGTTGCAATAGGAAAAACGCTGCTAAAAGGTTTGCCATGTATGGATAAGACAAAAATGAAGCTCCTTTTTGTCATGTTGGAGCACATAAACTGGCGGGAGCCTGCTGACAGCAGCATCATTGTCATAGATAACCAGCTTGCAAAGAAAAGGCTCCGGTGGAACATCAAAGAAGATGCCACTGTCGCTAGCCGGATCCGTAACGGCTTTAAGAGCATGGTGACAGAATGTATGATAACATTCCAAACAGACGAAGACACAAAGGATGATATCCCTTTAATCCTGGACGTATATGGAAATAAAAACTACACTGCTGTCGCAGTAAACCCGGTGTTTATGGATCAGATCAGCGATCTGCCGGCATATGGAGAACAATATTTTCAATTTAATATCGAAGATATCATGGGATTCCATTCGCAGTACAGCATCTATCTATACCTGGAACTGCGGCAACGGCAGAAATACAAGAAGCAATACAAGAGACAATATAAGCTGTACACCCCATACCCAATGAAAGCCATATTTGCAACCAAACCGCTAAAGGATATCATGGGCCTGGATCGGAAGAAATACGTGAGCAATAAGATTGAGAAAGGCACGAACGATAAGAAAGAGCATTTCAACCGTTCGAAATTTGAGAAAGATGTACTGGCAAGACCATTAGAAGAGATCAGCCATAGCCATATGATAGAGCTGTTCCCGCCATTAGAAAAAGACGGAGAGTGCAACCGGACCAAATGGGGATATACTCAGTGGTATTTGAAGAAGAAGCGTAACGGCCGTGTAAGATACTACCACATCCGCTTTTGTGTCCGGGAGGGGCTGTCTGATACTGTGTATGGGCGTTATGTAAATGACGCCCGGTTCAACGAGATATCCCAGGGCTTTGCTGCAGAATCAGGAAAGCAGAAATACCAGGTATGGCTTAAGGATATAGAACAGACCATGCAGGTTCTTTTTTGATAGACATCCAGTACCGATCCCGCTTGCAGCGGCGGGTGGGACCTGGAACACACCCGCCAATACCATAAAAAACGAGGAGGTCTATCATGGAGACTAAAAACACACTTGACACCATGTACAATCTGCTACAGGAAAAAATGGATTATAGACTCGACGAGATCGAGATCCAGCGTACCCGGAGGAAGATAAGGAAAGCTGCAGAAACTGCAGGCATTAAGTACGACAAGCTGGAATGCGCAGTGCTTGACTACGGTATCTCATATGAACGCGCTGGCTTCAGGAATGGATTCCGATTTGCAGCCCAGATCCTCTCTGAATGTATGAACACAAACCTTACCACAGATAACATCCCAGGACTGGATCTGCCCAATCCTCTCCCATTTGAGTCTTAAAAATATATTCCCTGCTGGATCGACCAGCAGGGAATATATTTTTTATTAAGCGCTTACGCGCCGAGTGGTATAATAGAATAAATAACCAAAAAAGGAGATACAGCTCTATGAAAATGCATGAAGTCGTTATTGAAAGATCAAATGTATGTACACTAAGAGATATTTTTGCTATAAAAGGTGTCGCAGATTTCAAAATCATCCGGATGTCAGGTGAAAACGGCCAGCAGCTGAAGCCGTTTGAGGCTATGGCAGGCAGGAAATTGGGCAGAGAAGATGCTGTCGTTATCTCACAATTTACAGAAGCTGAAATAGATGAGCTCATCGAAGGCTCCTATACTGACGAAGGACTGGAAGCATTCCAGAGCAGACAGACAGAAGAGGGTATCCGTCACTACAATATCCACTACGCCAGCGACGACCCGATCTGCGCCGAGACGATAGATCACATACTGCCGGACAACGTAGATACCTCGTCTTCCTTTAGCGGTGACTACCAAAAGATCATCCAGGACGCCGTTCTGGATAATGTCTCCAGCATCGCAAAATGGCTTTGCGAAAGCAAAGAACCATTTCTTGGATTCCGTGTGATAGAAAACGACTACATTGGATCGGGGATGATCCACGATGACATCATGATCCGGGAGATGAAAACAAAGGATGTGGTCGTCATCCTTGAGCGGAAGGACCCAGATAGACCTGGCAGCGACTCCGATTTCATGATATTAACGGCTTACCCAGACATAACAGACCGCGCGATCACAGCAGTACCGACTGGCCGTGACATCCGCCCCTATATGCATGGGAGCAATGCTTACAAACAGGCAGATGGAGCGGAAAAACGTCTGCTTGACCAGAAAATCCGGCGCGGACTCACCCATTGATCCATTAAAAAACACCCGGACAGCACTCCGCAAAAGGTATATCCAAAAGGCATATCCGGGTGTTTTTTCCTGCCCATACCTCCGAAAACTCCTGATCAACGGCGGATATATTGTTGGGGTATCTGTTTTTGTATAAATTGTCAGATATTTTTACGCTTATATTTTGCATCTTTTTTTTTAACTTTTATCATTTTATATATTGACACATTGTTTTTCTCATGATAGAATTATTATAATATAAATAAAGCGAGGTGTTTTTGTGTGAATTATTCTGATAATTTAGAAAATAACGATAATTTTTTGCACATTTCAACTACTTTACCAAGATCAAACAAGGCATCCGATCTTATTGAAGGTCTGAAAAATAAGGCAGGATATGTGAGGTGCCTGATCACTGATTTTGCATTTGTAAATGGGATCCCGGAGGAATATCCCTCCATCCCGGAAAAGGAACGGCTGAGAAAGTTTTTTGGAGTTGCCATCCCCCACGAGGAGATCCGGCAGGGAATCCAGGAATGGATCTCAAGGATCTCAGGAGATAAGAAGCTGCTCGCATATGTGGTAGAGTATGTATACTTTTGGCTGAAGTTCTCTCCCATCTTTCTCTCAGACCGCTCTTTCATCTGTTTTATCCCTCAGTTTGTCCTTCCTAATGCAAAGAAACAGTTCAAGAACGGCGTTACAAGTGACGGCCTCGAATATGCCTTTATCTCTGATATGAAGGCATTTAGTGAACAGTGCATGGGTGCTGCTCCTGATACAAACGTAAAGGCAATGCTGGAAGCACGTGAAAAGGCGATCGTACCGGCAGAACGGATGTTTATCCAGCTCGTATATCAGTGGTTCTGTTTCGCCAACAATGACTGTGGATACTCTGCAGAAAAGGTAGCAGACACCGTCCTGGAGTTCATGGATTCATACATCAAGTATGACTACAGCAATGATATGTTCATGGCAGCTCTCTTTACCAGCTTCGTAGAAGACAAGCTCAATGCAAAGCCTGCACCGACTCCGTCACCTGTGGCTTGATCAATGGTTGATGTCTGCGCCCTCGGCTCACGCCGGGGCGCAGTAAATCCTGATCAATATCTTAAATATGGGAATAAAAAATGGGGATAGCCTGCAGATATCAGGCTATCCCTCTTTAAAGTTATAGCTTTCCATCTAGCACTCCCCTCTTTCCGGGCTTTCCAGATCATCCATATTGCAGTCTTGACTTGTGCGCGTTTTGTGTATATGATATGCGTATACAACAAAAGGAGAGTGCTACACATGGCCAAAGAACGATTGAACATCACCGTCACATCAGATACAAAAGAACGTTTAAAGCAATATGCCTTTGAGCATCACACATCCATCTCGCAGGCCATTACAGACTGGATATGGAACCAAAAGGTGAAAAATGAGCAGATCAGGGGACAACAGAGCATGGATATAAAATAGATCGCCCACATAGGGATATGTCCAACTAAAATAAACATTTTTACATAAATAGTATAATAATTCAAGAAATATAGCCGTTCTTTGCTGGTGCGGCCGAAGCAATGGGAATCACTAACGAAGATGATATCCAGGAACTCGTAGATGATAAAATAAAAGACGCAGAACAAATAGTAAATGAAAAGTACCCTTTTATACCCATAAAACGCGAAAAAAGAAGATATACAACAAGACAACTGATAGAACAATTTTTTAGAGATGGCTTTATCGATAGATATTCAGGAAAAAAGCTTATAAATCCGGGGATGCTACGGACCATGTCAACTAAAATCCCAACAGCGTTTCCATATCAATCAAATTGGAAAACTGATGCCTGCCACATTGCATATTGGGATTATTATCCAACCCTAGACCATGTTTTTCCTATATCCTTGGGTGGAAAAGACACTCCAGAAAATTGGGTCACTACATCTATGGCCTATAATTCTGCAAAGAGTAATTTCACTTTAGAAGATCTGGGGCTATCCTTAAAAGATAAAGGAAATATAAAAGATTGGGATGGATTATCGTACTTATTCATAAAAATAGTAGAGAAAGACAGATCTTTATTAAACATACGTGTCATTAAAGAGTGGTATGTAGTGACCAAAGAGATAATCGGAAAATTTGATATGTTTTTATAAATCGACTAAACATCCCCTGGCTTAAAGCCGGTGGATGTTTAGTCATAGAAATATATCATGATCCAGACGAATCTTTTCACAAACTCCCTCAAGGATCACAAGTATAACATGCTGAATACCCCTGACCTATGAGTTCATCTCTTATCCCATCAAACTCCGCATAATTATGTGGTGCAATATAAGATACTTTTTCACATGATGGATCATGGAATAATCTTGTATTGGTATTCAGTATATAATGGTCTATGTTTTGTTGTTGTGGATCCGTATTATTTACATCTGACCCTTCCGGTTGCTGCACAGTCTCTGGCAATGGTGTGGCTTCCGACACTCTCTCCTCTGTTGTCCCCTCATCTGTATCTGTCTTTTCCTTGACCTCGATCTTCCCCTCTTTGATAAGGTCCGACCTGGTAGGTGACCGAGTAACAACAGCCGTATCTTCATTTTCTTGTGACTGACAGCCTCCAGTGAGCATCACTATTGCGATGATACCTATGAACAGACTTATTTTGATCCTATTTTGACGTTTCATAACTTTCCCCCTAAAGAGCAGAAACAAGACCCTCATATAGCAAAGGCACCCATTCTTTGCTCTGGCATCTGGTCTGTTTACGAGATTGAATATAGTATCAGTATATACCCACATGGAGATATGTTCAACCTAAAAGGCGGTAATCCGGGCTGTTCCGGACCATAAGGAGCGTCATACCCCGTCAGCTTCCTCCCACCTGAATGCGGGAGGAAGCATCCATATATTTGTCTATAATTTTTATCATAAATATAATGCCCAATCCAAACTGTCAATTTTAGTCTCAAATCTAATGTAACGAAAAATCATATCAAAACCGTAGTATTCATCCAGCTTTTTCACACCAACATACTATCGCAGATCTAACGATCACTAAAAATAATATTGAGAAAGAATCACATCTACTCATGTACAATATAATCTTCTATCCATTTCTACTGAGCGTCAGAAAAATCAGCCGCCCAGTAGAACAGAATGCACACACTCGCATGAGGAATTCTGCCGCTTTTCGGCTGGCGCAATACTCACGGCATATCTCCTGACGCAATAGAGAGGTATACCCCTTTTTTTATACAGACAATAAAAAGATAACATTCCAAACAGATGTGTATTATGGTTAAGTTAATCAATCCAAAACCAGCACACAAGCCGAAATGTTATCTTACCCTAACGATAACATTTCGGCAGATGGGAAGTACCATATGCTTAACTTCCGTGCAGATTCCTGGGACTGGGATGATATTTTTACCGACTGTGCGCCTGCTGAAAGAATGGGATGAATATTCCGGGAAAGCACCCGGCCTGCTCCATATTGTTACACGCGCGAAGAGGAACTGTACGGCTTATGAAAGACCCGGGGCATATAAAGGCCGCGGCCGCCGTCCTGTCCATGGGCCGGCGGTACATCTGAAAGAGCTTTTTCTATCCGATGCCGCCTTTTTTCAGGAGGCACATCTGCAGATATACGGCACGGAAAAGAAAGTACGTTTTCTTTCCAGGACATACCTGTGGGGCCAGAAGCTGTACCAGCCGCTGAGGTTTGTCCTTGTTGAATATGAAAAGACACAGGCCATCCTGGTCTGTACGGATCTGTCCATGCGCGCGGAAGACATCATCACTGCTTATGCCCATAGATTCAAGATT
>CAJTQU010000036.1 GCA_910578665.1 uncultured Muribaculaceae bacterium
ATTCATTCATAATCTCAAACCCTCTGACCCGTCAATATTTTTCAGGACGCCACATACGTTGTATATGTATTGTTATTATTGAGGGTTGGTACGGAGGATTCTGGCATTATCGACAACAACAAGGTGCCGGTATCGTGAAGGAAGGACTGAAACGGAGGATGTATTTCTATTACCAGGAACGATACGGATGCTATATTGGTGAGTCTGCCGAGATAGAGACTGTTCCGGTATTTCCCCACGACATGCATGGCGTGTTTATCTCCAATATGAGCAAGATAGGCCGTAATGTTGTGATCTTCCAGCATGTCACTATAGGCTCGAATACTTTGAAAGGCCATCCCCGTTCTGGCTCTCCGACTATAGGGAATAATGTCTATATCGGTGCCGGTGCTAAAATTATAGGTAATGTCACAATCGGCGATAACTGCCGTATCGGAGCCAATTGCGTGGTAGTTAAGGATATGCCGGCCAATAGAACGGCTGTTGCGGCGTCTACGCGTTTCATATATTCGGATAGTGTAAATGACAACGAGTTTGTCTCTGCCCGTGATTTTATAATCAAATAACTATTATATTGCAAGTCATGATAACCAAAAAGAGGGTACTTGCCGTTGCTCTTGTTTTTGTTGCATTTTATTTTCTTGCGGCGTTAGCTTGCCGTCTGCTTGGCGGCGGAATGATGGTATATTTGCTGCTTGCAGTATCTATAATTGTCTGCACGGTATTGTGTTTTACTCTGTATGATACGGTATGTGGGGCTTTCGCCATTATCCGCAATAAAGTTAGAGACCGTTTGTACGGCATTACGCCGGTCGATAAGATATATCCCGTTATATCAGGGGAACAGAAGAATACTGTAAAGAATGCACTGAAAATTACATTTACCGGAGATCTTATTCTTCTTAGAGAAATGGTTGAGCGGGCTTATGATACCCAGTCTGGGGAATATAATTTTGACAGTATGTTTGCTCATGTCAGTGACATATGGAAGAGTAGCGATCTGGCACTGGGTGTTTTCGAAGGTCCGCTAGGGGGAGAAAGCCGAGGATATTCCACCAGTAATTATGCTGACGGCATACCTTTGGCATTGAACTTTCCAGACTCGTTTGCCACTGCGGTGAAAAACAGCGGCATAGATCTTGTAACTGTAGCCAATAATCACATATTTGATGTGGGTATCGAGGGTGGCATGCGTACTCTGGACAAGCTAGACGAGATTGGGCTTGATTATGTGGGGGCTTATAGGAATAAAAAGGAGTATGACACGCCTAAGATAGTCAGTCTGAATGGTAAGAGAATAGGAGTCCTGGCCTATACCTACGGGCAGAACGGTGTGTGTGATGATTTCTTTTTTGATGAAAAGACGAGGTTCTATATGCGTCCTGTGGTCAGTGCGGATTCCAAATATTTTAAACGTAATGTATCTCTGGTCAAAGACGATTTTGAGCGATTGAAGGCTGAGCATCCTGATTTGGTCATAGTGCTTCCGCATATGGGCGCGCAGTTTCGCAGACAACCGGACACAACCCAGCGGAAATGGTGTGATATTTTTGTTGAATTGGGGGCTGATATTATTTTTTCAGACCATACACACCATGTCCAGCCGTTGGAATGGCGTAAAAATTCGTTTGGCAAGAATGTGTTGATAGTACATTGTCCTGGCAATTTTGTCAATTCTTATGTCGGCTATAACGGTGATGCCTCTATGATTGTTTCTGCGTATCTTGACAGGGATACTCTGGAGCCTGTGGCGGCTTCGGTCACGCCTGTTTACGCGCATTGTCCCCAAAACGGCATGTGGACCGGGCTGCCGGTGTATAAGGCTGTGACAGACAAAGGCATATATTCCACACTCAGCAGAGCTGATTACAGAAGGCTTGCCGAGGTACACAGGCTTGTTACCGAGGTGGCAATAGATGCTCCGCTAGGCATAGACAATGTACAAAAGGAGTATTGTTATTTCCCTGAAACAGGATATGTCAGGAATACCCCCCCGATTTTGGAAAATTGCAATGATATTCTTCATGAAAGCTGTATTGTGCAATGCATATCAGAGGCATCCTCGGTATGTTTTGTAGGGGATTCTGTCACTGAAGGCACGAAGAACGGCGGATACGGATGGTTTGAGCCATTGGCCGGTTTGTTTCCTGATAAGAGAATATCAAGATTTGCCAAAGGAGGAGAGACATCCAGATGGTTATTGCAAAACGCGGAGACTGTGGCCTATGTTAAAGCAGCTCTGTATGTGGTGGCCATAGGCTGCAATGACATACGCTATCGAAACGACAGCGTATGTGCCATGAGTGCCGAAGAATATGTGGATAATATAGAGAAGTTTGTGAGGGTTGTGCTAATTCATAATCCTGCTGCGAAATTTGCTTTTATAGCACCATGGCGCAGCCTTTATTTTGACGCGTATTTTAATGTTACGAACCATAGTGACAGGATGAGGCTTTATTCGGATTATACGCAGGGACTGGAATCTTATTGTCATAGTGCCGGGCATTTGTTTCTTGATCCTAATCCTTGGATTTTTGATCGAATGACCGAGCCTGTTATAAGGACTGCCGGCCAAGGATCTGTGCTAAGAGATTTTATCCATCCGGATGCATTCAACGGTATTGCTCTCTACAGCCGTGCTGTTGCGGCGTGCCGCAAGATTGACGACAATTGACCGTATTACAGAGAATTGTATGGATTTATATGATTTGAAGACCCCTTGTTTTATTTTTGACGAGGATGAGTTTGGGCGCGGAGTAAATGGATTTAGGGATGCGCTCCAGTCAGAATTCGGTAAAGTTTCTATCGGTTATTCGGTAAAGACTAACTCGCTGCCTTACGCTATGCGCAAGGCTCGCGAACATGGCTGTATGGCGGAGGTTGTAAGCCACGATGAATATATTCTGGCCAGGTTGTGCGGCTATTTGCCCCACGAAATAATCTATAACGGCCCGATGAAGTCTAAAGAGACTTTTCTTGAGGCTGTTTCAGGCGGAGCCGTTGTTAACCTTGAGTCATGGCGCGAGTTCGGCTGGCTCGGGGAACTGCCGTCTGACGGTCAATTCAATATAGGTATACGCCTGAACATCAATATCTCGCATGTCTCACCCGAGGATGCGGACGGGGATGATGACAACAGTCGTTTCGGCTTTAGTGAAGAGAGTGGTGAGTTTGCCGAGGCTCTGGCGCGTCTGGAGGTATTGCCTAATGTAAGAATTGCCGGATTGCACATACACCGTACCACGCATTCGCGCCTGCCCCGTTTTTATGAGCGTTCTGTGGCATACGCTGCCGGCGTGGTCCATAAGTATGGGCTCGCGCTGGATTATCTTGATGTGGGCGGTGGTTATTTCGGTATCTTTCCCGGCAAGCCTGTGTTTGCGGACTATGCCGCGGCCATACATGCTTCGCTGGCCCGTCACGGCATGGAGGGGCTGCATGTTATTGTAGAGCCGGGAAACGCCCTTGTTGCCAGTCCGTTTGCGTTCCTTACCGAGGTCATTGACATTAAAAGGATAGGCGGTGGGACAGTATTTGCCACCACTGACGGTTCTCGTAACGATATCGACCCGTTTTTTAGAAAAAGTGGCTATATGAGCGAGATCATCCGAAAAGATGGTCTGCGTCCGACAGTTCCGTTACAGGTTATATCCGGTTGTACCTGTCTGGAGTATGACCGTCTTTTCAGTCTGTCTGGACAGGAAGCCCTGTCTGTAGGCGACAGGATAATGTATCGCAATGTAGGTGCGTATACGATGACACTTTCTCCACAGTTCATACGTTTGTGGCCTAGGGTCTATGCCGTTGACGGCGCGGGCACGTGTTTCGAGGTGCGCCGTAGTGGCCGGGCTTCGGATATCGAGTTGCTTGACAAATAATAAACAAAAAACAATAAGATGAACAATCTGCTCTTCTGCAGCGTAGGGCGTCGTGGGCGCCTGCTGCGTGATGTAAAGGAAACGATAGGTAAAACAGGCCTTGTGGTAGGTACTGATCTGCAGTCTACCGCTCCGGCTCTCCAGTTTTGTGACCGTCCGTATGTAGTGCCTCGTATAACAGATCCAGGCTACATAGACACTATTCTCGATATATGCCGCGAGAACGATATTAAGGCGGTAACCACCCTTATAGACCCCGAGATAGAGATTCTTGCTGCTAATGCCGGACGATTCAAGGCTGCCGGGATCATCCCTCTCTGCCCTGCCTCCGACAGTGCGGTTTATTGTTTTGATAAATACGAGCTTTTTAAATATCTCACAGAGAAAGGAATCCGGACCCCTCTTACGTTTCATGACTGGGACGCTTTCAAGGCTGCTCTGGCCGACGGTAGTATATCGTTTCCGGTGTTCATGAAACCTGTCTGTGGCAGTGGCAGCGTTGGAGCGCATAAGGTACACACGCTGGAACAGGCCGAGGCCGACTGGCATAGCGGAGAGCATGACTATATTATTCAAGAGCTGATGACAGGAGGTGATTGTGATGCCGATGTGTATGTCGATACCATATCGCACAAGGCTGTGGCTGCCTTTTCTAAAAAAAAGATTGAGACGCGTATTGGAGGTGCTAGTAAGACTATCTCTTTCAAAGATCCGGAACTCTTTAGGTTCATTGAGGAAATCTGCTCTGTATTCGAGTTTAACGGCCCTCTCGACATGGACTTTTTTATAAAGGATGGGAAATATTATCTTTCTGAGATAAATCCACGTTTCGGAGGCGCTTATCTTCATGCGTATGGTGCCGGTGTAGACTTCATCAAGCTAATTGTCAACAATATCAACGGTATTGAGAATCCTGTACACCTCGGCGGCTACGATGATGACGTGCTCATGCTTATGTATGACGATGTTGTAATTGCCAAGGCATCTGATCTGGTAAACCGCGACTTTTCAACAATATAACTGTGTGATAGCGGATGGTAACGGCCCGGGTGATAATTCACCCGGGCCGTTGTTTTATATCTTTGGCGGTTTTATTTTGTGAGGATGTAGGTGCGGTGTGGCGCGGCGATACCTTTTAAACGTCCTTTTTTTACTTTGAATTCTTTATTGTACACTTTGTCGCGGTATGTTCCGTCAGGTAGTCCTGTAGGCAGGTCTATGAAGCTGGCACTGTCAGCTATATTTGCTATGGCTGCTCCTTTACGTCCTCGGTTGACGAGAAGTATGCTGCCGTTGTCGGATACCTGTATGTCTTCTTTCTGTCCTTTCATAGCCTGGCGGAAGTGGTTAACCGCGCTTACTTCCGGATGAAAGAATTCATCGTTACCGCGGGCGCCGGCCACGTTGTCACCCCAATAGTTGTCACGGGTTGATCCCATGGGTCGTGAGAAGAAAAGCGGCACGCCGTTCTGACGGGCTGTCAGGAAGACCCATCCGGTGCGTATCTGTTCGTCGGTCAGACCGGCGCTTTCGTGGGCGTTGCAGTATGTGTCGTGGCTTTCTACCCATGTTGTGAGATATTCGGGAGCCGCATTGTGCCGCCAGTCTTTTAAGTCGGTGTCTTTTGCCGATTTGTGTTCGAGTGCCTGGCGGAGTATGTGGCCGTAGCTTGACGCTGTCTGGCCGAAATAGCCTGCATATTCTGCTTCGGGCACATTTTTATCTTGAAGCACCTCGCCGTAGACGAACAGGTCGTCATATGGTACGGATAAACGTACTCCTTTCACTGCTTTGCGGCCTGTGGCAACATCCCAGAAATCGTTTTCCCTGACGCCTGAGGCTTTGTCTACCGGGTCGGAGTGCACGCCTATATGTTTGGCCGTGTCGTATCGGAAACCGCGCACTCCGAGGGCGAGCAGGTCGTTGACATACTGCATGTAGTATTTTTGGAAGTCAGGGTTTTCGGTGTTTACATCAGGTAGTCCGCCGCTGCCCCACAGAGTGCATTGGAGCCTGTCGTTATAGTCGCGCACAGCTTCCAGACCGTTGCTGTGGTATAGTTTGCCGCGTCCACCTACGGCTTTGACCATATTGTCTGACACCAGGTCTATGTCAAATGCCGTGTGGTTGGGCAGCACGTCGACTATTACACGCACGCCGTAACGTGCCGCAGAGTCGGTCATGGCTTTAAGCTGGTCGCGTGTACCTACTATATCATTACCTATGGTCCAGTCTGTGGGCTGGTAATAATGGTACCAGTTGCCCCCTTTTTCACCCGGATTTGAATATAATTTCGTGTTTCCTTCGGGGGGTGTCAGACATGCCTGTGCAGGTGATGTCTGCACCATGGTGAATCCGGCATCATGGATAGCTTTCATGTTTTCGGCTATTTGTGGAAAGCTCCAGCTCCACGCGTGCAGTATGGTCTCTTCGTTGGTTGCGTCAGGATTGTGTGTCACCCTGTCTTTGGCAGTGGCCGTTAGCGCGCATATGCCCAGGCATAGCGGCACTGTGATGTATTTGTGCATGATGGGAATTTATTTAGGTTGCTTGTTGTAGTGGTCCGGGCTACATGGCTTTGAATGACATGTCAAGTCCTTTGACGGAATGGGTTAGTGCGCCGACGGATATGAAGTCTACGCCAGTTTCGCCGTATGCCCGTAGTGTTTCGAGCGTTATGCCGCCTGATGATTCGGTTTCGCACCGGCCGTCAACGAGTTGTACGGCTTCGGCTGTCAGTTCTGGTGTGAAGTTGTCGAACATGATACGGTCTACGCCTCCTATGGCTAGTACGCGGCGTATATCGTCGAGGCTTCTTACTTCAACCTCTATTTTTATATTTCGTCCTGTTTCTTCCAGATATTTGTGTGCGGCGTTGACGGCTTGTTCTATTCCTCCGGCAAAGTCGATATGGTTGTCTTTGATCAGTATCATGTCGAAAAGACCTATGCGGTGGTTTACTCCTCCGCCTGTCTTTACTGCTTCTTTTTCAAGCATACGCATTCCGGGGGTTGTCTTGCGAGTGTCGAGCACGCGTGTGTGCAGTCCTTCGAGACGCTGCTGGTATTTGTCTGTCATTGTGGCCACTCCGCTCATGCGCTGCATGATATTGAGCATGGTGCGTTCGGCCACAAGCAGCGATCGCACACTTCCCTCTACTGTGAAAGCCACATCGCCTGGTTTGACACGTGTTCCGTCGTTTATAAATACTTCCATCTTTAGTTCCGGATCTATCTTTGCCAGAACCTGGCGCGCTATGTTTACGCCGGAAAGGATGCCTTCTTCTTTGATGAGCAGGCGGCTTTTGCCACGGGCTTCGGCAGGGATGGTGGACAGTGTGGTATGGTCTCCGTCACCTACATCTTCGGCAAAAGCGAGGTTTAGCAGGTCGTCGATAAGTTCGTCTTTGGTCTTCATATGGAAAATTTGTAATTTTGCATGCTGCCACATGTCTGTGCAGCGGAATGATAAAAACAATTTATACGCAAAATTAGCAAAAAATATGGAAATTACTTTGTTAGTTATGGGGAAAAGTACGTCACGGGTGTTCTCGGAGGCCGTAGGGGATTATCTGGACAGACTTAGGCATTATGTGCCGTTTTCGCTGCGCGTCCTGCCTGATGTGCGAAATGTGCGCAATATGTCTGCCTTGCAGCAGAAAGAGGCTGAGGGCAGGGCGTTTATGGCCGCATTGCAGCCTTCTGATTTTGTGGTCTTGCTGGACGAGCGCGGAAAGGAATACAGTTCTATGGAATTTGCCGCATATTTGCAGGGCCGAATGAGTGCCGGCTTAAAGCGTGTTGTTTTTGTGGTGGGCGGTCCTTATGGATTTTCGCCCGAGATGTACGAAAGGGCGGCGCATAAGATATCATTGTCGCGCATGACGCTCACGCATGAAATGATACGCCTGCTGTTTGTGGAACAGGTGTATCGTGCCATGACAATATTGCGCGGCGAGTCATACCACCATGAGTGATGTGTTTTTGGTTATTCCTGCCGCTTGTGCTTGTGGCGGTATTGACGCTGTTTTTCACCGGCCCGGGCTTTTTTTTCATCTTTAGTCTTGGTGTTTGCGGTTGTGTTTTTCTTTCCTTCGGTGTGCCTCCTGCCCTTGCTGTGTAACGGTTTTCCATTGTGCTTGTTGTCACGGCCGTAATGCCTGGCCGGGTCGTATTTCGGAGTTTTGCCGAGGCCGGAGGGTACTTCTTCTTTGCGTATTTCGTAACCCAGGAATTTTTCTATAGCGCCGAATCTGGGCATGTCGCGGTCGCTGACCAATGTCACTGCTTTGCCTCCGGCACCGGCCCGGGCTGTTCGGCCTATGCGGTGCACATAGTCTTCCACCTCGCGAGGTACATCGTAATTGACTACCATGGCTATGTCGTCTATGTCTATACCGCGTGCCACTATATCCGTGGCCACGAGCACGTCTATGCGCGAGGCCCGGAATGACAGCATGACTTCCTCGCGGCGTGTCTGTTCAAGGTCTGAGTGCATTTCGGCGGCTTTTATGCCGGCGCTGCGCAGCATGCGTGTCAGTTCTTTGACTTTTAGTTTTGAAGATACGAAGACGATCACGCGGTTTGTCTGTGCCGATGTGAGGAGATGTCTCATAAACCCTTCTTTCTGCGGCTCGTAGAGTACGGCCGCGCTTTGGTCTATACCTTCGGCCGGTTTGGTAACAGCGGTTTTGACCTCTACCGGATTGTTCAGAAGCGAAGCCGCCATCTGTTTGATCTTAGGAGGCATTGTGGCTGAGAACATCAGGGTCTGGCGTTCTTTAGGCAGGTGGCTGGCTATAGACATTATGTCATCGTAGAATCCCATGTCAAGCATGCGGTCTGCCTCGTCTAGGATAAAGAAACTGACTTGTGACAGGTCGCAATATCCCATTTGCAGATGTGCCAGCAGCCGCCCGGGAGTAGCGATAAGAACATCTGCGCCTTTTCGTATTCCGCGTTCCTGTAGAGAAAAACCGCGTCCGTCAGTGCCTCCGTAGATGGGTAGGGAACTTACAGGCAGATAGTATGCGAAACCCTCCATCTGTTGGTCTATCTGCATGGCTAGCTCGCGTGTAGGGGTCATTATCACGCAATTTATGGCATCGGTCGGATAGTTGCCGTATGTAAGGCGTTCTATAACCGGGAGCAGATATGCGGCGGTCTTTCCCGTGCCTGTCTGGGCTATAGCCATAAGGTCGTGTCCCTCCAGAGCCGGGGGGATGGCCATTTCCTGTATGGGGGTGCATTGGTCGAAATGCATGGCATCAAGGGCGTCAAGCAGGTCGTCTCCTAAGTCGAGCTCGTCGAAATACATGGGTAGGTGTTTTTAGTGGTGGCCTGGCCGGCCTGTATTTTTTTGTGGGGATTGCCAGTGTGCTGTGGCGATGGGTGCCGGTGTTTGTTTGTCCGTAACTCCGTTAATCAAGACAGCGGGTTATCCCGTTGTGGGGACACTCCGCTGTCTTGTATTGGTTGTGTATGTGTGTCAGATTATTCTGCTACTACTTCGAAAGGTATCTCTACCGCAACTTCTTTGTGGAATTTAACGATTGCCACGTAGTTGCCAACCTCTTTTACAGTACCGTTGATAGAGATGAGCTTGCGATCCACATTGTGGCCGAGCTTTTCGAGGGCTTCTGCAATCTGGATGTTGTTTACAGAACCGAAGATAGTGCCGGTCGTGCTGGCCTTGGCGCCGATAGTGAGTGAAACGCCTTCGAGGGCTGCAGCGGCAGCTTTGGCGTCTTCCAGCATCTTGGCAATCTTGTGTGCGCGCTGTTTCTGGTTTTCGGCGAGCTGCTTGAGTGCAGATGCGTTGGCTATCACAGCCTTACCCTGTGGGATAAGGTAATTGCGGCCATAGCCATCTTTTACTTCGACAACATCGTCTTTGTAGCCCAGGTTGGCTACGTTTTCTTTGAGTATGATTTTCATAAAATTTTTGCTTATGTTGTTGAATAAATGATGGTGCTTATTTCATAAGGTCAGTCACGTAGGGCAGCAGGGCCAGATGGCGGGCACGCTTTACGGCCTGGGCTACACGACGCTGGAATTTCAGAGAAGTACCGGTGATACGGCGAGGCAGGATCTTGCCCTGTTCGTTGAGGAACTTCTTGAGGAATTCGGGATCCTTATAGTCAATATATTTGATACCACTGCGTTTGAAACGGCAGTATTTTTTCTTCTTTACGTCTACTGAGAGGGGAGTGAGGTAACGTATTTCGCTATTATTCTGTGCCATAATGATTAATCCTCCTTGGTGGTTTGGGTTTCTGTTTCAGCAGCGGTAGCTTCTACGGGAGCCTGGGCGGCCTTTTCGGCGCGCACGTGGCGGCGTTTTTCAGCATATGCTACTGCATATTTGTCAAGACGGAATGTGAGGAAGCGGATTACGCGCTCGTCACGGCGGTATACGGTATCCAGCTTCTTTACAATTGTCGGATCGCCCTTAAACTCAAAGAGGCAATAGAATCCTGTGGACTTCTTCTGGATGGGGTAGGCCAGTTTGCGCAGGCCCCACATCTCTTCGTTTACCATCTCGCAGCCGTTGCTCACGAGGAAGTCTTTGAATTTTTCTACCGCTTCCTTCATCTGGACGTCAGACAAAACGGGAGTTAAAATGAAAACGGTTTCGTACTGATTCATACGTTAATAAATGGATTTGTTAATGTTAATTAATTGGGAACAAGTATTCTGCAATGCCCTGTCAGGCGGCATTATACTTCTTTCCGGCTGCAAAGTTAGTGATTTTTGCCGAATTGGCCAAGCTCCCTGCATAAAACTTTCAGGGCTGACGCATCTTAATTTTTTACAACATCA
>CAJTQU010000037.1 GCA_910578665.1 uncultured Muribaculaceae bacterium
GCCTATTTATATTGGTCAACAGCCGTTAAGTTTATTTAAGATGCGTCTGCCGTGACTTTTTCCACGACAGACATCGGGGCTCCAACTTTTTTTTGTAATTTTGCAGTCTGAACCAGCCGGACGCGATGTTCGGCCACTAATAGTAGTAACTGATTTTCCAATGGAGGATATTCGCAATATTGCCATAATTGCCCACGTGGACCACGGCAAGACAACACTGGTAGATAAAATGCTGCTTGCCGGCCATCTGTTCAGAGACGGACAGTCTACAGGCGAGCTAATACTTGACAACAACGACCTTGAACGCGAACGCGGCATAACGATTCTGTCTAAGAATGTATCTATCAACTATAAAGGCACTAAGATAAATATAATTGACACACCGGGACACGCCGATTTCGGCGGAGAGGTGGAACGCGTGCTAAATATGGCCGACGGATGTCTCTTGCTTGTCGACGCATTCGAGGGTCCCATGCCACAGACCCGTTTTGTCCTTCAGAAAGCTATAGAAATGGGACTAAAACCCGTAGTGGTGATAAATAAGGTGGATAAACCCAACTGCCGCCCCGACGAGGTGCAGGAGATGGTGTTCGACCTTATGTTCAACCTCAATGCCACCGAAGAGCAACTTGACTTCCCCACCGTCTACGGTTCTGCCAAACAAGGCTGGATGAGCAACGACTGGCACAAACCGGCTGAAGACATAACGGCCGTGCTAGACGCGATAATCAAATACATACCTGCCCCGACACAGATAGAAGGAGATCCGCAGATGCTTATTACATCTCTGGATTTTTCCAGCTATGTAGGGCGAATAGCCATAGGCCGCGTGCACAGAGGCACAATACGCGAAGGAATGGATATCGGTCTGGTCAAAAAAGACGGTTCGGTAGAGAAACAGCGTATAAAGGAACTCCACACTTTCGAAGGCATGGGGCGTAAAAAAGTATCTGAAGTCTCCAGCGGCGATATTTGTGCCATAGTAGGTCTGACAGCATTTGAAATAGGCGACAGCGTAACCACGATAGAAAACCCCGAGCCGCTGCCAAGAATAGCTATCGACGAACCGACTATGTCGATGACATTCACAATCAACGACTCTCCATTTTTCGGTAAAGACGGAAAATATGTCACCTCACGCCATATTGCAGACCGCCTCACTCGCGAGCTGGACCGCAATCTGGCATTGCGTGTCACCAAGTCGGCAGAAGAAGATGTGTGGACAGTGTTCGGACGCGGCGTGCTGCATCTGTCAATCCTTATAGAGACCATGCGCCGGGAGGGCTACGAGTTACAAGTGGGCCAGCCCCAGGTCATCATCAAAGAAATCGACGGTGTGAAATGCGAGCCTGTAGAGGCGCTCACTATAAACGTGCCGGAAGAATATTCGTCAAAGATCGTGGACATGGTCACACGGCGAAAAGGAGAGATCGTGAGCATGGAGACCCAGAACGACCGGTTGCACATAGAGTTCCACATACCGGCACGAGGAATAATAGGCCTGCGCAACAATGTGCTGACAGCCACTGCCGGCGAAGCTATCATGGCTCACCGATTCCTAGAATACCAGCCATGGAAAGGCAACATCGAACGCCGCACCAACGGCTCTCTGATAGCAATGGAGGGGGGCACTGCCTATGCCTATGCCATAGACAAACTGCAAGACCGAGGCAGATTCTTCATATTTCCACAAGAGGAAGTATATGCCGGCCAGGTGGTGGGCGAAAATGCCAAAGACAACGATATTGTTGTCAATGTGACAAAAAGCAAAAAACTCACCAATATGCGTGCTTCCGGAGCCGATGACAAAGCCCGTATAATACCTCCGGTAGTGTTCAGCCTGGAAGAGGCTCTCGAATATATCAAAGAGGATGAATATGTGGAAGTTACTCCGCACCATATCCGTCTGCGCAAAGTAATACTGGACGAGCTGGAGCGCAAACGCGCCAACCGCTGACCGAGCTTACAGCATATGTGTGCAACCGCATTACAGCCGGAGGCCGCGACTATCCGCAATAGTTCCGGTCATCGGCTGAATTTTCAGGCAACAGGAATACACGGCGCATAGCCGCACGCAATTCCCGGGCATAACGGTCGTGTCCCTTTAACACTGAAAGCACTCCGCTAATATATTCATTGCGGTTGGCATATCCAAGTAAACCGGCCACCTGGCTATCAGGCAGCATCGGTTTATGATTGAACACCCGCAGCACGCCGGGATAATCAGCATTACGGTATATCGCGTCAAACTCCGCCATCAATTCATCATACTGGGCACGCACATTGATTATAGACGGAAGCGAACGCAGGTGGCGTTCCAGTTCGGTAATGGTGCGCACTCTGGCATCACCCCGACATTCCAGCTGGCGCTTCATACGGTGCCGCACATGCTGCAAGACCTGTTCGCGAAAATGGACCCCGAACATTTTCAGCACCGACCGCTTGACCTTGCCTACCACCCGGTCCGGATTACGTCCGCGCCGGCGCGCCATGATACGCACCACATCTTCAAGCAAGAATATATTCTCCACTTCGGCCACTTCGGGCACCATGATATTCTTGCGCCGCAGATACTCTACCTCCTGCGGAGTGCGGCGGTCACGGTCCACTATGCCGTAACTGTCCAGATGGTGTATCTGCCGCATATCACAGAAAGAGCGCGTGGCCTCGATAACCTTGTTACAGGAGCCGAGCGGCCGCACAGTATGGGCCGGAAAAACCAGCGGATACAGCTTCGCGTCTATACTATGGGTGGCATCACCCTCTATAAACAGCACCGGGCGGCGTGTGCCGGCCAGTCCTGTAAACAATTCGTCCGGCACACTTCCCTGCGGAAAAGTCTCATAGTTCCAGGCCATTCTACATGCGTCATGACCCTTGACCCATATACAGAAATTGCCGGTACGGGAATTGACAAACTCTGCATCAGACGTATTGTAGACAAAAGTACAGTCTGGGCGCAGCCCCTCTATGGCATTCCACAAATTATGCAGCATGGCCGGATGGACAAACATAGACGGAGAGTCGACAAATATAACCCCGTCGCGTGGCGCATACAGCACTGCCGCCACATAATACAACACTGTTTTCTCACCGGAAGAAAGTTTGATTGTCGATATCAGATTGTCTCCGCCGGGGGTGGCAAACAGGAATCTACCCTGTTCGCGCATTATTTTGTTACCTGGGAAAATATCCTGCCATATCTCTACCAGCCTGTCCAGCTTGGTAGGCTCCAGCCTGACATCCGCTCCATCGATAATACGCGCGCTTTTTACAGAAAGAAGATATCTGAATTCATCCTGGAACAACAGGGCGCCTAGCATGTCCAGCTCTGTATGCAGCCCCTCGGCAGGCAACAGTTTCTCCATGACACGCTGCCTGAACAACCGCAAAACAGAACTGTCTTCTGCCGGAGGTGCCACGGCTCCCAGTGCCGACAGGACAAACGCCCTGTCGGCAAACCCGGCCACTAGATAGTTCATAAAACGGGTCTTGCCGGCACCGCTGCCGCCCACGATGGTAAGCTGCCGGGCAGCCGGAAATGGCTGCTGCCTCCCTCCGTCGGTACGCGGTGGTAAAAGTATCGTGTCCATAGCGTTATAAAAAATAATAGAGTATGCAACCGTAAAGTTAGCCTTTTTTCGTAACTTTGCAAAAAATAATTTGTTTAAAATGTTTTCAGGCATTGTAGAAGAAGCAGCTTCGGTCGTGGCACTGAAGCGCGAGCAGGGCAATCTGCATATCACACTCAGATGCAGTTTCGCCGACGAATTAAAAATAGACCAAAGCGTGGCACACAACGGTGTGTGCCTGACCGTTGTATCTCTTCCGGGAGACGGCACATATACCGTGACCGCAATACAGGAGACACTCAACCGTTCAAACCTGGGCGACCTTGAGACTGGCAGCCTGGTCAATCTCGAGCGTTCCATGAAGATGAACGGACGTCTGGACGGACACATAGTGCAGGGCCATGTGGACACCACCGCTGTCTGCACAGAGGTAGTGGAAGAAGAGGGTAGCTGGCGGTACACTTTCCGCTATGATTTTTCAAAAGAAGATGCCGGAAAAGGATATGTGTGTGTTGAAAAAGGATCAGTGACAGTCAATGGCGTAAGCCTGACCGTGTGCGAACCGGAGGCTGATAAGTTCTCGGTAGCGATAATCCCCTATACCCACGAGCACACCAACTTCTGCCGTATAAAACCAGGGACACGCGTCAATCTAGAATTTGATATAATAGGTAAATACATAGCCCGTATAGGGTCATTAAGTTAAACCTTATAGTATATTTCAGCGGCGTGCCATGTTTGGCACGCCGCTGAAATATACTATAATCAAAAAAGTCTTATTTGCGGAAAGGCACAGCCCTTATCACACGTACCGGCACAGGCACACCGTTGATCCGCCCGGGATTCCAATTGGGCATCATGCGAAATATGCGCAGTGCCTCCTCATTGAGCGAAGATTCCACCCCTTTAAATACCTGCACATTACTTATCCCCCCGTCAACATTGACTATAAACGAGCATATCACACGCCCTTCGATACCGTTTTTATAAGCATGCCTGGGATAGCGGCGGTGCTTGTTAATGAAATTCACCAGTTTACTGTCTCCGCCAGGGAACGACGGCTTCTGCCACACATAGTCATACTCATAGACCTCTCGATATTCTACCTTAGAACCGTCTGTGCCGACCGAGACCCTCATGCGGCACGTCTGCGCCGATGCGGAATGGCCGCATGATGCTACGGCTATGGCCGCCAAAGCCATGAAACGGAGTGATATGTGGGTTAGAAAGTGTGACATTTATATTTTCCAGCTTCCCATACAAACCATGTTTATAACAGTGAAGCCAGATTTTTTACGATGCAAAATTACGGCAGAATATGCATATATGCAATAGCGTTAACTTTCATTAAACATCGTTACGGCATTTTTTATATCCCACATATCCGAGGCACCGGACACGGGTATACAATATTAGTATTCCGGCAGCGTTCTAAGATATAGAGAACACCTATGGAGAGATTTCGTTTATCCCGATATATAGCGTTTCTGCTGCTACTCATAACCACGCTGGCCTCCAAGGCTCAAGAGAAGCAGGAAAAGGCGTCATACAGTTTTTTGGAGATACCTTATTCGTCACACGCATTCGCGCTGGGCGGAGCCGGCATCGCCATAATAGATGACGATGTCTCACTGTCAGGCACCAATCCAGGCCTGCTCGGTCCCGAAATCGAGAAGCAGGTGTCGTTCAACTACATGCATTATCTGGGTGACAGTAATTTTGCCGGCGTGCATTACGCCCAGGGCGTAGGCCGGCGCGGCGCGTGGAGCGCCGGCATCCAGTATCTGGGATACGGTTCGGCAGCGTCCACCAATCCGGACGGCACCGAGGCTGGCTCTTTCTCCATGAAAGACATTGTGGTCAACGGCATGTATTCACATGATTTCACCGACAGACTGCGAGGAGGTATCAATATCAAAATGATATCTTCAAACTATGAGTCATACTCGGCATTCGCCATGGCTGCCGACCTTGGCTTAAATTACTATAATGAAGAGACCGACATGTCTCTCTCCCTGGTATTGAAAAACATGGGCGGACAGTTAAAACGCTTTGACCAGGAATACACCCATTTGCCATTCGACATACAGCTGGGATGGATGCAGCGCCTAGGGACAAGCCCGTTTATGCTGTCTGTCACTGCCTGGCATCTGAACAAATGGAGCCTGCCCTACTACACTCATCCTGACAACGGCGGTATGAGCGAGCTTAAAGACAGTTTCTTTTCGAACCTCATGCGCCATCTCGTATTCGGCCTACAATACTCCCCGTCAGAGCGCTTCTACATAGCGCTGGGATACAACAATAAGACACGCACCGACATGAGCACCTACAAACGCAACTTCCTGTCAGGATTCTCAGCCGGATTTGGCTTAAAGGTCAAAGGCTTCGCCCTGGGAGCCAGCTATGCGCAGCCCCACAAGGCAGGCTCGTCGGTGATGGTCAACCTATCCATGAATATACAAGAATTACTACGCAGATGAAACAGATAATAGTAGCGATCGACGGATATTCGTCGTCA
The DNA here is from genome assembly GCA_910578665.1 of uncultured Muribaculaceae bacterium. Taxonomy (GTDB): domain Bacteria; phylum Bacteroidota; class Bacteroidia; order Bacteroidales; family Muribaculaceae; genus Lepagella. The sequence continues at coordinate 6,094 of CAJTQU010000037.1, forward strand.
GGCAAAAGCACCATGGCCAAACATCTAGCCCGAGCGGCAGGCTATGCCTATGTAGACAGCGGGGCCATGTACCGCGCCGTCACCCTGTATGCCATGCGCCACGGCATGATAGCGGATGACGGCACTCCGGACAGCAACACGCTCGCACAGGCTCTGCCCGAAATCGAGATAACATTCCAAGTCCGGCAGGCCGGCGAAGCCAGCCGCACCTGCCTGAACGGCGAGGATGTTGAAGACGAAATACGCTCGCTGGCCGTATCAAACCATGTAAGTCCCATAGCGGCACTACCAGAGGTGAGACACCGCATAACCGCTCTACTGCGCGGTTTCGGACATAATAAAGGAATAGTGATGGACGGCCGCGACATAGGCACCACCGTGTTTCCCGATGCCGAGATGAAAGTATTTGTTGACGCATCGCCGGAAATAAGAGCCAGACGCCGCCATGAAGAACTAACTGCCAAGGGCAAACAGGCAGACTACGGCGATGTGCTGAAAAACATTCTAGAACGCGACAACATAGACAAAAACCGCAAAGACAGCCCCCTGCAGCAGGCGGCAGACGCCGTGGTGCTATGCAATGACGATATGTCTATAGAAGAACAGCACAAATGGCTAATGAATCTGTTCAAACTACGCAGCACCGATGATTCCGCGCATAGAGATTGACGCTGATTCCGGTTTCTGTTTCGGCGTTGTGACGGCCATAAGAAAAGCAGAAGAGGAGCTGCATGAGACAGGATCGCTCTACTGCCTGGGAGACATAGTGCACAATTCCAGCGAAGTGCACCGGCTTTGTGACAAGGGACTGCGTACTATCACACATGACGAACTAGCATATCTGCGAGATGTGAAAGTACTGCTGAGAGCCCATGGAGAGCCACCGAGCACTTATGCCATGGCTTCCGAACGCAACATCGAGATAATCGATGCCACATGTCCCGTGGTGCTGAGACTACAAAACAGGATCAAAAGCGCATATCTGGCCGGCAGAAAGTTATCCAGACCTCCTCTGATAATTATCTATGGCAAAGTGGGACATGCCGAGGTCAACGGACTGGTGGGACAGACAGACGGCACAGCGGTCGTAGTCCAGAGCATAGACGATCTGGACAACATAAACCTTGACGGCGATGTGCTTCTATACTCCCAGACCACAAAATCACTGGCCGGTTTCAACGAGATAGTGGCCGAGATAGAACGTAGGAAGAAAGACGGAGGCACTTTCAGATATTTAGACACTATTTGCCGGAGAGTGGCAGGACGGATACCGCGAATACGCCTTTTCGCGGCAGGACACGAAGTGGTCTTATTCGTGAGCGGACGCAAAAGCAGCAACGGCAAAGCCCTGTTTGAAGAATGCCGCAAGGTCAATGCCCGTTCTTATTTTATCTCCGGTCCGGAAGAAATCAGCCCCGAATGGATAGACGGAGCACGCACTATCGGCATAGCCGGAGCCACCTCTACTCCGGGATGGCTCATGGAAGATGTACGGGACACACTGTTAGAGATAAGCGGAAAAAACAAGATTTAAATGCTATACGAGACTGAACAGCAGCGCGACGAGCGCTTCATGGCCGTAGCCTTGCAGGAAGCGGCACAGGCAGCATCGCTGGGCGAAGTGCCTGTGGGTGCCGTAATCGTGCATGACGGGCAAATTGTGGGGCGAGGCCACAATCTTACCGAACGCCTGCACGATGTCACAGCTCATGCCGAAATGCAGGCAGTGACGTCTGCGGCCGCCACACTCGGAGGCAAATATCTGCAAGATTGCACTCTGTACGTAACCGTAGAACCATGCCTTATGTGCGCCGGCGCGCTGGGCTGGGCCCAGGTGTCACGCGTGGTATTCGGAACGCCTGATCCGCGCCGTGGCTACAGCTCTCTCACCACACGCAGCGGCGCACGCTCTCCACTTCACCCCAAGGCAGTTGTCGCATCAGGTATTCTCGAGGACCAATGCCGGGCTATAATGCAGGAATTCTTCAGAATCCGTAGAAAATGAATACAAAGACCAAAGCATGGATAGAGGCGGTCCGCCTCAGAACACTGCCGGCAAGCGTGGCCGGCGTAGTGACAGGCGCCGCGTGTGCTTTTCATTACGGCATGCAGTCATGGCTACAGGCACTGCTATGCCTGTTATTCGCCACTGCGGCACAGGTGGCATCCAATTTTGCCAATGAGTATTTTGATTTCCGCAAAGGCCTTGACCGCAAAGGGCGCGACGGATTCCGCCGCGGTGTCACCGAAGGCGATATAAGTCCGCGAGCCATGCTGGCCGCCACTCTCGCCACTCTCGGAGGGGCATGCGCCATAGGCCTGGCCATACTTCTACTCAACGGCCAATGGTGGCTGCTTCTGCCCGGGGTCCTGATAGCAATTTTCGCGCTGGCATACAGCGCCGGTCCGTGGCCGTTGTCACATCACGGTATGGGAGATGTGGCCGTAATTCTGTTTTTCGGAATCGTGCCGGTATGTCTCACCGCCTACTTGTGCAACGGCTCCAGTTTTATAGCCATGCCTCTGGCACTGCCTTCTTCTGCTGCCATAGGCCTGCTTGCTGCCAACATACTTATAGTGAACAACTACCGAGATATGGATGACGACAAAGCCTGCGGCAAACACACTACGGTGGTAATATTCGGACGTAAGGTAATGGGATATGTCTATCTGGCCAACGGCCTTGTGGCAATTATAATCATGTCTCCTGTATGGAGGGAAACACTGCCATACGGCGGCTGGTTCATACCGTTTCTATATCTGGCCATCCACTATTCCATATGGCTTAAGCTGCGCAAACGTAGCGGTGCGGCACTCAATCCTTTGCTAGGCCTGACGGCCATGACACTGCTTATGGTATCGCTGTTCACAGCCGCGGCACTGTTCATGTCAGCAGTAAAATAGCCAGACAATAAAAAACAACATGCCCCGGAGCCTTTCAATGACAATGGCTCCGGGGCATGTCTGCGTATAAATAATTTAGTATGATATTTGCTCAAACAAGTTGTTATAACCGTACAGACGCATACATGTGCGGCCGTTAACCTTTGTAAATTCCAAAATAGCCATACCATGCACGCGGCCTTTCTTGTTTTGGTATTCAAGATTAGCGTTCCAGGCTTTGAGATCAAGCTCAAACTGACGCGCCTCTTCAGGCTTACAGCCTATGCACTCCACCGTGGACAAGTCATATTTCAACTGTAAGGTAGATCTCTTGACATTCCATGCTCCCGAAACAATCTTATCTTTAGATTTGACCGCGTTTTCATCGGTTATACTATATGTATACCTGAACTCATCACCCTTAAACTGGAAAATTTCAGTCACGACAGATTTATCAGAAAGTGTAGACTGAACCATCCATGTGCCAGGCAGCATCTGTGAGTACGCGGCATCATTTTCTGTATTCTCCTCATTGCATGAAGGCAAAAATACAGCCAGCGCCAGAAGGCAGAAAAGAATCGTTTTTTTCATACTTTGTAGTGGTTAAATATTAATAAAAAAGCACCAGAGGTGAAGCCTCCGGTGCCGATATAATCAAAAAAAATTTGCCTTATGGCATATGGTTCTGATTGATTTGTGATAAACCGAAACCGGTAGTTAGTCTTTTTTCAAAATTACGCGACGTTCTTTGATACGTGCTTTCTTACCGGTAAGGTTACGCAGATAATACAGTTTGGCACGACGCACCTTGCCGTACTTGTTAATCACGATAGAATCAATAAAGGGAGACTCAAGCGGGAATATACGCTCCACACCTATACCGTCAGAGATCTTGCGCACTGTAAAGCGCTTCTTTTCGCCTTCACCGTTAATACGGATAACGACACCGCGATACTGCTGGATACGTTCCTTGTTACCCTCTTTAATACGGTAAGCCACTGTGATGGTGTCACCAGGGCCGAACTCAGGATGCTGCTTGCCTGTTGCAAAGGCTTCTTCTGCAATTTTAAGTAAATCCATTTTTACTAAAAAAGTTAGTTAGTTGTATCTGACCGCGCAATATAATAAGTCTGTCCAACCAACAGACATTGTCTAATCCAATGTCCTGCACCTCCTTATGCCTGGCTGTTGTCTTTATGACGGAACAATACTGACATAGGATTAGGTATGGATCCTTACCAGAGATTGCGAAATCGACTGCAAAGTAACGAATAAATTCCCACATACACAACCCCTAAACAATATTTTAACAGGGCTGACGCATCTTAATTTTTTACAACATCAAAACTTTTTAAGGCATAAAG
>CAJTQU010000038.1 GCA_910578665.1 uncultured Muribaculaceae bacterium
GCGTCCAAGCGGCGATTCCCAACTTTTTTGCCACGAACCGTCCTTGCACCACTGCCGAAACTTCCCGAAAATTGTTTTATAATGGAGGACTACATCGGTGAAGATTGCCTCGGTGGGAATCATATGCCATTGACAGCCCGTCTTGAGCTTATACAGGATACACTGGATGACCTCGCAAAGGTCTCCTTTGCATTTGTAGCCTCGTTTGGCGGTTGTTATATACGGCAGAATTTCCATTCTTATAGTGTCTTTATCTATGAGTTCTATCAATTCAAGGAGTGTTTTAGTGTGTTTTTATCCTTTACACTTAACACTCCTTTTTATTTTTTGTATGTTTAAAATTAGTCAAGATAACTTCACTCTCTCGCTATTTTACTGAATGGACAATCTTATGTACTTTTGCATTACGTTTCAATAGTAAACAATCACACACTGGACACATCAAACTAACTGGCAAACAATGATAAAGAGATGAATAGTAATAACAATCCAGACATAAAACTACGCCTGATGGCCGCTCCCATGCAGGGATACACACAGGCTGTATTCCGTCACTACCATGCCGCACTATTTAATACAGACCAAACAGACATCACTTATTACTCACCCTTCATTCGTATAGAAAAGGGGATGCCTCGCAAACGTGACATAAACGATATCACATCGCCGTTGAATAATAACCATACCCTCATACCACAGATCATCTGCCGCGATTGCGATGAATTCAGAGTTCTGGTTGAAACCATAAAGCAACAAGGATACAACGACATTGATCTGAATATGGGGTGCCCTTTCCCTCCACAAGTAAAACACGGCCGAGGAAGCGGCCTCATGGCAACAGCCAAGGAACTGGAATCAATATGCAGACTTATGAATGACATGGAGGACACTCGCTTCTCTATAAAAATGAGATTAGGAATCACCCGGCCTGACGAGTGGAAACAAATCATACATATTCTAAATGAAATGCTTCTGCAGCACATAACTGTACATCCGCGCACTGCCACACAGCAATACCGTGGAGAGCTGCACATCAACCAGCTTGAAACTCTAATGCATGATATAAGGCACAATATTGTATACAATGGCGAGATAACCTCGCCTGAACAAATAATAACACTACAGAACACATATCCCGGACTGTACGGTGTAATGGCAGGCCGCGGTATGCTAAACCGGCCCACGATATTTTCCGAATATACCGGCATTGCCTTACGTGGGGAAGCCCCATATGTTGAAGCAGAAAGGAACCAAGCCTCGCTCAGACTTCTAAGAAGTATTATCATCTGGCAGTCAGAACATTTATGCGGCACAAACCAGATACTGGCACATGCCATTCCTATGGCGTTATCAATGAGTGAAAATATATTAGATCACAAAACCATCAAACAAATTAAGAAAGTGACTTCTGTACAAAAACTGGTTGACCTGATAACACTTCCCGTAGTTTAAAAGCAGACAAGAGGAGGGGCCTTAGCCCCTCCTCTCTACTAAGGCATAAATTCATACCTGGTAACTATTTCACAACTACCTTAAACGTATCTTCTCCTATGTTAACTACATATATTCCCGGATTTGCAGGATAAACAGTTCTGTCAGAAGCCGCGCATGTACAGATAACTAGCTTACCGTCTGCCGTTGTGGCATATACTTGCTTGCCGGCAGCATTATTTACCGCTATTCCGCCTTTTACTCCCACTACATATGGAGCTGCGCAATTAATCTCGCTGACCGAAGATGCCATAACATTCACTATGTTTGAATAACCTGATTCACCATGCGTATAGTTCACAGTCACCGCGTAAGAATGCTCCTTGCCATCACGCACATTATCCTTAAACGTATGTACGGCATTTGTCAAAGTCGCAACCTTTACATCATCACGGTACACATAGTAGCCTGCTACCTCCAGCGGAGCCTGCTTCGCATCTTTTTTCACAAACGATATATCATCAATAGCTAGTAAAAATTTATCCTGCGAAGTATGGCGAATAGCAAAATAGCGTGCGCCGTCAGGCACGTTGAAAGCTACCTGCTCCCAGTTCTTGAAGGCTTCTTCCTTAATGCCGTTAACTTTAATAAACGAATCTATATCTTTGTCAGACATTGAATAATAAACCTCGAATGTGTCAAATCCGCTATTTGGAATCGGTGTTTTGGCATAGAACGATATGGTCTGCGCATCACCGCTAAGTTCCGGAGAGATCAGCCAGTCATCATTTTGGCCGTCAATGTCCTGGAACGATACAAGATACTGTTTGCCACTGTGCGGCATCAATGCGTCAATACCTATCTGCGAAGAAGCCATGCCGCATTTTTCTGGATTAAAGACCTGGTAGGCGTGCGGATAGGTAGAATTCATAAACTCAACGGCAGTTCCTCCGTATGTAATGCCAAAAGTACCACTGTCACCATTAACATCCACCAATGTCCAGTCACCGATGTCTTCGATAATGAACGGTATATAGTCTTCAAAACTTTCATGTGTCTGCTCAGGCGCACTTCCGGAAGCTGGCTTGGACCAGGACAATACAATATCCCCACTATCATCTACACTACCGCCAAGGTCGGTAACCGTGGGATAATCATGCAGTGTTATTATAATTTTACGCTCATCAGACGAATTGTTATCCATATTCTGGTCTAGCTGATAATTGATTACGGCCTTGAACATAGCTGCCGGAATGTGCTCGAATTTCGGAGTGGCCTCCAGTTCGAATGTAGACATCTGGCCCTGCGACAGAGAAGGCCCGGGTACTGTGGCAAGTATTTCTCCATTACAATACAGATCTATAGTATAATCTGTGGCTGTCTCTTTGCCTTTATTGCTGACGATGCCCCCAAATACAGCAGATGTGCCAAAAGCGATACTGCCGGGAGAGTTCAGCTGCTCCATCACCAAATTATGATCCAGATCGTCATACACCCTTATGCAGTCCATATACAGATGGTGCGCCCAGTCCTCTTTTGCCGATGTGGCCAAAAATCCGAATGCGATAAATGGCTCTGAATTCTTAATATCAGCAAGTGGCACTTTCAATTCATTCCAGCCCACCGGTATCGAGGGATCTGAAAGGTTGACGGTGGCCAGTGTCTTGAACTCGGCATAATCTGTCGTATACTGTAAGTCAAGTCTGGTCGTATTCTCACCATCATTATAATACATCAACGAAATAACAGGATTCACTGTCTCGGCTAATCTGAACCGGCCCGTATATATAAGGCAAGACTCCTCCGGACCTCTCGGCACAAACATCGCCATACCGTCATCTTCATCGAAATTAGGTACATCTCTCGGATGCTGTGTCATAAACCATCCAGTCTCGGTAGTCGAGATGATGCCCCACGGAGTATTAGATGTAAAACCTTTTGGGAATGACTCCTTAAAAGGAAGCTCGAAGAAGACGTCTCCCAAAACAATGCCATTGGAATACGCTCCGTAACCCGTTCCGGCAACATTGCGTGGGAAAATAGCATAACTCACAATACCCTGTCCGTTAAGCTTAAATGAAGACAGATCATCTGTAATCGAGGTACCCTCATGGTTGTATGCCAATATTGCCTGGTCGGAACGCACTATCATATATGTAAGTGCGTCAGAATCCACATAGCCGCCGTTATCACCATGTAACGGAGGTTCCCAACCAAGCTCTATCTTTCCGTCGACATACGCAGCCTTGATATTTCTTACTACATCGGGAACCACGACACCGGTATAAACACTTGTAACGGCTTCGAGACCTGGTCCGGCTGCATTGTGAGCTTTTACTCTGATTTCATTATCACCCTGTCTGGTTGGCACTGTCGCTGAAACCAAAGTATTGAGGGCAGTACCATTTACCGTTTTTGCAATTTCTCCATTCACATATATTTCAATCTTGGTGATTTCGGAAAGATCACTTCCATTTATAGCTTTTGCCGGAGCCATGAAACTTACCTCTGCCTGCAAAATACCGTTACCGCCGGGTACAGCGCGTATATCTGCCGGTGCCTCTGGAGCGAGAGCCAGGCCTGCCTCGGTCACCTCTATACTATGTATTTCCAAACGAGACATCTGCGGCTCGCTCATAGCATGGAACCCGATATATTTCTTTCCTGTCACACCCGGATCAATGTATACCTCGAATGCCCTGTTGACATCCGTATTACTATAATCTTCCGATGTGATAGTAGTCGGTTCGACAAGTTGCACTGACATATCATCAACCGTAGGGGCGCCACCAAACCTCACTTCTATTATCTCTGGAAGCGCACGCTTACTCTTTGTCGTAAACCTAAGCTTATAAATGTGGTCAGCCTCCATCATAAGTGGTGGTGTGAACAGCCAGTCATCTTTAGGATTATTAAAATCATAATCTACCAGCACACGGTTTCCATTCCAGTCTGAACGATATTCCCAAGTATACTTGTCACCAGCTACATTTATAACCGTATATAACGGGAAAGTAATTTCTGAAGAAAAGTCATCACCCCAGGGTATGCCGCAGTAAGAACCTGTAACAACGGCATTCGACATGGCTGCCGGCCCGGTCTTGTCACCTGCCGAAGCAGTAACCTCATATGTATAGCTGGCCATAGCCTCGTCTTTGACTATATCCGTACATACTGTGGCCGCGGTCATAGATATAAATTTATTATCGGGCATACGGCGCACTGTGTACATAAGCTCGTCTGGATCAAAATAACCTCCATTGACTGTGGTCTCCGGCGCAGACCATGTGATATTTATCTGCCCGTTGTCACCTTTCTCAGCTTTGAGATCTCCCACGGCTACAGGCGCATCGGATCCTATAAATGTAGAAGATTCTACTTCCGGCCCGGCACCGTTGCTATTGGATGCCGTGACAGTAAACCTGACATAGCCCACAGGCGCGGTTACACTGACACTGACCTGTTCTGAAGCCGAGGCAGAACCTTTCTTCAATTCCAAATCGTTAGCCTTTACAGAATAATTAACAGGCCCGGTAAGAGGTTTGCCACCAAACGTATTTTTAGGCATCGTGAAATTTACAGTGCCGGTGCTGCTTCCTTCGATGAAATTAAGTGAAAGATTAGCGACACGGTCCGGGGCACCAAGGTCGGCCTCCAATGAGGGCACATAAATACCCATGAGTATTTCATTGCCTGGAAACTTATTTATCAGTTCCGCGTGGGCAGTAGCCGTATTGATACGCCATAAGCCAGTTGTTCCATCAGAAAGTTCCGCACTTAGATAGAGATGATTGAACTGCAAGTCAAACGCAGCAGACTGTGCTGCTTCAGATAAAATAAGTCCAGTACTGCCGACCAATGTAAGTTCGCCGGTCTCCTTATGTACCTTATATAGATTACCATCACAATCTATACCGTAAAACTGCCCCTTAGCATCCGCGGCAACCGCGGCAAGAGACCTCGGAAGCACACATATCTGGGCGCGCGTATAAGTTGTAGTATTATACTGTGCCCAAACATATGATGTAAACATTCCATCTTTAGGAAAACAACCATATATCTTGCCAGATACAGGATCAACAGCCATATCAATAGGCACATCCTGAATATAAGCATATCCGGTACCGGTCTTTTCCCATGTATCAATATTAAATTTGTTTATATAGACAAAATACCTGCCCTCGGAACCATCCACATAAAAACAATAATAAGTATCTCCTGCTAGTATGGCGTTACCATTTGCAAACAGGTCATCTGACAAAGCCACCGGAGTAAATGTATTATCCTTAAAGGAATATGAATAAACACCCGGTGAATTCTGGTCAAGCAACGCACCCATCACAGATACGGCATGCCCGTCATCTGAGGCCGCATTACGACCGGTGGGCGATAACAGTCTAGGCACCACTCCGCTACCAAACGAGCGAATTCCTTTATTTTGTCGTATACGGAAATTATGGTCCACATTAACTGCCTGCGCCGGCATCAGGCGTCCATACACCGGCACAGCTGATTCCGGCACTTTACTCTCCTGCAAAACGGCTTGCACTGGCGTAAACATCGCGGCCAACCCGATAAGGGCTACAAGCAAGGTTGTCATTAGGTGTCTCATACGCAAAAATGTATTAAAGATTTAACCTGTACATGACAAAAATATGAATACGGCATCGGGTTTCACTAAACAAGCAAATCTACTCTGCCATCAAGGATAATGAATAGAATCAGTCACTACTGATACAAACGGTTCAGAAAATACTGTCTATAAACTCTTCATAAATAATCGTTTAAAACTAACCTATCACAAACACAATCCACATTTTTACCATATACAAAACTTATTTAGGAAAGAATTGACGTATTACACGTTATAACTGCAAACATGGTACGGCGCCAGTATTCCACGGCAATCACACATATCATACAAACAATCTTTTGCCTTACAGCGGTAAAATTATGATTATTCCTCCAAACAAAAATTAATATAGATTAAAAAAACACAAATAAAAGTTTTGGACTCAAAGTAATTTACATTAGACTGAATTATAAAAGATTTAGATAATTAAAGATATATCTAAAACCTAAAGAGCGATTCAGCTCACTAGTTCCTTGCGCAACACGCTCAAATACTGAGGCGTCACACCCAGATATGATGCTACAATCGATAGCGGAACCTCCTTCATGATATGAGGCAATGTCCTGACCAAAGACAAGTACCTGTCTTTTGCTGTGCCGGTGTTAAGCTTCCTCTTTAATTCAAAATAATAAAATTGTGTCTGACACAGACGCAGATTCCACATGGCAAACAGATGCGAACGCTTAAGTAGATTGTCAAAATCAGCTTTACGAACATGCAGTATCTTGGCCCTCGTACATGTCTGAAACGTATAAAAAGAAGGAGCGTTGGCAAAATACGGATGGTAGCTCATAAAAAGTGTGGGAAGCGTGGAAAAAAAAGCTGTCTTTTCCTTGTCTCCATCCCAATAAAAACAACGCACTATACCCTCCATTGCTATATAAATATCAGGATTAATATCACCCTCCAATATTACATTATCCCACTTACCATATGTGATCACCCGGCCAAAAGAGAGAAACTCTTCCATTACATTCTCTGGCAATTTATAGTCACACTCGTCCTCCAGCAACTGCTTCAAAGTTGCCATATCAGAGGGAGATAATCTATTTTCGCTCATATCATGTATTCTTAATATTTCCCAAAGTTAACAAATACTAATTCAAACACCAAACGACGCCCACACATGAAAGCAGCAACTTCTCGCATACTTCAAAAATATATGAACAAAGTCTCCATCCAAGTTAAAAAGTAATAAGAAAAACTATGAGTACATATAACAATAGCAAATCATACTATACGCGTGAGAAGCACATTACCATCTACACTCCGCACACAAATATCTCAACCTCCCAAACCACTAAATGAAAAAATTTAACTAAATCTCTAACTCTAATAAGATTTATATTGTTTGAAGATGAAGGTTCAGAATGAGGGCAAACTCGCAAAAGGTTTGTAGATACATACTAACCGACATCTATGAAAAAAGAGTATGGAGTGATACAGGCCGAACTAAAATAAAAAGCCCTATAATCTTGTAGGTTGCACCACAAAATTACAGGGCTGGTTTGCGATGCAAAAAGACACTTAATGAAGCTCTAAAATCTGTTTACTTCAAATGAGTATCAAGCCATTGGTAAGCCTGCTCCTTAAGAAGCGGAGGGAAACAGTGCCCACCTCCGTTTTCCTCAAACAAGACTGTTTCAATATCAGAACCGCCGTTTTGTAAATAAGATTCTTTGAAGAAAGCCACGTCTTCAGCGAATTTTTCATCCGACGGATCTGGCCGACCGTCACCCCACTGATGTGCGCCATCCGAGATAAAAAGAGCGCGCGGAGCCACGGCTGCTATATAGTCATGGGTATCAACACCGTATTTCACACTGCCGGGTAGAGCCATTGAAGCCGGAATTGTGCCATGACGATTATAGGCATAATAGCTATTTACTTCAAATATTCCACAGTTTGCAACAGCAGCCTTAACACGCGTATCATAGTATAGACAATAAGGAAGAATGTTTGCGCCTGCGGAATGTCCGATAACACCGATTTTTTCAACATCGACCTCCGGTAAAGATAAGAGCCTCACGGTGCCGGAACCGGAAGAGCGGCCCGCCCCGGTGCAGTGGACGGGGGCGGGGACGGGGCCCGAAACGAAAAAAGGGGCCGGACGCATTGTCCGGCCCCCTAA
>CAJTQU010000039.1 GCA_910578665.1 uncultured Muribaculaceae bacterium
TCATTCATAATCTCAAACCCTCTGACCCGTCAATATTTTTCAGGACGCCACAATTCAATTAGCGCGAAAAGGCCTATTGTTTATCAAGACACATATTCGTAAATTTGTAAAAAATATAAAATAACTTATATGAGACATGTGATTATAGGAGGAGTTGCCGGTGGTGCTACCGCAGCTGCCAGAATAAGAAGAATATCTGAAAACGATGAAATCATACTTTTTGAAAAAGGTGAATATATCTCATACGCTAACTGCGGCCTACCTTACTATATCGGAGGTACTATCACCGACCGAGACAAACTGTTCGTTCAGACACCTGAAATGTTCGGACGCAGGTTTAATATCGATGTCAGGATTAAATCTGAAGTAACAGCCATTCATCCAGACAAAAAGACAGTCGAAATCAAAGCTCAGGACGGATCTGTATACGAAGAACACTACGACCGTCTTCTACTTTCACCTGGTGCCGTTCCATTCAAACCGGCACTGCCCGGTATAGATATTCCAGGCATTTTCACACTTCGCAATGTAGCCGATACAGATGCGGTAAAACATTATCTGGAAAATAACAATGTACGCCGCGCGCTGGTGATAGGAGGAGGTTTCATCGGACTTGAAATGGCCGAAAACCTGCACGATGCCGGGGCAGAGATAACTGTGGTGGAGATGGACAGCCAGGTAATGGCCCCGATTGACTACTCAATGGCCGCTATTGTCCACCAGCACCTCATCCAAAAGGGCGTAAGGCTGTGCCTTAATACCGCCGTAACCTCTTTTGAAAACCAATCAGGTTCGATAGAGGTTTCGCTTGATTCCGGCGAAAAAGTAGCAGCAGATATTGTAATACTGTCAATAGGGGTACGTCCTCTCACCGATCTTGCGTCCCGTGCAGGCATAGAACTCGGCAAGCGCGGCGGAATCAAAGTGGACGAATATCTCCGGACATCAGTATCAGACATATACGCGGTAGGCGACGCTATCGAGTTTCCACATCCTCTCACGAATGAACCATGGCTCAATTATCTCGCCGGACCGGCCAACCGCCAGGCGAGAATTGTCGCAGATAATATGGTGTGGAACGACAAAGTGAAATATGAAGGCTCCATAGGCACATCCATAGCAAAAGTGTTTGACATGACCGTAGCCGCTACCGGCATCGCGGCCAAAAGCCTCAGACAATCCGAAATCGCCTACCACAGCATTACGATACACCCCAATTCTCATGCAGGCTATTATCCAGGAGCCACGCCCATGTCAATCAAGGTAATTTTCTCTCCCGGCACAGGCAAGCTTCTCGGTGCCCAGATAGTGGGCTATGACGGCGTTGACAAACGGATTGACCAGTTTGCTCAAGTAATCAAAAACAACGGATCGGTGTCAGACCTAACCCGTATCGAGCACGCATATGCCCCACCCTATTCTTCGGCAAAAGACCCCGTCGCATTGGCAGGATATGTGGCAGAGAATGTACTGACCGATAGCATGACACCTATTTATTGGCGCGAACTGCGAGATACGGACAAAGACAGCATAACCCTGATTGACGTACGCACCGCAGACGAATTTGCAACTGGCGCAATAGACGGGGCTATAAATATTCCGTTAGATGACATGCGACGGTCAATCGACAGAATCCCTACAGACAAACCAATTGTGTTATGCTGCGGAGTGGGACTGAGAGGATACCTAGCATCCAACATTCTCAGACAACGAGGATTCAAGAATGTCCGTAATCTCATAGGAGGGCTAAAAACTTACCGTGGCGCTGTCGCAAAGACTGATGCCATGATTACTGGCGGCTCAGACAAAGCGCAGCCAAAAATGGCTCAAAAGAACAATTCCGATGCGTCCGTAGTAAAAATTGACGCATGCGGACTATCATGTCCGGGACCGATAATGAAGCTCAAACAGGCCGTGGAAACAGCTCCTGAAGGAGCACAGATACAGATTGAAGCCACCGACCCCGGATTTGCACGTGACGCACAGGCATGGTGCGAATCCACAGGAAACAATTTTATATCACATGAAAATTCCAAAGGTATAAATACCGTCTTGATCAAGAAAGGTGGTCAAAAAAAGTCCGTGGCATCCGCACCGCAGGGAAAGGGCAAATCATTTATCATGTTCAGCGATGATCTTGACAAGGCGCTGGCCACTTTCGTATTAGCAAACGGCGCTGCCTCGACCGGAGAAAAAGTCACCATATTCTTCACTTTCTGGGGCCTGAACGTAATAAAAAAAGAAAGTAATATCAAGACCCGTAAAGACATTTTTGGCAAAATGTTCGGCATGATGCTACCCAACAACTCACGCAAACTCAAACTATCGAAAATGAATATGGGAGGGCTAGGCGCCAAAATGATGAGATATATAATGAATCGTAAAAACATTGACTCTCTCGAGACATTGCGTGACATGGCTGCGGCCAACGGCGTGGAATTCATTGCCTGCCAGATGTCTATGGATGTGATGGGCATAACCAAGGAAGAATTGCTCGACAATGTGACCATCGGAGGGGTAGCTACTTATATGAACCGGGCTGAAAATGCAAATGTAAATTTGTTTATATAACGATATATCAAAATCTCTCGCACAGGCATCCAGTCTGACAACCAATACAGACACAGCCTGCTAATTAAGGAGCGAAGTTTATAACCATACTGTAACATACCCCGAATAAGGCCTGTATTATGATGCAGACCTTATTCGGGGTATGTTTGCCTCCTCCAAAATCCATGCCATTACAAGAATCATCGTTACAAACTATTCCAATGTTTGTAAGATTGGAATAGTTTAATTACCTTTGCATAAGGTTTAACAAAAACATAAAAATCATTATATGATAGAACTGCCGCCTCATACAGAACCAGCTAAGACACCGGTCAACATATTGAGCATGGACAAGGCTTTATTGGAAGAGTTAAACAAACTACTGGATGAATATTCATACTGGAGCGATATCAAATATAAGAAAATCCACGGGATCGACAGCAGTACGGATATATGGAGCCTTGTCAAAACTATACGAACGACAAAATCTATTGAGGTATATGCTCCGTATAAACTGCATTTTAGCCTTACCAACAACATGATGAGGCTATGTCATATATTTGATATGAAATTTGGCGGAGCATGGGGGAGCGAATCTGTACTCCCTCAAGAAAACAGACAGCGGTATTTAGTTGGGTCAATAATTGAAGAAGCCATATCTTCCAGCCAAATGGAAGGAGCGTCTACCACAAGGAAGATTGCCAAGGAAATGCTTCGCAAGAATATCACCCCAAAAGATAAATCACAACGGATGATTTATAATAACTTTCAAACAATCAATTATCTGTCATCACACACAAATGTACCTTTATCCATCGATTTCATACTTAATATTCATTCCCTAATTACCGACTCTACCTTAGACAATCCGGAAGACAGCGGCCGGTTCAGAGAAAACAATGATGTTGTTGTCGAAAATGCTATCACCCACGAAATCGTACATACACCACCCTGTTACACCGAAATCCCTGCAGCCATGGAATGGCTTGTAAATTTTGCGAACAGTGAAAATTCGGCTACATTCATCCATCCTATTATAAAAGCTATTATAATTCATTTTTTTATATCGTACCTGCATCCGTTTGTTGACGGAAACGGAAGAACCGCAAGAGCACTCTTCCATTGGTATATGCTCAAGTATGGTTACTGGCTAACCGAATATATGTCAATTTCAAGAGTGATATACAAATCAAAAGCTTCATATGAAAAAGCATTCCTGCGGACAGAAGCTGACGAAAACGACATGGGATATTTCATAACCTATCATTTAAACGCCCTTGAAAAAGCTTTTAACGAACTTAAAAGATACATATCCCGAAAAACTGCACAACAAAACGATCAAAACCGTCTCCTAAGAATCGGAGACATAAACCAGAGGCAAGCAGAAATACTTTACATGCTTTTAAAGGATGAAAACATGGTGCTTACAGTAAAAGATGTCAGTTCAAAACTTCTTGTCACTCCTACAACTGCAAAGCATGACATTGTAGGATTAATCAACAAAGGACTATTATCCGAAATTTCCTTAAACAGACAAAAGAAAGGGTATATAAGGGGATCTCAATATCAGGAAAAAGTCGAAGCTGTTTTTTAAACATCCAAACTATTCCAATCTTGTTAAGATTGGAATAGTTTGGATACAAATAATGCAGCCGACATACTAACGGACATATTTGATGTATGCTCCATAACCCTCTTTCTCCATATCTGACAAAGGGATAAACCTTAACGATGCCGAATTAATACAATAACGAAGTCCGCCAGACGCACGCGGACCGTCGGGAAAAACATGGCCCAGGTGTATGTCACTATTTGCAGAACGGACTTCAGTTCTGTCCATACCATGGCTAAGGTCTCTATTCTCGGTCACAATATCATTCTCTATAGGACGGGTGAAACTCGGCCAGCCGCATCCTGAATCGAACTTGTCAGAGGAAGAAAATAGCGGTTCTCCGGTAACTATGTCCACATAAATACCCTTGCGATGTTCATCCCAGTATTCATTGTCAAACGGTGGCTCGGTTGCATTCTCCTGGGTTACCGCATACTGGATCGGTGTCAGCTTATGGCGCAATTCATCCTTAGAAACTGATCCTGCATCCGCATTACGGGCAATCTCAAATAATTTCGGATCAATATGACAATAGCCTCCAGGATTTTTACCAAGATAGTCCTGATGATAATCTTCCGCAACGTAAAAATTATCCAGCGGCCCGACTTCAACTGCGAACCGGCTGCCATAACGCGACCTGTATGGTTCGATGTATTCCTCAATACTCTTTGCATCCCGGCTGCCGGTATAATATATACCTGTACGATATTGTGTGCCTGAATCATTTCCCTGCCGGTCTACTGACGTAGGGTCTATGGAAAGCATATACAGCTCTATCAACCTGCCAAGCTCTACTTTTGACGGATCATACGTCACCTTTACTGCTTCGGCAGCCCCTGTCGTACCAGTACAGACCTCCCTATAATCAGGATAAGCAATTTTTGAATTGGCATATCCGACTTCTGTGCCAATCACACCGGGGACCTGGTTGAAAAGATGTTCCGTCCCCCAAAAACAACCTCCTGCAAAATATATTTCCTTGCTGTCTTCCATATGATTTGAAATTAAATGATTAGACTCTGACGATGAATGCGGCAAACACGCTCCGGCCATTGCCGGAAACAATGCAATAGCGGTTAAAAACTTATACATATATTTAAACACCATGTATATATAACGAACACAAAACTGCTGTTGTTGACCATCTCATCCACGGACAAGACATCTATTAAAAAAGTACCCAGCGCATAGCCACGGACGTATCAGTATGATTATCAGAGTAAAGTGTTATAAAATCACATCCATATACATACATAAAAGCACCTATAGATAGTACCTTTTTACATGTTTTAACGATATTTCCAGACCTCGCGGTGTTTTAACCTTATTGCACATCACATCAAGCAACCTAAACGACTAAAGATATTATGAAAAACGGAGTAATGATTCAGTATTTTGAGTGGAATATGCCCAACGACGGGCAATTATGGAACCAATTGGCAGAAGATGCGTCACATCTGGCAGAACAGGGATTCACATCGGTATGGATACCGCCTGCTTATAAGGCTGACGAGCAGCAGGACGAGGGATATGCCACTTACGACCTGTATGATTTCGGCGAATTTGACCAGAAAGGCAGTATACGCACGAAATATGGCACGCGCGCCGAACTGGAGAATGCAGTTGCCGCGCTGCACGAAGCAGGCCTGCAGGTCTTGCTGGACACCGTGCTCAACCATAAGGCCGGAGGCGATTATGCCGAAAGATTCGAGGCCGTGGAAGTAGATCCTGACGACCGCAACACAGAAATCGGCACTCCTCGCGAAATCGAGGCTATGACGGGATATTCGTTCGAGGGCCGTGGAGACAAATATTCGAGTTACAAATGGCACTGGTATGATTTCTCCGGTGTCGACTATGACGCCGTCACAGAAAGCAACGCCATATTCCGCATAATCGGCGAGGGCAAGGGATGGAGCCAGGGCGTAGATACCGAAAACGGCAATTACGACTATCTGCTGGCCAATGATATTGATCTTGACAGGCCTGAAGTTGCCGCCGAACTGGAGTACTGGGGCCATTGGGCTGTCAATGAATTTGGATTTGACGGATTCCGTATGGACGCGGTAAAGCATATGGACTACAATTTCATACGGAAATTCATAGACAGCGTGCGACATACAACAGGCAGAGACCTATACGCCGTGGGGGAATACTGGAGCGGCGACATAGAAGCATTATTAGAATTCGCTACAAACACCGGCGAGACACTGGACCTATTTGACGCTCCTCTGCATTATAATTTCCACGCAGCCTCGACACAAGGCAATACATTCGATATGAGCACATTGCTGCATGGCACTCTTGTGGAGCGAAAGCCGGGCCTGGCTGTCACGCTGGTTGAAAACCACGATTCTCAACCCGGCAGTTCGCTGGAATCCAATGTGGAAGACTGGTTCAAACCACTTGCCTACGGACTTATACTGCTCATGAAAGAGGGCTATCCCGTAGTCTTCTATGGCGATTATTACTCAACCGGGTGCGTGGCATCTCCCCACAGAAAAATAATTGACATACTCATAGACGCCAGACGCAATTATGCATATGGCGACCAGGAACTATACTTCGACCATCCGTCCTGCGTTGGCCTAGTGCGCAAAGGCGAAGAAGCACATCCTGGCTCAGGCCTGGTCCTACTCATGAGCAATGACTGTGACGGCACTAAGAAAATGTCTCTCGGTGAAACACACGCCGGCGAGATATGGCATGAAATAACCGGCTGCGTGAATCACGAAGTCACACTTGACGAACACGGGAGTGCCGAATTCACAGTGCCAGGATGCAACCTCGCAGTATGGGTAATGCGCCCTTCAGAGCAATGAAAGTATGGCATAATCCAATAAAAACGGATGCTTATTTGTGTGATTCAAAAAAAACATGTAACTTTGCAGCCGTAAAGCCCTGATGGCGGAATCGGTAGACGCGTCGGTCTCAAACACCGATGGAGCAATCCGTGCCGGTTCGACCCCGGCTCAGGGTACGAATAATGGCTGGAAACCAATGGTTTCCAGCCATTATTTTTTCATAGCGCGCTATTTGGGATAATAGAGTTATGCAACCAAAATTTTGGCGCATGGTAATAAACCTGTGTTTAAGCGTAGATTTTGCAAAGTCGGAAGATGAAAAATTTAGTGTCGTTTACGCCGTGTAGTTTGGCTCTGAATGCCTTGATTTTTGAGTTGATCGATTCGGCAGATGCGTTTGTTGAGCGGTTGTCAAAGAAGTTGAGTATCTCGCCGGCGTGCTCATAAAATGTGGCTGCGATGGTATTGA
>CAJTQU010000040.1 GCA_910578665.1 uncultured Muribaculaceae bacterium
AGCCTATTTATATTGGTCAACAGCCGTTAAGTTTATTTAAGATGCGTCTGCCGTGTTTTTCCTCATCTTACTCCGCAACTTTTCCATGACCGGACACATCATGGCCCGGCCCGTACCACAGCCAGGCATGCCGCATATTGAAACGCAGACATACAAAACAAAACCGGACCGCCCGAAGGCAGCCCGGTTATAATGTATTATCGAACTACAAATCAGTCGGCAAGACCACGCAGACGGAGCAGAGCCGAAGGATCGGGCTTGTGGCCGCGGAACTTGACAAAGAGGGTCATCGGATCTTCCGTATCACCGCTTTCGAGTATATGCTTTCTGAACGATGCGGCAGTTTTGGGATCAAAGATGCCTTTCTTCTCAAACAGCTCCCAGCCATCAGCGTCCAACACCTGTGCCCAAAGGTAGGTATAGTAACCCGAAGCATAACCGTCATCACCGAAGATATGCTTGAAATAGGGTGAACGATAACGGAATGTCAGCTCAGAGGGAAGACCGATCTGTTTGGCAAAGTTATTCTCAAAGTTTGCCACATCCACATTTTCGCCATCACAACGACCCCATGCCAGGTCGAGCAAGGCAGAAGCGGCAAGCTCGGTAGCGGTAAAGCCCTGTCCGAAGTTACCGGCACCCTGCATCTTCTCTATCATTTCATCAGAAATGACCTCGCCTGTCTTATAATGTTTGGCATATACTTTGAGCACCTCGGGGGCTGTAGCCCAATGCTCTGTGATCTGTGAGCAAAGCTCCACATAGTCGCGGTCTACATTAGTACCGGCCAGACTGCGGTAAGGAGCCTGGGTGAGCATGCCCTGCAGGGCGTGGCCGAATTCGTGGAACGTGGTCTCTACCTCGTCAAGCGTGAGCAGCGAGGGAGTTTCGGCGGTGGGAGGAGTGAAGTTGCCAACATTGTATACGATGGGACGCTTCATGGTTCCGTCACCGTACAAGCCAGCACTCTGCAGCTGTTCCATCCATGCGCCCTGTACTTTTGTGTCGCGAGGGAAATAGTCGGTCATGAAAACAGATACATGTTTGCCGTTTTTATCCTGTATGTCATACACAGTCACCTGGTCCATATATTTGGGGGCGTCAGGCATTTCCACAAACTTGATGCCATACAGTTTGTCGGCGCAGTAACGCAGGCCGTTAAGTACGTTTGAAAGCTCGAAATAAGGTTGCAGCTCGGTTTCGCTGAAGCCGAACTTGTCATTCTTCACCTTGCCGGAATAATAATAATAGTCCCATGGGGCTATTTTAAAGCCGCCGCCGGTCTTATCGACATAGGCCTGCATATCTGCCACTTCCTCTTTCACTTTTGCCTTGGCAGGCTCGTACACCTTCATCAGCAGGTCTTCGGCTGCCTCGGGAGTGCCGGCCATGACACGAGAAGTCATCATCTGCGCGAAATTGTCAAAGCCCATCAATCTGGCTTTTTCGGCACGCAGTTTAATTATCTTCTCAATCACGGGTATATTGTTAGTATCTCCTGTAGAAGCCAGCGAGGTATAACCCTTCCACATGGCTTCGCGCAGGCCGCGGTTGTCGGCATACTGGAGTACCGGCAGACGGCTGGGACCGTGCAGGGTGAATACATACAGGCCCTCGAGACCGCGGGCCTTGGCCGTCTCTGCGGCAGTGGCGACAACACTCTCGGGCAGGCCGGCCAGATCAGCCTTGTCATATACAACGATTGAAAAATCATTAGTTGCCTTAAGCAGGTTCTTTGTAAACTGCATGAAGAGTTTCGAAATCTCATTGTTCACACGCACCAGCTCTTTCTTCTTATCGGCAGGAAGAGCCGCGCCCTGTTCGGCAAACTGTTTGTAGTATTTCTCTACAAGTCGTTTCTGCACCGGATTGAGTTTCTGCTTTTTAAGATTGTCCCTCAGCGTTTTGATGCGCTCAAAAAGTTTGTCATTGAGCATCACTTCATTCGATGCTGCCATAAACATGGGTATCAGTTCTTCTCCCAATGCCGAAATGGCCGGAGACTTCATGGCGGCGTCATAGTGATAGAACACACCCTCGACACGGTCCAGTATGGGAGAAAGATTCTCCAACGGCAGTATGGTGTTGTCAAACGTGGGAGCCTCGGGATTATTGATAATCTTTTCAAGATTGGCACGCTGCTCGCGTATGCCGGCCTCGGTAGCCGGTGCGAAGTCTGCGATTGTGATCTGTTCAAATGGGGGAATCTCGTACTGAGTCGTATAAGGCTGCAGGAACGGATTCACACGTGTGTCTGCGTTCATTGCTTTTGGATTTGCGGCAGCCATGCACAGGGCTACGGCCGCGGCTGTTAGAAACTTGTGTCTCATTGGCAATAATTTAATAGGTTAATATATTTAGTTTTAATTTTCTACGGGAGCCTCTATGGCGAAACGGGCCATGACAGGATAGTGGTCCGAGCTGCGCATATTGCCGCGCGACACTTCTATGGCGCGTATAGGCCCTCGGTACAGTATCTGGTCTATGTGGAAATACATATGGTGCAGGTTATATGTGACCATCGGCCCGAAACCAGCATCGCAGTAAGCGTCACGCAGGCCGGTAGAGCGTATCTTGCGGTACGCCCACGATCCGGGCACATCGTTAAAGTCACCGCATATTATCAGCGGCCCCTTGGTCTTGCGCACATAATTGACTATGGACTGGGCCGCCCTGGCCCGTATGGCAAAAGCTACCGACATCTTGTTGAGTATGCTGCCTCTGAGTTCCATGAAACTCTCGACAAACGACCCGTTGTTTATCTTGTCAAGTATCTCGCGTTCACCTTCCGACAAAGTATAAGAGGGCATGTGCACATTCAATATTGTCAGCGGCAGCCCCTTTATATCGATCTCATATGACTGGTACATAAAGAAATTCATCTGTTCGGGATAGGCCACATGCTTAACCCTGACAGGATATTTCGACAATAACATTATGTCGAGCTTGGTATTGTTCACCTGGTAGGGATAGATAGAGGTCACGCTGTCCACCTGCTCACGGGTGGCCTTGCCTATGCTCACAGTATTGTCAAGGTTGTACTGCTCCTGCAGGCACACTACATCGGCGCCACTGTGTATGATATGTGAAAGCGACCGGGAATAGTCCGCATCTGGATTTTCCACATCGCCACAATACAGGGCATTAAATGTCAACACTTTAAACGTCCGCTCGCCGGCCTCCGGCTCGCCAGGCAGACTTACCGGGCTCAATGTGAATATGGCCGGCAGGCATGCCAGCAGCACCACTCCGGCACCAATGGCAAACAGTTTGCTTTTAGCTACAAACCACCACAACAATCCCACAACCAATGTGCCTAGCCACAGATATGGCAGCAACAGACACAAGAGCGAGGGCGCCGCCCAGACCTCCGGATCAATATACCCGGCCAGTCCGCCGAGCAAAGCCGACACAAACAGCATCCAGCTGACCACATGCAACAACATGCCTCCCAGCACCGCGAGCAGCCTCTTAAAATGACCGGAACGATTTTCTTCTGTTTTCAACTTAGTAGACTTAAGACCTCTCATTTGGTTATTTTTTGTGACAGCCGGTCTAACTCTTCTCGTTCCTTTTTATTCAGTGAGTTAAACCCGGATATCCTTATCTTGTCAAGCAGTTCGTCCAGACGTGCGGCATCACGACGATGCTGATCTATGGCTGAAAGCACTTTTGCCGGACGTCTTCTGAGCTGTTGGCGCGAACGGCCGTGACGACCGAAAATATCGATGCCGCGGCGAAGCAGCAACCCTTGCAGCGAGCCGAAGGCCACTCCGCCTATATGCGCCACCTGGCCGCCGGCATTGCCCCCTCCCAGGCCGATAAAGGCCAGAACTATCATAAACACCGCTATCCATTTCAGCCGGACATCGCCTATAAAGAAGAGATGAAAAGTATAATCAGGCGAACGGAACGCCGTTGCCGCCATTACAGCCAGCACCGAAGCTGACGAGCCTATAAGCACCGACCCTGGCGGACACAAAGCCGGCACCCAGGATGCCGCAGCCAGATACAGAAGTCCGCCGACCACTCCGCCGCACAAATACAGACCGAGCAAATGCCTCTGCCCCAGGGTGGACATGAGTATGTCACCAAACCATATGAGCCACAGCATATTGAAAAACAGATGCAGAAACTCCACCTGTGTCACCATGTATGTCAGCAGTGTCCAGGGGCGCATAATCCATGCCGACACACTACCCGGCATCTCAAACCATCCGGGCAGCAACGACCATTCCGGGGCTCCGAACCGGGCTACAAGCGCCGCAACAGACAATATAAAAAAGACCGCGCAGTTTATGCCTAACAACGTGTACAACACGCGGTGGCGGCGCACCATATCAATAACGCTTGCCATGAAGTGTGCCTTTGTAGTGCCAATATATTATGAACGGTATGGCAAACAACATGCCGCCGAGATGGGCAAAATGGGCCACCATGCTCGCAGCCCCCGTTATGCCGAACACCAGTTCGATCACGGCATAGCCGGCCACAAGGTATTTGGCTTTGACCGGGACAGGAATGAAAAAGATGTACATGTCCACATTTGGAAACACGCATCCGAAACCCAACAGAAGTCCGAATACAGCACCCGATGCTCCGATTGTGAGCAGCGAATCCGCATAACGACCCGACAGACTGAGGGCGGCAGCCGGATCCTGCGCCAGCTGTGAGCTTATGACAGCCTCCGGCAGATTGTTAAACTCTGCCAGCGACGCCACCATGCTGTCATGAAACGTCAGAGACCATACGGCCTCCTGGATAAAGGCCGCGCCTACTCCGCACACCAGATAGAAGCATAGAAAACGCCGTGTGCCCCATGTGGCTTCAAGTATGCGCCCGAACATGTACAGGGCAAACATATTGAAAAATATATGCCCTATGCCTCCGGCTCCGCCCAGCGGTGCCTGAAGAAACATGTAGGTGACAAACTGCAACGGATTAAACGATCCGGCACCCCAGTAGTGCAGGCCGAGATGTCCGTATATCTTGTCTCCGAATCCTGGCATGAGGCTGCATACAAGCCACAATCCTATATTGATGACGAGCAGATTCTGTGTGGCCGGTGGCATACGCAGAAATCCGCGTGGGTTATATTGACGGTCAAACATAGTGCAAATTTAGGCAAAATTTCGCTACGGACGAGGCCGAACAGTCCAAAATCAGGACAGCGAAAACATTTTTTAAGGATTTCAAAAAGAATTTATTATCAAAATTTGTTATATAATATGGAATGTTGTATATTTGTCCCCAAATTGTTTAACCCACAAATCACTGATTATGAACAGAACAGATTTAGCTAACGAAATCGCTGCAAAAGCCGGTCTGAACAAAGTAGCCGCAAAAGCAGCACTCGACGCATGCCTGGAATCCATAGCCCAGGCACTGGCAAACGAGGACAAGGTGGCGCTGCTTAACTTCGGCACTTTCTCTATCGTTGAGAAAGAAGCCCGCACAGGCATCAACCCCCGTACAAAAGAGAAAATCGAGATACCGGCACGCAAGGTTGTTAAGTTCAAACCAAGCGCCGACCTGGGCAAATAAGCCGCCTTCAAAATGTATAAAACACCGCCAGATCTGTAATGCAGGTCCGGCGGTGTTTTATATCAGCCCCACCAACCAGAAACATCAAAGTCCGGCCACGGCCGAAGTGGTGTCTTTTATGCGAGTGTCCTTTATATGATTCAGCGAACGTACATGGAAAGCAAGCGCTATACGATAGAATCCGAACAGCAAAAGCGACCAACCAATCCATAACCAGCCGGCCAGACCGCCGAGCACGGGGTTAGACAAGAACATGATACCGCATATCACGGCCGCCACGAGCAACAAAACGGTCCATTCAATCCACCCGGCCCCATGACGCGACATGGCGAGTGCCTCGCTCACCGAATTTATAGCCGCCACTATTATCCATATGCCCACGGCGTAGACAAATATCGAGCCTATCACAAGTGACGGCAGAGTGAACAGCCATATGCCGCACACCAGCTCTATTATGCCTAGAGCCATGCTCCAGCCCCAGTTGGTACCCAGAGAATAGTTGGCATACGCATACTCCATATTAAGCACTCCGGCCACAACCATTATCGCGGCAAAAACATACGCCAGTACCGGCAGCGAGCTAGCCGGCGAATACAGGCACCAGGCTCCCAGCCCAATACTGACAACTCCTGTGACAAGAGGGACCCACCACATTCTGTGGAGGCGTCCGACAACATTAGATACGGTTTTCATAGCATTTTATATTTTTATATAATTAAAAATCCAACAGGTTACACAGCAATACTTTAACCATGAATGCACGTTAAGGTCCGTTAAGATTATAACATGTGGTTTATGAAAAATGTCTAGTCCGGAAAAGTGTTGACCGTCAGATTCAACATTTTTTAGTAAAATGT
>CAJTQU010000041.1 GCA_910578665.1 uncultured Muribaculaceae bacterium
TTCATTCATAATCTCAAACCCTCTGACCCGTCAATATTTTTCAGGACGCCACATTATACTCTGACATACCCTCAAAACAAACACATCATATATAGCTGCAATCCTGCATCTTACATCATACACAAAAAATATATATAATTTTTTAGCCAAAATATTTGGCCACCTCGCAAAAAGGTTGTAACTTTGCATTGTCAAAGAGATACAAACCGCACTCTGAAGACAAATATGGCGAATTAGTGTAGCGGTTAGCACGCCACCCTCTCACGGTGGAGACTCGGGTTCGAGTCCCGGATTCGCTACAATAGAAGACTCAACACTGTATAGACAGTCAGTTGAGTCTTTTTTGTAACAGAATGTCTGCAATAATTGCCGACACCAGCTATCCCGATTAGAATTATGTCTGTCACACCACTTATAGACCGCCTTGACGGATTTGATGCCCGCTTCGAAGAAGTAGGAACACTGATAACCGACCCGTCCGTCATTGCAGACCAGAAAAGATATGTAAAGCTTACCAAGGAGTATCACGACCTTGAATTAATAGTAAAAGCTGCTAGCGAGTATAAAAGTCTGCTGGCAAATATTGAGGAAGCCAAACTGCTCCTCGAATCAGAAAAAGACGAAGATATGCGCGCCCTGGCGCATGAAGAATTGTCACAAGCGCAGGGAAAGCTGCCAGACATGGAGCAACATATAAAACTACTCCTAATCCCTGCCGACCCGGATGACGCAAAAAACGCAATTGTGGAGATACGAGGCGGGACCGGCGGCGACGAGGCCGCGTTATTTGCCGGAGACCTGTTCCGTATGTACCAGAAATTTGCCGAACAAAAACATTGGCAGCTAGCTGTCACAAGTTTCAGCGAAGGTGCCAGCGGAGGTTTCAAAGAAATCATATTTTCCCTTTCCGGGCCAGATGTATACGGCATTATGAAATATGAAAGCGGCGTGCACCGTGTGCAGCGAGTGCCAGCCACCGAAACACAGGGACGGGTACATACTTCCGCAGCAACAGTGGCGGTACTGCCGGAAGCCCAGGAATTTGAAGTAGAGATACACGAAGGCGAAATACGCTGGGACACTTTCCGAAGCGGAGGCGCAGGAGGACAAAATGTAAACAAGGTCGAATCCGGAGTAAGACTTAGGTATAACTGGAAAAATCCCAACACCGGCGAAGTCGAAGAAATCCTGATCGAATGTACCGAGACCAGAGACCAGCCTAAAAATAAAGAACGCGCACTTTCGCGCCTGCGCACTTTCATATATGACCGCGAACATCAAAAATATCTTGACGATATAGCAGGCAGAAGAAAAACCATGGTATCTACCGGAGACCGCTCGGCTAAAATACGCACCTATAACTATCCGCAAGGCCGTATCACAGACCATCGCATCGGCTACACGATATATAATCTGCCGGCATTCATGGACGGAGCGATACAGGACTGCATAGACCACCTGATAGTTGCAGAAAATGCCGAAAAGCTAAAGGAGGCCGAATTATAATGATTATAAACTGATTAAATAACAACTACCATGACACGAAAAGAACTCATCAAAAATATCAAACAGCGCAGATCATTTCTATGCGTAGGTCTTGATACCGATTTGGCAAAAATACCAGATCACCTGCTCGGTTCCACTGACCCCATGTTTGAGTTCAACAAAGCCATAATAGATGCCACAGCCCCCTATTGCGTGGCATATAAACCCAACACAGCGTTCTACGAATGCCAAGGTATCCAAGGGTGGCAAACACTTGAAAAAACCGTAGCATACCTCAAAGAAAAATATCCCTCACACCTCATAATAGCTGATGCAAAACGCGGCGATATAGGCAATACCTCGAAAATGTATGCGGCTACGTTTTTTGAACAGATGAATGTGGACGCCGTAACAGTGGCACCATATATGGGACAAGACTCTGTAACACCGTTTTTGGAATATACCGGTAAATGGGTAGTACTTCTTGATCTTACAAGCAATAAAGGGTCGCATGACTTCCAGTTTTTCACGGATTCAGACGGCATGCCCCTTTGGGAGCGTGTATTGCGCGTATCTGCCGAATGGGCCGGAGATGACCAAATGATGTATGTGGTAGGAGCCACGCAAGGAAGCATGTTCCAAGAGATACGCCGTGTGGCACCGACATCTTTCCTGCTGGTTCCTGGCGTGGGCGCACAGGGAGGCAGCCTCGAGGAAGTATGCCGGTATGGTATGACTGACGAATGCGGCCTGCTCGTAAATTCGTCAAGAGGCATTATCTATGCATCAAAAGGAACTGATTTTGCAGAAGCAGCCGAAGCCGAAGCACGTAAATTGCAAACCGTAATGGCCGGACAACTGGACAAAGCAGGTATATAAAAAATCAAAAGAGATGACAGCCGGCTAATCTTTTTAGGCACTAATGCGTTATAGTAATAAGCAGACAATGAAGCGAGGCCCTTCAAAACAAAGGCTGCCCCGCTTCTGATTCAGAAACTTTAAATCAGCTATATTATTATGAAAACATTAGCCATTATTTGTTACGTGATCGGAGCATGCCTCCTTACAGCGTCTTGTTTCACAACTGGTGTATCACTTACATGGTGGTTAGGCGGAGCCGCAGTGGTATTCCTTATCGCAGGCTGTATCTTCCAGTTTAATGAGAAAAAGCATGAAGTAAACGACCTCATCGATACCGAACGCAATACACATTTCAACCCGTGATACTGCGTCAAGCAACATGATGAGATTTTAGACAAACAGTCTATTAGCCCGGGTCAGAGACTCGGGCTTACCTATGTCTATAAGTTGCAAATCCCGGCACAGACTGCCGCGTATGGCGCTGCCGCGTCCGGCCCTGCTCAGATAATAGTCCATTATAGGGAACGACTCAGGATATCCGCGACGCACAATATCGCGTACCACACGGGCAGACACCGCATGTATGCCTGAAAAAGCAAAATGGCTACACGCCGGAACATCTATGTCCGCACCCTCTGGCCTTAACGCGCCTGTCTCCATATTCATCCACCCAGCCAGAGACATGCCATTATCAAACAACAACCGCCGCGATGATTCCCTGTCGCTCACCAGCAAAGTGGCATCGGCGTCACTCTCCATATGACTGCGCATCAATATTCCGAGACGGGCGTTGCTTAGTATATCCACGTTATGGATAAGGAACGGCTCATCATCACAAGCCAGCCACCAGGCGGCATGCGAAAGAGCCCCCCCGGTGTCGCACAGCAAGCGGCTCTCGTCACTAACTGAAACATCCACACCGAAGTCCCGGCTATCCAGAAAATCGAGTATCTGCCCTGCAAAATGGTGCACATTCACCAATATTCTGTCAAATCCCTGATCCCTAAGATTGACTATCACTCTTTCAAGCATGGGCACTCCGCCTACAGGCACAAGCGCCTTGGGATGCTCCAATGTCCACGGCCGCAGACGCGAACCCAGACCGGCGGCCAATACAAATGCTTTCATAATTTGATAACATATTAAAAATCCTGTTCCCGATGCTCCAGACGGACAATAACCCTGTCTCCAAACACGGCCTCGATGTGTCTGGCTGTGGCATCGGCAGAATAAACCGACCTATGCCGTCCGCCTGTACAACCGAAGCCTATCTGCAGGCTGCTGAATCCACGACTGATATAACGCTCTATGGCCGGATCAGTCAGCGCCCACGCGTTTTGTAAAAAGGGCTGTATCTCACCCCTGTTTTCCAAAAATTCACACACAGCGGCATCACGGCCCGTCAGAGGCTTGTACTGTTCGTAACGGCCCGGATTATGCAGCGAGCGACAATCAAACATAAATCCGCCACCATTACCGCTCAAATCCTCAGGATATCCTTTTTTATATGAGAAACTGAAGACACTTACCACGAGCTTGCCTCCGCTATCATATTTGTGGAAGCGAGGCAAAGCAACCACAGATTTAATAGCGGCTTTCAACGACGGGTACGCATCCAGAACTCCCTGTTCCTGTAACTCATCCGCATTCGACAACGCGGACGGTATACTCTCAACAAAATGAGCCTTACGTTCCGTAAGCCCTCTCAGTCCGTACGCACCCAATACCTGGAGTGTGCGAAACAAAACCATGTCGGGAAGCAATGACCTGAGGGACGCAATGTCCATGCCGATATGATGACACAAACGTTCTAAATAAACCTCTGACATCTCATGTCTGAACGATGTGGAAAACCCAGCCTTTGCCTGCCATAAGAAAGATGCCAGGTCATACAGCACAGGCCCCCTACGGGCACTCTGGAAATCAATCCACCACAATTGTCCGCCGTGATACATCACATTGCGGCTCTGGCAGTCACGATACATTAAACCAAAAGGCTGCCTGTCAAGCAAAGAGGATGTAAAATTCTGAAAATCTGTCTCAAGTCCGTTTTCATCAAACGACACACCGGCAGGTTTCAAAAAACAATACTTGAAATAATTCAAATCCCACATCACATGCCGCCCATCCATGACACTGACAGGATACAGACGCCGATTATCAATACCTGGACAGAACTGAAAATCAGGCAATAATTCCATAACCTGCCTGACAAGCCCCGATGCATTATCCGAGTTTAATAAGGAAAACAAAGACGCATCACCCAAATCCTGCTGAAGATAAGCCATACTGTCCTGGCTGACGGCATAAATCTGCGGTACACTAACACCATGTCGGCGCAATACCTCGGCAAGATAAATAAATGTGGCATTTTCGTATGCATCCACGCCTGCCACTCCAATGGCGGATCCTGCCTCGGAAACAAGTCTATAATAACGACGTGCCGAACCGCTGCCGGCTATCGGCGCCACAACACTCGCATCTGTCTTAAAAAAATCTCTATATAGTGCTTTAAGTATGTTCATAAAACCTTAATTAAAACGCGGTATCTTTCAGCCGGGTACAAAATTAAGACAAGTTTTTGAAATATCCATAAAATTTTGTAATTTCGCATTCCGCAACCCAACTATCTCCCCTATCAAATGTTAGGTTAGGAAGAGGTGATACCTCAACCCCAATTATTTAAATCATTTTTAATTTTTCAGAATGGCTAATATTGATAATACAAATTTTGCCGGAAAAAAGGCAATTGTACGTGTAGATTTCAATGTGCCTCTCGATGAGAACGGCCACATTACCGATGACACCCGCATACGCGGCGCACTCCCGACACTAAAAAAGATTCTTGCCGATGGCGGCAGCCTCATACTTATGAGCCATATGGGCAAACCCAAAGGCAAAATCAACATGAAATACAGTCTGGGCCAGATTCGCGAAGCCGTGGCCGAGGCTCTAGGTACAGATGTAAAATTTGTACCTGACTGCATGAAAGCACAAGAAGCAGCTGCCGAGCTCCAGCCTGGACAAGTACTTCTTCTGGAAAACCTTCGATTCTATCCTGAGGAGGAGGGGAAACCCGTAGGTATAGACAAAGAGGACCCCGGCTACGATGAGGCAAAAAAAGCAATGAAAGAAAGCCAGAAAGAGTTCGCAAAAACACTGGCAGGATATGCCGACATATATGTGAACGACGCATTCGGTACCGCGCACCGCAAACATGCCTCTACGGCCGTCATAGCCGATTATTTCGACCAAGACCACAAAATGCCTGGATATCTTATGGAGAAAGAGGTAACGGCAGTAGACAATATACTGTCTGACATCAAACGTCCTTTCACAGCCATAATGGGCGGCTCAAAAGTATCGACAAAGATAGGCATCATAGAAAACCTCATGGACAAGGTAGACAACCTTATACTATGCGGAGGCATGACCTACACATTTGCCAAAGCAACTGGTGGCAAAATTGGAAATTCCATATGTGAAGACGACAAATTGCAGCTAGCACTCGACATTATAGCAAAAGCTAAGGCTAAAGGTGTAAACCTGGTGCTCGGTTCAGACTGCATCGCCGCAGACTCGTTCAGTAACGATGCAAAAACCATGGTATGTCCTTCTGACAACATACCTGACGGATGGCAGGGCCTTGACGCAGGTCCGGATACAATCAACGAATTCCGAAAAGCAATATTGCCGGCAAAAACAATATTATGGAACGGTCCGGCCGGTGTATTTGAGTTTGACAACTTCGCAGGTGGTTCACGCGCAATAGCAGAAGCTATCGTAGAGGCCACAACAAATGGCGCATTCTCACTAGTAGGCGGCGGCGACTCGGTGGCATGCGTCAACAAGTTCGGCATGGCCGACTCTGTAAGCTATGTCTCAACCGGCGGAGGCGCTCTTCTTGAAGCCATCGAGGGTAAAACACTGCCCGGCATCGCAGCAGTCAAAGGAGACAAATAATTGCATATTCCACAACCAACGAATTAATAAATACCACACAATTGGCGGCCGGCACCAGATAGTGCC
>CAJTQU010000042.1 GCA_910578665.1 uncultured Muribaculaceae bacterium
TTTTCCATTGCAGATTTTATTTTCCGCAAAGGTACAATTTTTATTTCTCTTACACTGGTTTATTACCATGCGCCTGAAAGAGCCGTGTGTCGGCGGTGGTTTTAACATAAAATACGGGCTAAGTCATAAAGACTTAGCCCGTATTTTTGTGTTGTCTTACCAGGACTCGAACCTGGACAAACAGAACCAAAAACTGTTGTGCTACCATTACACCATAAGACAATCTTCATGTATTCAGCTGTGTTTTTAGCACACGGCTGGAATGCGGTGCAAAGTTAATAGTTTTTTTCGGTTGTGGCAAGTTTTGAGCTGTTTTTTAATCTGTGCAGAGTTAACCGTCGGTTTAAAGTAGGTGTATTAGTGTATTATATGTGTAAATTTGATTTTCGTGCAGGATCTGGTTTCAAGACTGTGATTGATGAATGGGAAAGTTGTTTTGCGCGGCTGCTTGGATTTTAGTAATTTTGTATCGGTTACGGCTCGCCTTCTGTGTCTGGATGTACGAGGCTTGGCCGGCTGTATGAATTAGCTGTTTATGTCGCATGCTATAAGTATGATACGCGAAGGGCGCAGGATGTCGTTGCGACAGCAGCTTCGTCTTACCGTCATGTTGGCTCTGCCGGCTATGCTCGCTCAATTGTCTAGTATAGCCATGCAGTATATAGATGCGGCTATGGTGGGGCATCTGGGTGCGGAGGCAAGTGCCTCCATAGGTTTGGTGTCTGCTACCTTGTGGCTTTTCTGGGGCACGTGTTCGGCTATAACTTCCGGTTTTTCTGTGCAGATAGCTCACCGTGTAGGAGCTGGTGATTTTGAAGGTGCGCGCCATGTGTTGCGACAGGGTTTGTCAGGTTCGTTGTTGTTCGGGTTCATGGCTATGGTTATCGGTCTTTCCATAGCGCCCGGGCTGCCTCACTGGCTTGGCGGCACAGGCGGGGTCTGTCGTCCGGCCACTGTGTATTTTCTCGTGTTCGTGCTAGCTTTGCCGCTACTTACGCTTAATTATATGGGAGGAGCGGCTCTGCGGTGTGCCGGCAATATGAAAGTGCCGAGCCTTATCAGTACTCTCATGTGCGTGCTTGACTGTGTGTTTAATGCATTGCTTATATTCCCATCCCGGGATTTGTCGCTGTGTGGTTTGACGCTTACTGTGCCCGGTGCCGGGCTGGGGGTGCTGGGCGCGGCTTTAGGCACTGTGCTTGCCGAGGCTGTTTCTGCGGCGCTGATGTTATATTATCTCTGTGTGCGCCAGCCGGGATTGCGTCTGTGGGGACGGAGGGGTAGTTTTCGTCTTACCAAAGGCGTGGTGTCAAAAGCTGTGCGCATATCGGCGCCTATGGGGCTGGAGCATATCGTGATATGCGGCGCCCAGATAGCGGTTACTGTTATTGTGGCCCCGTTAGGGATGTATGCCATAGCGGCCAACGGATTTGCCGTTGTGGCCGAGAGTCTGTGTTATATGCCGGGATACGGTATAGGTGACGCTGCCACTACGCTTACCGGCCAGAGCCTCGGTGCCGGCCGCAGGGACCTCGTGCGCCGGTTTGCCTATATTTCGGTGGCGTTGGGCATGGTAGTTATGTCTGTCATGGGGGTGCTGATGTGGCTGGGGGCGCCGTGGGTAATGGCTTTGCTCAGTCCTGTGGCTGAAATCCAGAGCATGGGTGTGGGCATATTGCGTATAGAAGCATGGGCCGAGCCTATGTTTGCGGCTTCTATAGTGGCTTATGGCGCGTTTGTGGGAGTAGGGCATACGGTGGTGCCGGCTATGATGAATTTCGGCAGCATATGGCTTGTCCGTGTGCCGCTGTCAGCGGTTCTGGTTTCTGGTATGGGATTGGATGGTGTATGGCTCGCTATGTGTGTCGAACTGATGTTTCGTGGTTCGATCTTTTTATTGCGGCTGCGTAGCGACAAGTGGATTCCGTCTGTTAGCCCGGCTGGATAATTATTGTCACTCTGATGTAATCGAATATGAAAAAAAGAGTAGCAGGAAACGAAATGTTTACACTGCTACTCTTCCTCTCTCCTCGGCGGTGCGGACGGGACTCGAACCCGCGACCCCTAGCGTGACAGGCTAGTATTCTAACCGACTGAACTACCGCACCATGATTTTGCTTTTGTGAAACAGCCTCTGCTGTCTC
The DNA here is from genome assembly GCA_910578665.1 of uncultured Muribaculaceae bacterium. GTDB lineage: Bacteria > Bacteroidota > Bacteroidia > Bacteroidales > Muribaculaceae > Lepagella. Next base: position 2,145 of record CAJTQU010000042.1, read on the forward strand.
TCGGTTGGCAACCCCGTTGCTTCCCGATTGCGAGTGCAAAGTTAGGGACTTTTTTTGGTTCCACCAAATGTTTTCGCAATAAATTTTCAAAAAAATCGTGCTTTTGCATTAAATATTTGATAATCAAATATTTGCCATCAAAAATATTTTTAATTTTTTTGACGATGTTTTGAGATATAAATTAAAAACCCCCTCTTTCTCGTATGGCTGAGACATGAAATTGAACATGGCTGCGAGGTGGGATGTTTAATTTTTGTCGTGATGTGGGTTGTAATACGGCCCTGACGGCTTATGAAAAATGAATTTGTATCGAAGAATAATCCGTCCGCTATTATGTCGTGGCGGCGTCAGGGTCGCAATTTGGTGCGAAAAGCTGGGGTCGCGTACCTTTGTCATGCTTTTCGCCTCAGTAGTGGTGGGGGTATTGACCGGATTCGGTGCCTGGTGTCTGAAATTCTTGATACAGTCGGTATCGGCTTATACTGTTGTCTATGCCGTACCGGGACATTACAGCTGGGTGTTTGCCATAGCTCCTGCCGGCGCCTTGATACTTGTGGGCGCTATGCAGCGGCATCTGTTCCACCGTAGCATCAACCGGGGCACAGAAAAGATAAAAGGATTGCTTAAGAAGCATGATTACGTGCTGCCGCATCAATTGGCCTACCAGCCTGTATTCGCCTGTGCGCTAACCGTAGGGCTTGGAGGCTCTGCCGGATCTGAAGGGCCGATAGCTTATTCGGGAGGAGCCATAGGGTCTGGTGTGGCCCGTATGTGCCGTCTGCCTGCTTCTATGACACGGGCTATGATGGTGTGCGGTGCCGCTGCCGGGATAGCAGCCATATTTAAAGCCCCGTTGGGCGGATTTTTCTTTGCGCTCGAAGTGATCGGGGTGTCATTGTCAGCAATCACGCTGATAGCGCTGGCTACATGCTGTATGACTGCGTCAGCCACCGCGTGCGCCTTTTCCGGCTCTCTGTATGATTTGTCGGTGGCCGGTGCCATGCCGGCTTTTGACTGGTGCCATCTGCCTGTCATCCTTCTGCTGGGTGGCGCGCTGGGGCTGTATTCATTGTGGTATAGAGCCTGCGCGTCGGCCACCAGGCGTTGTCTGGATCGGATATCGCTGCCATGGCTTAGAAATACTGTGGCTGGAGTGCTTCTGGGCGTGTTCGTGATTTTTCTGCCCCTGCTGTATGGAGAGGGCTACGGCGTCGTGGGCCAGATCCTTTCAGGAACTACCTCCGGTCTGACACGTTACACGTTGTTTGGCGGCATGGCTGCTCCATGGATTCTTCCGGTTTTTCTAGCCGCTATATTGTTGGTGAAAGGTGTGGCTGTCACTCTTACCAATTGCGGCGGCGGTGTGGCCGGCTCATATGCGCCCACGCTCTTTGCCGGCTGTATGGCCGGATTGCTGGCATCGTATGCCACAGACGCTATGGGGTTGGGCATACCCCATAGCCAGATTGCTTATCTGGCTATGGCCGGGGCTATGGCGGCTATAATCAGGGCACCGTTTATGGCTACTTTTATTACGATGGAAATCACGGGCAGTTATGGGTCTTTATTCCCTCTGGCGGTAGTGGCCTTTACAGCCTGGGGCGTGGCAAAGATGCTCAGGCCTGTGGGCGATGTAGACGTCAGGACGGTCTCAGACACCCGTCTGCCTAAAAAAATATCTGCCGGTTGAATCAATCAGCCCCTTTTATACGTTATATATAGGACAGTATTTTATTTCAATGATAACTATAAATTATATTTGACTTATGAGAAAGACATTGATGATTTTCGCACTGTGTATAATGTCTGTGCTCAGTGTTTCGGCAGCGGACGGATATTCGCGGAATATAGCGGATCTTCCGGTGGCAGCGCGCACCATGCTGAAGAATAACTTTAAAAGTAAGATGAGCCTGATTAAAATCGATAAGGATTGGGGGCGTGTCAGCGAATATGAGGTTATTCTAAATGATGGCACGGAGGTAAAGTTTGACAATAGCGGCAATTGGAAAGAGGTCGAGGTGTCCGAATCCGGCAGCGTTCCTCCTAAAGTTATACCGGCAGCAATCCTTAAGTATGTGAAAACAAACCATAAAGGTTTGCGCGTGATAGGTATAGAGAAGAAGCGCTCCGGCTATGAGGTTGAACTGTCAAACGGCCTTGACATGGAATTTGACGCGCGCGGTAATTTTCTGCGTTACGATTAATCAATAGTTCGGTAAAATTTGCATATTCAATTGAATATCAATAAGATACAACAAC
>CAJTQU010000043.1 GCA_910578665.1 uncultured Muribaculaceae bacterium
AATTAAGAAAATAAATCATCGGTTGGCTCAGTTAGCGGCTTAGCCAAGGCTGAACAACCTCAAATTTTACCGAATCATTGTTAGTGAGTGAAGTACAAGATGACTTTTAATATATACGGCCGTCTGAACTCGCGCCAGACCTCGGTGGCGGTGATAGGCATGGGTTATGTGGGCAGGCCGCTTGCCCTGGCGCTGTCGCGCCACTTCAATGTCGTAGGGTATGACATCAATCCACACGCAACAGATTGCATTTCAGAGCCTATATCGCCACTCAGGCCGGAGAGCGGCGATGCCGGACGGCTCGAGCTGACTGATTGCGAAGGAGATATTGCCAACGCGTCGTTCTACATAATAACTGTGGGCACTCCGGTGGACAGCAGCAATAATCCCGACCTGAGTCAACTTCTGGCAGCGACAAGAACTGTCGGAGGGATGCTTAAGCCGGGCGACTATGTGGTTTATGAATCAACGGTATTTCCGGGGTGTACAGAGAATGTGTGCGTGCCTCTGCTCGAGGAGATTTCGGGGCTTAAGTGCGGCAGTGAATTCAAGGCCGGATATTCACCGGAGCGTATAAATCCCACAGATGCCCTTCACGAGGTTGCGAATATATCAAAAATCATTGCGGGCTGCGATGAGGAAGCCACAGCGGAAATAGAGCGTGTTTACAGCCATGCGGTAAGCGCTCCGCTCCACAAAGCGCGCAGCATACGTTCGGCCGAGGCGGCAAAGCTTCTGGAAAACATACAGAGGTGCATGAACATAGCCCTGATGAATGAAATGTCGGTGACCTTTGGCCGGATGGGGATAGATTTTGGCGAAGTTGTTGAGCTTGCCGCAACCAAATGGAACTTCACCCCCTATTCGCCGGGGCTTGTAGGCGGTCATTGTATACCGGTGGACCCTTATTACCTGATGTCGGAGGCCCGACGTGCCGGAATAGACATGCCGTTAACCCGCATGGGATGCTCTGTGAACGAGATGATGCCCGGCTACGTGGCCGATTCGGTGGCGGCGCACATACCGGCCGATGCCCGGAAGAAGGGACGTCCGCGCGCGTTGGTGCTTGGAATTGCGTATAAACGTAACTCAGACGACGTACGAAACAGCGGCGTGGCAGAGATGATAGCCCTGCTGGAGGCTCACGGCATAGACTGTGATGTAGTGGACCGGATGGTGGACGGCGAGGCTGTGAAGCGCATGTATAGTCTGGAGCTGAAGGAGGGTCCGGAAGGTGTGTATGACGCTGTGATAGTAGCCGTGAACCATGACTGCTATACGGGTCTGGACGAAACGTGGTTTGAACGGCTTTCATCGGGTCCTGAAACCCTGCTTGCGGATTTGCACGGAGTGTACCGCGGAAAAGTGACTAATCTGAAATACTGGGCTCTCTGATGGCGGGGGCTGCGGCGGCATACTTCCAGGCTCTGCGCGGGGGGCGTTCGGCCGAGACCGTGAAGGTGGGCGTGTCGAAGGGGGTGTCGATGAGCCTGTCGGTATTCATAGCCATGGCTTTGAGCCGTATGATGGAGCCGGAGGCTTACGGCACATATCTTCAGGTATTATATGTTTACGGCACCCTGCTGGTGCTTTTCTCGCTGGGTCTGCCGTCGTGCTATTCATATTTTCTGGCGAGAACGGCTCCCGGCGAAGGACGGGCCGTAGTGTTGAAGCTTACGGTGATGAGCATCGCCATGGGGTGTGTGTTTTCTCTCACGCTGTTTGTTTTTTCAGACGGTTTGGCCGGGCTGCTGGGCAATGCGGCTCTCGGACCGTGTCTGCGTCTGTTTTCGGTGGTGCCGGTGGTCATGATGCCGGTGGCCGGCGTGGAGGGAGTGCTGATGGCCTGCAGGCGCTCGGGTCAGCTGGCTCTTTACGTGTGTATGAGCCGATTGCTGACGCTGCTGTGTGTGGTGTGCGCAGCCCGGATGTGCGGAGGCAGTCCGCTGGCGGTTACCGGAGCCTTTGCTGCGGCATCGGTGGTGTCGGCGGCGTGGGGTCTCTGGCTTTCCTACCGGCCGTTCATCGGTGTAGCTCAGTCGGGGAGCGGCCCGGGATACGGCGATTTCCTGAGGTTTGCGCTGCCGGTGTTCTATGCGGGGATATATGGCTTTGTGATATCTTCGGCGAGCCAGTTTTTTGTAAGCCGCTATTTCGGAGCAGGCGAATTTGCGGTGTTTACCAATGGATTTCGTGAGATGCCGCTGGCGTTGGTAGTGATGTCGGCCGTTGGGGCTGTGCTTTTGCCGGAGCTTTCGAGACTGTCTATGACTGACAGGGAGGAATGCATAGGCTTATGGCGCCGGTCGGTTTATAAGTCGGCAATGGTGGTGTGGCCTGTGGCTGTGTTCTGTATGGTTTTTGCACCTGAGATTATGACGACGCTTTTCGGCGAGAGCTACCGTTGCGGAGCTGTATTGTTTCGGTTGTCTTCGCTGATATGTTTTGTGTTGGTGGTACCGTTTTTCCCTCTTATGACAGCACTGGGGCTCTCGCGCGGCTTTGCAAGGGCGCACCTGGTGACGGCTGTCGCGCTTGTGGGTCTTGACTGGCTGGCGGTGATGTATTTTCCATCGCTTACGGTTATTGCGGCAGTGTCGGTCTTCACAAGAATTATGTGTGTGGTGTCTCTCCTGCTGATGGTATCGGGTGCCACTGGTCTAAGTGTGGCGCAGCTGCTTCCACTGCGTCTGGTGTGGCGTCTGCTGCCGGTGTCGGGGGTGTTGTGTTGTATGGCCAAGGCGGTGACGGCGTTGTGCGGAATAGAGAGCGCTCCACTTACGCTTGCCGTGGCGCTTGCCGTTGCTGTTCCCGCGTATCTGTTGCTCAGCCGTGTCTTCACAGATGAAAATCATGAAGAACATGAAATAGGCGAAAGTGTGCCGGAGGCTCCAGAAACTATGCCGGAAAGTAGCCTTCCTGCCGTATCGGTGATAGTGGCATGCTATAACTCCGAGAAAACTATTGGAGCAATGATAGAATCGGTATTGTCGCAAAGCTATACCGACTGGGAGCTCATAATAACCGATGACGGCTCTACGGACGGCACACCGGGGGTGATAAGACAATATGCGGCCCGCGACAGCAGGATTATAGCCATGCGGACCGATATCCACTACGGTGGCCCTTCTGAGGCGCGAAACATGGGCCTTGACAGGGCTTTGGGACAGTATATAGCATTTTTAGACAGCGATGACCTATGGTTGCCCGACAAACTAAGGGTGCAGATGGATTTTATAGAGGCCAACGGCTATGATTTCGTATATTCGTATTATGAGAAGATTTCCGGGGGAAATTCCAGAAGCGGGCGTATAGTGGCGACCAAGAAGATGGTAGGTTACAACGATATACTGAAGTCGAACCATATTCCATTCCTGACAGCGATAATAAAGCGGAGTGTTGTCGGCAACACCCGATTCAAGGATATCACACAGGAAGATTTTTGTTTCTGGCTCGACATTCTCAAGAAAGGAGTGACAGCACATAACCAGTGTGTAGTGACGGCGTTATACAGAGTATCTAAAGGCTCCCGGTCGTCCAACAAGTTTAAGATGGCACACTGTTACTGGCATGTAATCAGACACCATCAGCGCACGGGAC
>CAJTQU010000044.1 GCA_910578665.1 uncultured Muribaculaceae bacterium
ATTTTACTAAAAAATGTTGAATCTGACGGTCAACACTTTTCCGGACTAGACAAATTATGACCTATCAGCTTATTGTCAAAGCAACTTGATACTGATATATCTCTTAGGATTCTTCTTAATGTCAACTATAAGCGAATCAATATCCGCGGTAACACGGTTTAACTGTCTGTAGAGTTCCGGATCACGCATAAGCAGTCCGAGAGTTCCGTTTGGGTTATTCAATTCATCAGACATTTTGCGCAGATTTGCCGTTGTTGCTTCCACATTATCCATAGTGCCGGCAATAGGCAGTGATTTAAGCTCGGATGAAAGAACTGACAGATCACGTGCCACAGAATCAAGCTGTGTGGTTATATGCGCTGTATTGCTGACTATTGAGGGCACACCACTGCCCAAAGACTGGTTAAGCGAAGCTGTAAGTCGTGCCAGATTATCCGTAATCTCGCTCAAGCGCGCAATAGAGACAGCAAGAGCAGGATTAGATGAAAGAGTGTTAATATTAGCAGCTGTCTGGTTAAGGTTGGCAAGCAGCGAATTTACAACGGGGAGCATGTCCGTTACCTGAGGCATGATTTCACCTGTGACTGTACCCATCATATCTTTACCGAGCGAACCTTTAATGTCGCCTCCCACAGGAATCATATTACGGCTCTTGCCCATACGCAATACGACAGACGCGCCATTAAGAAGCCCTTGCTCTATGACTGCATATGAATCTTCCGGTACACGCAGATTCTCATTCAGCGCAAGTGTCACCTTGATTGTCCCGGGCTTTTCATAGTTAAATTCTATGTCTCTAACCTGACCTACTTTATAGCCGTCTATGATGACCGGCGCCGCTGTCTCCAGACCGGCCACATTGTCATAATTCACACAATAGAAATTGGCTGGCTTAAACAGGTTAACTCCTTTAAGGTAATTAATGCCGAAAAATAGCATTGCAAGCGCAAAGATAACGCATACGCCTATTACCAATTCCTTAGAAAAAATCTTTTTCATGGTTTTCTTATTCTTTGTCCCTGGTAAAAACATTTATTCAGGGCTTATTCCTTTTCTCACCTTTATTACAACCGCATCTGGGATATTCTTCTGCACATCTGCAAGCATCTGGTATATCTCGTTGCGGTTTGTTGACTCTCCGTAAACATACTTATACTCGCCACCCTCTTTGATACAAGTCACTGGCGAAAGGCCGCAAAACAGAGTATTGTTAGCTTTCAGCAATTCACTTGACGAGAGTATCTGTATCTTATATACCGTAGCCATCTTTTGCAAACGGGCCGGTGTCTTGCGCAAATCCTGGCCGTCGCTATTCTTAACACGGTTCTTACCCTTTTTATTTTTAGATGAATTAGACGCCAGAGCCTTTCCCGTATCACTCTTGGCAGACGTCTTCACGGAGGATGCCATGTTCACTTTCATCTTCTTAGAACCGCCTGAAGACACCTTCTTCGATACAGGGGTCTTTTTCTTACCCTCTGCCTTATTCTTAACAGGTTCTGCCACCTGTGCCACTTCTTCTTGTACGAGTTTCAACTGTGAATTATCCACATAAACTTCTTCCTCCTGTATAACCGCCACGGCATACCGCTGGCGTTCCGACTTTTCTCTCGAAGCGTCAGAACGACGCCGGCGCGCGCCAGGCCGGCGCGTACGCTCCACAGGCATCGCCACCCCGGTTGTCTTACGCTCGCTCTTAGGCATCGACGAAGCTAGCATCACACCTTCTGCATCTGCCGAAAAACCGGCACCGGCATCATCTGCGTCCTTATCTACCTCTGCCTTAAGACGGTTCTTATTATGTTGTGCCAATGCTTTGAAATAATTATTCACCGCATTAGATATGCCCTGCGCAAGTTGTTTTTGTCCAGAATCAGAAGCAAGATATTTGGCCGAATTGGGATTGCAAATAAAATCCAACTCTACCAGCACAGAAGGCATCGATGTAGCCCATAGCACCCAAAAACCAGCCTGGCGCACTCCCCGGTTTTTACGTTTGGCCGTATTAGTCAGCTGCTTCTGCACTTCGTTCGCAAATTTTACACTTTGCGACATATTGGCCTTCTGGGCCATCTCAAATATTATGTACGATTCGTCAGAATTAGGATCAAAGCCTTTATACTTTGTCTCGAAATTATCTTCCAGCGTCATAACGCTGTTTTCACGGCGTGCAACATCCATATTGCTATCACCCTTATTCAGACCAAGAGTGTAAGTAGACGCCCCTGCCACACTCGCACGATTAGGATTAGTCTTGTCTACAGAGTTGGTGTGGATGGATATAAACAGGTCTCCCTTACTCTTATTCGCTATGCTGGCACGCTGCTGCAGAGTGAGATATTCATCCTTGTCACGCGTATATACAACCTTGACATTCTTATTATTTTTCTTTATCAGGTTACCGAGCTTTAACGCCACACCGAGATTGATGTCTTTCTCACGCACATTGTTATCGATAGCACCATGGTCCTTACCGCCATGCCCGGCATCTATGACCACCACATAATTGTTTGCGGCAACCGAACCAACAAAACACAATACAGAAATCACGGCAACAAGCAGGCCGCGCAAATATGCTTGAAATACTTTATTCATCTATAATTATTAGCGTTTCTATCATAAAGAGCCGCGCGTAAGTTACCAACTCCGCCGGCTACAGTCTGCAAAATTACAAAAAATCTTCCATTCATACGAATATAGACATCTCCAAATCCATAAACGACATCATATCCGGTGGTTTAGGACAACATTCATAAATGACGTGCTACAAAATAGCCATGGCTATCGCAGCGCAAGCCTCGGCATCGGCCAGCGCATTGTGATGGTTGTCGAGATTAAAGCCGCACTTCTTAGCCACAGTATCTAGCTTGTGATTAACCAGAGCATGTCCGAACACACGCCGTGAGGCTCTGCACGTACAATGAAACTCATAACGCGGATAGTCCATTTCAAATCGTTCGAACACCGCTTTAAGACATCCTTCGTCAAAAGAACTATTGTGTGCCACCAGAGGCAGCCCTTCTATTTTGGGCACGACCGAAGCCCAGACCTCTGGAAAATAATCCGCACTATCCGTATCATCTCTTGTAAGGCCGTGTATACGAGTATTCATGGGGTTATAATAATTCGGAACAGGATGGATGAGACGGTAAAACCGATCCTGCACACAACCGTCACGTACTATAACTATGCCCACGCTGCACACACTTGAGCGATATCCGTTGGCCGTTTCAAAATCAATGGCTGCAAAATCTTTCATAAATACAATGAGCAAATACCTGTGATAGCCAATACCAATATAACTTTGGATTAATCTCTATATTCCAACATGTTATGCGCCGTATCACAAGCCGTCCGCTTATCTATTACAACAGTTCGGTAATTTTTGAGCAGGCATAGCTGTATCGCACTGATACACAAT
>CAJTQU010000045.1 GCA_910578665.1 uncultured Muribaculaceae bacterium
TGAATATCTTGATCCGGCCTATATCGCCTACCAGAGCCGCCCAATAGTCCGTCATCTTCCAGCGGGACTTGTTGCTGTCGCTTGTGTCCGGCTCCACAAAGCGCAGATAGTTCAGGAGCACTCCGGCGAAGGCCTCGCCAATACGCATGGGTATTTTCAGAAACTCCTCCGCTCGCTTGTCCCGGAGCTGAAGCTCCACACGCACCCAATGGCGGCCATCGGTGAAGCCTCGCTCTGCCGCCTTGTCGTAAATACGGACAAGAACCTTACTCTTAGGGCTCCCGATCTGACAGCTTGTGCCGCCGCTGCTGCGCACCACCTCCCAGTATTTCATCCGGCTCACAAACCGCTGCTCCTGGGTGTCCTGGGCGATACGCTCTATATCTAAAATCCCGGTATGATCGTCAAACGCTACGTCCAGCCGGGTTATATGCAAACTGTTACTGTATATGAAAGCAAACAGGGTCTGCCACTTATCGGATAATGTGGTCAGGTCCTCAAAGTTCCGGCAGCCTTGGCCGGACATCTCGCACCACACACCCATATCCTCGCGGCCGTTGTAGTGAATGGAGATATTGCCGAAGTATTTACGGTCCATATAGCCGTGCGCGCCGGTAATGTCAGACCATGGACATTCTGACAGGCCCAGGGCTGCTATCACCTGCTCCGGCGTGTGCTGCTTGGTAGTAAAGGACAGCCAGTCGTAAATGACTACGTTTTCATTCAAATTATTCTCCACGGTAAAGCCCCCCTGCGGTAGTCTGTAGGTTGTGCCCCCCTGTTAACGCCGGGGGGCACCCCGGGGGAGCGACCCCCGGGGTGGTTTACGCGCTGCTTACTGATCTAACGCCGCCATGACGACACGGTTTTTGTCATCGAAGAACAGCTTCACTCGGTCTCCGGGCTCCAAATCCGCCCAGACCTCCGGGGACAGGCATTTCTTTTTCTCTGCTTTCATGCCCATTGCCTGGTAGTCATCGGACTCGTAGCTGCTGACAGGAGAGAGAACAAACATGTTTGCGTATGGCATCATTTCTCCACGCTCTGTCTTAAATCGGCCGGCCGCCCAGCCTACGAACACATACCCGGCGTACTCGATGTCTACTATCATCTCCTTGCCCATATAGAGCCTCCTTTCTGGCATCCTGTGCCCAATTTCTTTTTCGTTGCAGTCCTGGTTTATTTCTGCATAAATCAACAGCCGGACCCGTCGGCCCGACTGTCCATTTACATATTAAAACCTGCCTTTCCGTGATATAGACAAAATAAGGCTTGACATTTTATTTCTTATATAATAGAATAAATCTAAAATATACAGAACAATTCTAATACAAACTCCACCGGATTTAAACAGGAGTGCATATGAC
>CAJTQU010000046.1 GCA_910578665.1 uncultured Muribaculaceae bacterium
ATGAGCATCATTGATGGCGAAAGATCGCAGGTCACTTCCTTGACCCTGCGTCTGATTGATTTCCCCATAGCTCCGATGAGTATGGATATAATTTCGTCACTCTTTGTTCCAGGAATGGCTGCCGCAAGTGTTCCCTTGCATCCGTGGCCGTCCTTGTTGGTCAGGAACGTCCATACCTCGCCGTTGCTCAGACACGTCTCGTCAAGGCTCATGTACGGACCAATATTGGCGGCATTGAAATAGAACCCACAACCAAGCTCCTGTTCGCACCAGTCGGCGTAACCGCTTATCTTGTTGCGATATAAGTCGGCAAAATGCTTGCCGTTGACGCAGTACATCTGCGCTATATGCTTAATCGACAGTGCTGTCGTCTCCACCTTCGTCTTTTAAAAAAGCCACGAACTCGGCGCTGAGCCGTGTGCCTTCCTCATTGGGGAGCTCGAGGTTGTAACTGAAGATTTCATTGGTCTGCTTGTCCCACCATTTGTTCTTGCGCATGTGCAGGAATACGGGGCGTCCGCGCATCGGATAGTCTTGTATTGTAACGTATTCTGTATAGCCTCGCGCAACTATGTGCGGATTACGATAGTCTTCATCAGACAGTTTCTTCTTTTCGTCAAGCCATATGTCATATGCTTGCTCTGTGCGTTCGAAGCGCACCATCTCAAACAGCTCGTCCAGACCTTGCGGCAGGAACATCCAGAATGCTTCAGAAGTTTTCATGATACAAATTTAACACTTTCCTAAAAATTCCATGCACTAGGATTTCGGCTTGACCCGATTTTTTCGTAATTTTTGCCCACAAAGTTACTACAAAAAAGTGGAATACAGAAGAATGAAGTAATAGAATTGATTTACAGAGGTTTCATTTAAGCTGCCGATTATCTCCAACGCCACCACAATCCTTGCCGAAGCCAAGTCAAGACGTCGCTACGTTACTTGTTCGTAACCACACCATATAGGTGACGAAATTAGTACGAATGGCAAAACAAGGCGTTGTGATATAGTGAGTTACTAACAACTCACGCGACAAATCTGGTTACGGAA
>CAJTQU010000047.1:0-801 GCA_910578665.1 uncultured Muribaculaceae bacterium
TGCTCGCGGTCGCGCCCGAGGAACTTCTTTACGGCGGTACGCATGTTGTCATAGGCCATCACGCGCGGGGTGCCCCCCAACTCCCGGAAGCAGTTGCGGTGGGCTTCCATAAGAGCCAGGGTATCTTCGCGCGAAAACAGATATGCCTTGCGCATATTGCTGTGGTCGAGGGTGAATACCGCCATGTGAAGGCGAGTCCTGACTCCACCGATCCACAGGGTAAGCACGCCCCAGTCGAACTCGCAACGGAATCCAGGCTCATAGTCCTGACGGATATATGCCTTTGCAGGCTTTTCTTGCGACTTCGGCGCTGCCTCCAGCGCACGGACATACTGACATACTGTGGAATAGGCGATACGCACGCCATCGTCCTGAAGACGTCGCCACATATCGAGCTTGCGCATCTGCTGCTTGTGCAATCCGGCAGCGACGTTCTCACGGTTGCGGGCGATAAAACCATCGATGCGACGGCGGACATCATCGGTCACGACACGCCTGACGCGTCCGCTGCTGTCATACTTCGGCCTGGTCAGCAGATAATCGTCAACCTCCCGCTCTGTCGGTGACGGGCCTGTCTCTCTATCGAACTCGCGCAGATACTTGCGCACGGTCTTGCGGCTCATGCCGTTGCGGCGCGCTATCTCGCGGATGCTCATCCCCTCGCGGCGATGAGACAGAATAATGGATGTTTTTTCCTCCATGTGTAGCATTTTGTGGAATCGTTGATGTCGTTCTTTCTAATCAACGATATCCGGTTGAACTTACCCATGGGGTGGGTCCCTTTTCAATTGCTCTACCTGG
>CAJTQU010000047.1:816-1032 GCA_910578665.1 uncultured Muribaculaceae bacterium
TTAGATGCACAGCACGTCCTTTTCAGTTGTTTTCTTTGCCATTTGAAAAATGTTTTAATGGTGAGACATTGATTATCTGATGCGGGCCTTGTAAGCCTCGACCCGATCCTTGTTGATTTCGTCAAGATGCTCCGAGAGAAATTTTTCCACGTCTGATTCCTTGTAGTAGGATTTCTGACGGAGCATCAGGTAGGGCAGGATGCCGATGCTGCGGTA
>CAJTQU010000048.1 GCA_910578665.1 uncultured Muribaculaceae bacterium
GAGCGTCCTGGGGGCGCATTAGGCCCCCGGCCTCTGGACACGGTGTCCAGAGCGGAGCGGAAAGGAGGGATTTTATCGGGAAATACGCTGTGATCTACGCGGACCCGCCCTGGCGGTACTCCCAAAAGAATTTGCAAGGGGCGGCAGAGAGGCACTACCCCACCATGACTATCGACGACCTGTGCGCCCTCCCCGTGGCGGAGCTGGCCGCCCCGGACTGCGCCCTGTTCCTGTGGGCCACGTTCCCCCAGCTCCCGGAGGCCCTGCGGCTGATCAAGGCGTGGGGCTTTCAGTATAAGAGCGTGGCCTTTGTCTGGCTGAAAAAGAACCGCAAGGCGGATAGCTGGTTTTACGGCCTGGGCTTCTGGACCAAGTCCAACGCGGAGGTGTGCCTGCTGGCGACGCGGGGCCGTCCCCGGCGGCAGGCCGCCAATGTCCATCAATCCATCCCCCATCGAGGCCCACAGCAAAAAGCCGGGCGAGGCCTGCGAGAAAATTGTGGCCCTCCTGGGCGACGTGCCACGGGTGGAGCTGTTCGCCCGGCGGACCTCCCCCGGCTGGGACGTGTGGGGGAACGAGGTGGAATGTACCCCGGCCTCTGGACACCGCGTCCAGAAGTGACGGGGTACGGAAAGGAGTGATCGGCCATACCCTATGTGGATGTTCCCAATGACCTTTCCAGGGTCAAGACCAAGCTGGCGTTCAACCTCACCAAGCGGCAGCTTATTTGCTTCGGAGGCGGCGGGCTGGTGGGGGTCCCCGCCTATCTGCTGGCCCGTGGGCCTG
>CAJTQU010000049.1 GCA_910578665.1 uncultured Muribaculaceae bacterium
AAAATGCCAAAGTGTCAAAAATGCCACGGGGTAATATTGAAATAACACAGATACCACACACCCTTATTCCTTGATGAAGCTGACCCTTGATTGTGCAAAAGTGCAAAGAATGCAAGGGGGACAATGAGAAAAATCGGATTTTCGTAATCGGCAAGATACCGTCTAACTACCTCAAAAGGCTCTCTCCCGACGGTCGGATATAATCACTAAATTGCTACAGTCATTGCAGTGGATGTGTTGACTTAAACGAATACTGTCATTACACTGACTATCGTCATTATGACGATGAGAAAAAAGGAGTGCAAGGATATGTTTCGGGATTCCTTTTTCTCCGAAAAGCCACTGCCGAAACCGCAGTCACTGCCGTGACCGCTCTTTGTTTTTCTCATTGCCATAGGAGGTCGTTTTAGGGTGGAGCGAGTTTATGTTTAGGTATTACCTGTAATCCCAAAACGCTCCACCTATCATCTCCCGATAACGCCCTCTAACATCAATGATGAAATGACTGAATGACAAAGTGACCAATCATCCGGATGATTAAATGATTCGATGAATTGATGACTGAATGATTAATCATTTAGATGACAAAATGACTGAGTGACTAATCATCTAATCATTCAGTCATTTAATCATTCCGTAAATCAATATCAAAACCAATGCAAAATACAACCACAACACCGTCGTGGAAATTACACCGACAGGAAATTCCTTAGCATATTAGGGAATTTTCCGAGCCGCATTGACA
>CAJTQU010000050.1 GCA_910578665.1 uncultured Muribaculaceae bacterium
CAAGATACAGCATATCAGTTTCAATATCATGTTTATGCAAAGTACGAACGACCTCAGTTAATGCCGTAAAAGTACATCCGTCTTTGTGAGGGCTGCCGTTTACCAATAATGCTTTCACCGTTTCAGATGCTTTTACCTAATGAATATGCCTTTTCCAACGAAGGATGTCCAGCAATATCGCCAATCTGCATAACGCCGCCAGCATATACTTCGCCTAGATTTTCCCAGCCGAGGTGACGAAGCAAAGCATGATAGTAATGCTCTACAGGCTCAAAGTTATCCGGTGTATTGCCTTCTGCTGCCATGAGTAAAACGCAATTTCTGCAGACAAGGGCTTTTTGAATCGCGTCCACCGCCCAGACATCCCAAACAAGGATGAATGTCCATCCGTTGCAAATTGAAAACTTCCACCGTATGTCCAGCTTCTTCCGCACCTTGCTTGAAGGCTTCCACCAGTCCTATCGTATTGCCTTTCATACGTGGACTTCCGTTTAATATGACAATTCTTTTACTCATTGTTTCTATTTATTTTGTATCGTATTCGAGTTTTGATTATAGGCCTTGGCTACACATTTCCATTCACCGCCAATTTTCAGCAGAAGCAGATAGTCCGTGA
>CAJTQU010000051.1:0-230 GCA_910578665.1 uncultured Muribaculaceae bacterium
TCGGAGTCGGAGAGAAATCTTACGCCGTCAAACAAAGGCCGGGATTTCTCAGTGAGTTCATTGGCTACAGCATTGATATCTCTGAGTATAGTGAAGATCTCTTTCCGCTCCTCTTTTGTCTGCAAGGGTATATTCCCAGCCATATTTCTCATAATTGTCATTCAGAAATCTGCCAATCTCATCGGCAGGATAGTAAACCTTTCCTTCAATCAAAGTGTATCCGATTTTGC
>CAJTQU010000051.1:354-603 GCA_910578665.1 uncultured Muribaculaceae bacterium
TGGCGACATTCTTTAAGAGCAGTGACCATAGCGTCATATACGGTTCGCTCAATCATAATGTAGTCCATAATAAATACGTGGGATTAGTGGGTGAATATAATAATCGGCATGGACCGGCGCCGATTTTATAGGGTTCTTTCTCATAGGAAGTGTACTTATGGTGTACTGATCCATAATTAGGGATATTCGGTTAATGGTTAACTGGTTATTTGCCAATGTCGTATATATTTTGTAACTTTACAAAGAACC
>CAJTQU010000052.1:0-282 GCA_910578665.1 uncultured Muribaculaceae bacterium
GGCATTGGGTAACAACAACTTCCGCTCGGTAATCAAAACATTCAAGAACCACGCTCCAACTATCCTGAACTACTTCCGTCGTCGTGCGACCAATGCCTCAGCCGAGGCTTTCAACTCTAAAGTCAAGATCTTTCGCTCACAAATGCGTGGTGTCCGGGACCGCGACTTCTTCATCTTCCGATTAGTCAAACTCTACGCCTAAAAATTTAACACTTCTAATTGCCCAATTTAACATATGCACCGTGCTTTCGGCTTGAGCCCATAAAACATCTGCTGCGCGAC
>CAJTQU010000052.1:292-535 GCA_910578665.1 uncultured Muribaculaceae bacterium
TAGACCGGAACAGGAACGATGCTCCCTGACGGATGCCATGCCCGATATTGACACTGTAACACTAATAACGAGGTACCTGATCAGAAGACCGGACTCAGAATCCGGAACCACTATGAAAAGCCTGCTGTTGAATGCGGAACAAACCGCAACGGTTTAACCCGGCAACAACTCGCACTAAGGAAGCGATGCTCAACGGATTAAATGCGCGGAACAATGGCAGAAGAAAAAAGAATGGCACAGCAA